>JBFHRO010000009.1:0-31166 GCA_041591635.1 Oleiphilaceae bacterium | reverse complement strand
GTGGGGGTACAACAATGCCGAGCCAAGCTCCCGGTGGCACGGTAATAAAGTAGCGGGTTCAGAGCCGGTAGTGAAAGAATCTCCGCAAGAGGTTAATTTACCGGTGAATATTGCTGGAAGCTGGAGTTTTAACGGTAGTCGTGAGCAGATTGGCCGGGTGCATATCTGGCAAAACGGGGACGACTGCGTGGTTATTGCGGCCTGGCCCGATGACACCACTGGGCAGTGGAAAAGCTACAAAGGTGAGGGGCGACTTGAAGGGCGATCCTTGGTTTTCAAAGTGTTTCCATCGGCTCAGGATGGTTCAAGCCAGGATCAGGGGTATGTCTATCATTACCAGATTTCGCCCGACAACAGTCAGATCAGGTTTTACTACACGCGTCATGGACAGCGCACTGTGAATCAGGATGTGTATTACAAGCGGGTCAAATGACCTTCTGTCGTTTGGACAAGGGCCCGCACAAGCGCAGGCAGCGGCTTGTGCGGGAGGCTGGTTTGAGTGACCACATGCGTCGGCGTTATAGCAGCCTAGCCAGCCAGATTGTCCAGGTATTTCTCGGCATCCAGTGCCGCCATGCAGCCCATTCCGGCGGATGTGACGGCCTGGCGGTAGGTTTGATCGGTGACATCGCCGGCGGCGAACACGCCATCAATGCTGGTGGCGGTGGCGTTGCCATGCAGGCCGGATTTGACCCGTATGTAGCCGTTATCCATATCCAGTTGCCCTGCAAAGAGTTCGGTATTGGGCTTGTGGCCAATGGCGATAAAGACGCCCGCCAGCGGGATTTCTTTGGTTTCGCCGGTCTGGGTGTGCTTGATGCGCAAACCGGTAACACCGGTGCCATCCCCCAGTATTTCATCCACATGATGATTCCATTCGATAGTCACATTGCCATTGCGCGCTTTTTCGAACAGTTTGTCTTGCAGGATTTTTTCTGACTTGAGTTTGTCGCGACGATGTACCAGTGTGACTTCTGCCGCAATGTTTGACAGGTAAAGGGCTTCCTCCACAGCGGTATTGCCGCCACCAATGACGGCGACTTTCTGCTTTTTGTAAAAGAAGCCATCACAGGTCGCGCAGGCGCTCACGCCTTGCCCCTTGAATTTCTCCTCAGAATCCAGCCCCAGGTATTGGGCCGAGGCGCCTGTGGCGATGATGAGTGCATCGCAAGTGTAGGTGCCCGAATCGCCGGTGAGGGTAAAGGGTTTTTTGCTCAGGTCGGCGGCGTTGATATGGTCAAAAATGATTTCCGTTTCAAAGCGCTCCGCATGAGCCTGCATGCGCTGCATCAGCTCTGGGCCTTGCACGCCGTCGGGGTCGCCCGGCCAGTTGTCTACGTCTGTCGTTTGGGTAAGCTGGCCGCCGGCCTGTATGCCGGTGATTATTACCGGGTTAAGGTTGGCGCGCGCTGCATAAACGGCGGCCGTGTAACCCGCCGGGCCCGAGCCCAGAATGAGAAGTTTGCAGTGTTTAGTGTCAGACATAAGCTAGTTCCTTGGTCGGTGGTTAGTCAGGACCCTGTTATAACGGGTAAAACAAGAACGTATTTGCCTTAATGGGGGTGATCGCAGGAAACCTCAACAAGTGCCTCAGAAGATATCCACGGCTTTGATCAGTGCATGGGACAGCGGCTGACCCAAGGATGCCCCGCTGGCAAGCCGGTGCTCGACGATCGATGGCAGTACGGCCTGAACATCATCCGGTAACAGGTAGTGCCTGCCATCGATCATCGCCCAGGCTCTGGCGGCACGTAACAGTGCCAGGCCGGCCCGGGGAGAGAGACCGTGACCGAACCCCTCGGTCCGCCGTGTATGGGTTACCAGGCGGTAAATGTAGTCAATAATGGCATCGGAGGCGGCGATTTTGTCCAGGCTCTGCTGCATTTCCATCAACAGGTCGGGCGGCAAGGTGGTGCCAAGTGACGAAATCATTTCGCGCCGGTCTGCCCCCTTGAGGAGCTGTTTTTCCGACAGCGAATCGGGATACCCAAGACTGATTTTCATCATAAAGCGATCAAGCTGGCTTTCGGGCAAGGGGTAAGTGCCCGACTGCTCCAGCGGATTTTGGGTGGCAATCACGAAGAAGGGCTCGGGTAGCGGGCGTGTTTCTCCCTCCAGGCTGACTTGCCGTTCTTCCATGGCCTCAAGCAGGGCGCTTTGTGCCTTGGGAGGTGCCCGATTGATTTCATCGGCCAGCACCAGTTGAGCGAACAAGGGGCCAGGGTGGAAGGTGAAATCGTTTTTTTGCTTGTCGAAGATGTTAACACCCAGGAGATCCGCCGGAAGCAAATCGCTGGTGAATTGTATGCGGTGATAGGACAGGCCAAGCACCTGCGCAATGGCGTGAGACAAGGTAGTCTTGCCCATGCCCGGCAGATCTTCGATCAGCAGATGCCCCTTGGCGACCAGGCAGGTAAGCGCCAGCCGGATCTGCGGTTCCTTGCCCAGAACGATTTTTTCAATTTCGGCAATGGTTGCCTTGATCGGTGTTTTCATGGGGCGTGCCGTTACCTTACGCAAAGCCTGCGCCAGACAGGGTGGGAGTTAGTCGATATAGCGTTTGGTGAGTTCGCCATAGGCATCGATACGGCGATCGCGCAAATAAGGCCAGATGCGGCGAACCGCCTCGCTGCGGGCCATATTGAGTGTCGCGATCAGGTTTTCGGGTTTGTCGCATGCGGCGGTTGCAATGAATTCGCCTTGCGGGCCGCAAATGAAGCTGTGTCCCCAAAAATCGATACCCTCACTGGCGCCCGACGGGTCGGCTTCATGACCGGTACGGTTAGGCACAATCACATGCACACCATTGGCGATAGCGTGGGCGCGTTGAATGGTGATCCAGGCTTCCTGCTGGCGCTTTTTCTCGGCTTCATCTTCATTGGGCTCCCAGCCGATTGCCGTCGGGTAGATCAAGAGCTCCGCCCCGGCCAACGCCATAAGGCGTGCCGCTTCGGGATACCATTGATCCCAGCAGACCAGCACACCCAGCTTGCCCACGCTGGTTTGAATGGGAGCAAAACCGGATGCCGGCAGTTGGCTTGTACCAGGGAAGGCGCGCATGCTCGCATTGACCGTTGCGTCGCCCGGGGTGAAATAAAACTTTTCATAGAAGCCGGGGTCATCGGGGATATGCATTTTACGGTAGATGCCCGCTATTTCACCGGTGCTTTCAAATACGACCGCTGTGTTGTGGTAAAGGCCGGGCGCTCGTCGCTCAAATATCGAGGCCACGATCACCACTTTGAGTGCTTTGGCTGCGGCGGCGATGCGATCGGTCGTGGGGCCGGGGATGGTTTCCGCCAGATCAAAAAAACGGGTTTCCTCGGTTTGGCAAAAGTACGGGGTGGCGTGCAGCTCTTGCAGCACGACAAGCCGGGCGCCGGCTTTGGCACAGACCTCTATGGCGGCAAGGCTGGCATCCAGGTTTTGTTGTTTGTTGCTGCCACAGGTTTGCTGAATGGCGGCGACCTGCAGGGTTGCAGTCGATTCGGGGGCAACACCCTTGACGGGTGACAGAGAACTCATAGCGGCGCGATTACTCCTTCAGGCAGTTGCATGGTAATGCAATGCAGGCTGCCGTGTTGTTTAACCAAAGGGGTGCAGTAAATGGGCACAATTTCGTGATCGGGAAAACAGGTTGCAAGAACCTCCAATGCCTCGGCATCCTCAGCGACGGTATAAATAGGCACCAGAACCGCGCCGTTAATAATGAGGAAATTGGCATAGGTGGCCGGAAGCCGGTCTTCGCCATCATAAATGGCGGACGGTAGCGGGAGCCGGGCCAAACGATAGGGTGCGCCGTCTGCTTGCCTGAAGGCTTTGAGTTCTGCCTCCATTTGACTCAGGGCTTCGTAGTGCTCATCGTGAGGGTCATCGCAGCCCACGTAACAGATCAGGCCGGGTGCACAAAAGCGGGCGAGGGTGTCGATGTGGCTGTCGGTGTCGTCCCCCGCGAGATAGCCATGATCCAGCCATAATATTTCCTTCAGGCCGAACACCTTTTTCAGGTGGGCTGCGATCTCTTCCTTGGTACTTCCGGGATTTCGGGTGTCAGTAAGCAGACACTGGCTGGTCGTCAGCAGCACACCCTCACCGTTGGATTCAATAGAGCCGCCTTCGAGCACAAGATTCATGGTTCTGAGCGGGGTTGCGCCAAAGGCTCCGGCCTGATGCAGACGGCCGTTGATAAGGTTGTCTTTACAGGCATCAAACTTTCCGCCCCAGGCATTGAACTGAAAGTCGAGCAGAATCGGCTGACCGTTCTCGATAACGGTAATGGGACCATGATCCCGGGCCCAGGTGTCGTTGGAGTCAATCAGGTACGACAACACCGGATAACGATTTTCCGGCCAGGATTCAATCGTGGTAATCAGGGTTTCGAGGTGTTTTTCGTCGGCGCAGCTGACAACGAGTGCTTGTCGCTTGAGGACCTCCCGTGCAATGGCGAAATACACGGGTTCAACTTCATCGAGCAAATCGGCCCAGTCTGTATCTGAATGTGGCCAGGTCAACATTATGGCAGACTGCGGTGCCCACTCCGGTGGCAGTAGCGGTTTCGTTTTGGCATCAGTTATCGGCATCGGACTCACTTGTTTTTGGGCTCACATTTTGTGTTGGATGCAGGACCGTGTGAATGACGGTCTGGTTCTCGAAATACACGGAAAACGCCGTGTATGTCCATTTGCTTATAGGCGGAGTTCCGACCGGGGCGGCCCGATGCTCTGGTTCGCCAAACAGCGAGACAACTTGCGATGTGCTCATTCCCTTGCGGGGAAGATTCATGTCCTGGCTGTGTTGACCCTGTTGCGAAACCGGTATTTTGAGGGTTTGCGCGTGGATCGTAAATGGCCAGATGGCGATTAACAACAGTACAACGAGATGCTTGTGCATAACTTTCACTCCTGTGACTGGGACGGTTAGGGGTAATCCGCATTGAGTTTTCTTCGTTGTCGCTCTCTGCTTTGGGTGCGGATGACATGTTTTGCGATCAGATGGCGTTCGTTCTCGCTGGTCTCCTCAAACTCGAGATGCAGACTAAAGCCGCTGCTTTGCGATGGGGTTTTATCCTTAAGGCAGGACTTCACGCGCGAAGCAAGCGTCAGACCTACATATTCGGGCAGCAGGATAAGTTGCACTGCTATGCGTTGGTTCGAGTGAAAAGGTTCGTGCCAGACGAAGGAAACGCCACCTTCGCTCAGATCGATCTCTTTTACTGACGAGGCCTCAAGGGGCATGGATGTCTGAATGAACAAGCGCGAAAGCACGTCGAATTTGCGGTTGATGTTTTTGAGATACGCACCCAGCGTCCGGTCATGTTCGTTAAGCTGGCCCAGCAATTGTCTGCCCTCCAGATCGACCAGGGCCAGTTCGCTAAGCAGTGTGAGCTGGGGGCTGTTTTGGAAACAGCTTGCCGCTGAATCCTTCGGCCCAATAGGTTGGAGCTTGATCGAGGCGGTGTCCTGGATACGGAAATACTGACGACGATCGTCGGCGCTATCCTTGGTATCGGTCGGGGGGGAACGGGTGGGCAAAGTCGTCTCCGCAAATGCTTGAATTAAATACTAGCAACCTTGAGTTTAACATCAAATTTAGCCTATTTTGGGTCTATTGTTTTTAAATCTGGTGTGCTCTAATGCCCGCCTATGTTTAGACCATACTCTGCCTTTATTGGCCTGCGATATACCGGCGCCAGGCGTCGAAATCATTTCATTTCGTTCATCTCGTTAAGCTCCATGATCGGGCTGACGCTGGGGGTGGCGGTACTTATTACCGTGCTTTCCGTCATGAACGGCTTTGACCGTGAACTTAAACAACGCATTCTCGGCATGGTGCCCCATGCCACCCTGGCGCATTTCTCCGGGCTGCAGGACTGGCAGGAACTTGATGCCAGGGTATCGGCGCGTCCCGATGTGCTTGCGGCAGCACCCTTCATTCAGGCACAAGGCATGGTGACCCATGGCGGTGGCGTTCGCGGCATCATGATGAACGGCGTGTTGCCCGATGAAGAGGATCAGGTCTCGATCATTTCACAGCACATGGTAGAAGGAAGTTTGCACAGCCTTGAGCCCGGCGAGTTTGGCATCGTTATTGGTGAGCTGCTGGCGAGCCATTTGCGACTGGGGATTGGTGACAAGGTGACCGTTGTGCTGCCTGACGCAGCACTGACCCCGGCCGGAGTCTTTCCGCGCATGAAGCGCTTTGTGGTGCAGGGTATATTTAAAGTCGGCGCAGAGCTCGACAGTACTCTTACCTTTATTCACCTCGATGACGCCCGCAAGATGCAGCGCATGGAATCCGGGGTCGACGGGTTGCGGATCAAGGTCAATGATCTGCTCAATGCCCCCCGTATCGTGCGCAATATACTCAGCGAACTGCCTCAGGGTTACTATTCGAGTGACTGGACACGTACCCACGGCAATCTGTTCCAGGCCATCAAGATGGAAAAAACCATGATTGGCCTGTTGTTGATGATGATTGTCGCTGTGGCCGCTTTTAACATCGTCTCGACGCTGGTGATGGTGGTGACCGACAAAACGCCCGATATCGCCATTTTGCGCACCATGGGGGCGTCACCCTCTGCCATCATGGCGATTTTTATCGTTCAGGGCGCCTTGATCGGCTGCATAGGCACCTTGCTGGGAACCTTGTTTGGTGTGTTGCTCTCACTGAATGTGAGCGGCATCATCAGTTGGCTCGAAGGTGTACTTAACCATCAGTTTCTCAGTGCCGACGTTTACTTTATCAGCTACCTGCCGTCAGAATTGCAGTGGGTGGATGTGGCCATTGTGTGTGGTACGGGTTTTATCATGAGCTTGCTGGCTACTTTGTACCCTGCCTGGCGTGCCGCCCGGATCGTACCGGCGGAAGCACTCAGATACGAATAGACGAAGGTGACACAGGGCCAGACTTTGACAAATTTACAAAGCAATACCGATGAGTTCGTGCTGAAAGCGCAGGCACTGACGAAGATCTACCCGGAGGGGAAGGGTAGCCTTACCATTTTCAATGGCATTGATTTCAGCTTGTCGAAGGGGGAGTCGGTTGCCATTTTGGGAAGCTCCGGTGCCGGAAAAACTACCTTGCTGAATATTCTTGGGGGGGTTGATCTACCAACCTCGGGAAGCGTCAGTATCGCGGGCTACGATTACGCCAGTCTCAACGAGAAAAAACGCGGCCTGATTCGCAACAGGTACGTAGGCATAGTGTATCAATTTCATCATTTGCTGCCGGAGTTTACCGCGCTTGAGAACGTGGCCATGCCGGCCCTTATTGGTGGCGACACTGTGGCGATCGCCAGAGAGAAGGCTGCGCAATTGCTTTCTCTGGTAGGACTTGGTGCACGCATCAGTCACAAACCCTCAGAATTGTCAGGGGGCGAGCGCCAGCGCGTTGCTATTGCCCGGGCAATGGTTAACCATCCCCAGTGTGTGCTCATGGATGAACCGACAGGCAACCTTGATGAAACTACCGCGCAGAAAGTTCAGGAGCTGATTTTCTCGCTGCAAGCGAGTCACGACACGGCCTTTGTAGTGGTGACGCACGATCAGCGCCTTGCCAAGCGTCTCAATCGGGTAGTAAAACTGGAAGCCGGGCGACTCGTACACTCAAGTTAGCCCGTTTTGGCCTGACGGCGTTTGGCCTTGCGCTCTTCCCAGCGGTGGATCACTGATCGCCGCCACAACATCTTGATGACGATGTAGCTGATCCCGCCTGTTACCAGTCCGACAACCACGGAGCCAAGGTAAAGGGGGACAGCCAGATCCACCAGCTCACGGGAGAGCCACTCCCAACTCAAAGTGAATTCCTGATAGACCTTGTCTTTTTGCAAGATAAATGCGCCGACCAGATAGTTGAAATAGAAAATCGGGGGCATGGTCAGCGGATTGGTGATCCAGACCAGGGCTACCGAGATTGGCATGTTGCAGTTGACGCGAAGTGCAATCACTGCCGCCAAGGCCATTTGAAACGGCATGGGAATCGAGGCACAAAAGAGCCCGACGAGAAAAGCCTTGGATACCGAGTGGCGGTTAAGGTGCCAGAGATTGGGGTCGTGGAGAATGTCGCCAAGAAACTGTAGCGATTTGTTGTTTTTTATTTTTTCGGGGTCGGGAATGAACTTCTTGAAAAGATGTTTTGCCATGTGGTTTGCATTCAGTTAGTAACTAGTCAGACAGCGTCAACCTGAATCGGCTCCTGGGAAGGATTTCTCAGTATCGATCAGAAACAGGGAAGTTCAAATGAAATCATGGATGATGGCATTTGCAGGCGGAGTAATCTTACTTTATTGGCATGGGCAGTTGCTACCGGTTTGGTGTTGGCTGCTGGTACCCTTGCCGTTAGTGCTGGCACCCTTGCCGGCTAAAGTGAGGTGGGCCTTTTCTGGGTTAGTGCTTGGTGCGGCCTGGGCAAATCAGCAGGCGCACGAAAGCCTTGGGGCACGATTGCCGATGGCAAGCGAGGGGCGCGATTTTCTGGTCACCGGATTTGTATGCTCGGTTCCCGGTGTTGACTCCCAAAGCGTTCGCTTTGATTTTTGTCTGCTCTACCCCAGCGAAAGCCTGCCGGCGGGAGCCCGCCTTCGGCTGCATCAGTATCGCTCACCGGCATCGGATGCGCCGTTAATGGTGGCGGCCCAAGCTTCACTGCGCGTGACGCTGAAGCGCCCGCGCGGGCTCGCCAATCCCTTTGCGCCAAACGCTGATCGGCAGTTCTATCGTGGAGGCATCGCCGCTCAAGGTAGCGTGAAGTCATCAACAGCCATTGACCAGGGCGCGCGTAATGAGTGCCGGCTGTATTGCCGCTACTGGGCGTGGCGGCTGGCATTTCTTTCCCGGCTGTTTGAGCAGACCCGCTACTGGCAGGAAGGGGCCATTATTCACGCGTTGATTTCGGGCGACAGAAGCCAGCTTGACGAGGAGGACTGGGAGCTATTCTCCGCCACCGGCACCTTGCACCTCATGGCGATTTCCGGGATGCACGTAGGGCTTATGGCGCTTCTCGGGTGGTGGGGTGGACGGGCAGGAAGCGCGTTGATCGTCGCTGGAGCTGGCCTCGCAAGTCTGCAGTCAGGCGCAATCAGTAGAGCCATGACGCTCTTGCCGGCGCTGGGGGCGCTGCTTTTTGCCGGTGGCTATGCGTTGCTGGCCGGATTGCCAGTTTCAACGCAGCGTGCCTGGATTATGGTATCTGTGTTTGTGTTATGCCGTTTGTGGCGTGTGCGCCAGGCACCACAAGCGAGCTGGGTGATTGCGCTGTTTCTGGTGCTTATGGTTGATCCTGCCAGTGTCCTTGATTACGGATTCTGGCTTTCCTTTGGCGCGGTCGCCGTATTGATTGCCGGGTTCGCATGGCGACAGGGTTCAATCAACAAGTTCAGTGCATTGCTGTTGGCTCAATGGTTTATCTTTGTTGGTCTGATGCCCGCCTTGCTGTTTTTGGGGTTGCCCGTTTCGGTGACGGGGCTGGTTGCCAATCTGGTGGCGATCCCCTTGGTAACCAGCGTAACTGTACCGCTGGCGGTGATTGGTTGGGGTGCTGGTAGCTTGCATGAAACCCTGCGAACGATCGCCTTTGAGATCGCCAACGACAGTCTCATTGTGTTGCGGCACTGGCTGACCTGTTTCGACGTCGATTTGGCACTTTGGTACGGCACTTCGCCGAATGCGGATGGTACGGCGGTCTGGCTGCTGGCGCTTTGCGTTTTTCTGGGGCTGGGGGTGTTGATCTCGGCCCGCATGACGCTCTTTTCACTGTTAGGCTGCTTGTGGATAGCGTTGGTGTTTGGCAGCTATCAGGCAGAGCCTGAGCCACCGGTCGAGGTGGTTGTGTTCGATGTGGGGCAGGGGTTGGCGGTGGCAATGCGCGCCGGTCGGCGGGTCATGTTTTATGACCTCGGGTACGGCAACGAGGAGTACGCCGTGTTCAAGTCGGCGGTGATGCCTTGGTACCGGGTTCGCGGAAAACCAGTAACTGAGCTGGTGGTGATCAGTCATGGTGACGCGGATCATGGGGGCGGTTTGGCGTACGTGCTGGAAAATCTGGCGCCTTCTGTAGTGCAAAGCGGTGAACCGGAGCGCTTGGGGGTGAAGGTGCAGATCGAGGCGTGTCGCCCTGGTGTAATCTGGCACGCACGCCAGGGGGGGCTTGAAGCCAGCGCGACAGTGATTGCGGCAGATGCCGGCAACTTGCTGGCCAATGACAGATCCTGTGTTGTTCTGTTGCAGGTCAATGACTGGTCGATGTTGATCACCGGAGACTTGTCCATTGCCGGGGAATTGAAGTTGCTCACCGATCCGGCCATACAGGTGGCTCCTGTAAATGTGTTGATTGCCGGTCATCACGGCAGCCAAACGGCGACCAGCAGCGCTCTTCTCAACAGAACCCGACCGGATCAGGTAGTGTACTCTGCCGGCTACTTGAATCGTTTTGGTCATCCGCACCAAAAGGTGCGAGCACGCGTCAGCGCATCAGGAGCTGTGCAATTGAATACAGCGGATAAAGGGGCTGTCTTTTTTGTGTGGAACGAACAGGGAGTGCTACTAACCCCGGTACAGACCTCACGAAACCCCGTAATGCCATTTTGGGCCAATCCAGGCGTCGAGCCAGCCTCTCTGCCGTAATCCTTCCTTTGGCCTTGGTTGTCATTATAATGCGCGAAGAACCTGATCGAGCGCCTCCGAACCGCCTTTAACGGGGTTGATGCAATGCTGTGGTGGGCAAAAGGCAGGGTTCTGCTATAACTACTGAATTGTGTGGTAAAGTATCGCGCTTTGAGAATGTGCGCACCCATCACTACCGGTTGTCGAATAAAAAGGAGAGCGACTCTGTGTTCGAGATGCTAAAACCCGGCGGGATCATCATGATTCCCATCCTGTTATGTTCCGTGCTGGCACTGGCCATAATTATCGAACGTTTCTGGACCTTGCGTATTTCACGTATCGCACCGCCAAGCGTGCTGCAAGAGTTGTGGGGCTGGATCAAGACCAAGGAACTCAATTCCCGCAAGCTCAAGGCGCTCAAGGAATCTACCGCGCTGGGCAGAATCATGGCGGCCGGACTGGCCAACGCCAAGCACGGGCGGGAAATCATGAAGGAAAGCATCGAGGAAGAGGCCAGTCATGTCGTGCATGAAATGGAACGTTTCTTGACGGCGCTTGGCACCATTGCCGCCATTACTCCATTGCTTGGGCTGCTTGGAACCGTTATTGGCATGATCGAAGTGTTTGCCCAGTTGCAACTCGAAGGTGCGGGCAACGCGGCCTCTCTCGCGGGCGGGATTTCCAAGGCCCTGATTACCACCGCTGCCGGTTTGACGGTTGCCATACCCGCGCTGATTTTCCATCGTTACTTCATGCGTCGGGTGGATGAACTGGTGATCAGCATGGAGCAGGAAGCAGTGAAGCTGGTTGAAGTGGTGCATGGTGATCGTGAAGTCGATACAGATGGAGCGAAGAAGTGAAATTCAAGCGTCAGATAAGTGATGAGGTATCCGTCAATCTTACCCCACTGATTGACGTGGTGTTTCTGCTGCTGATTTTCTTTATGGTGTCGACTACCTTCACCAAAGAGAGTCACCTTGAAATTGAACTGCCGCAAGCCAATGGGGAGACCTCCAAAAGCCAGGTGCGACTGATCGAAGTGGTGATTAACGAAAAAGGCGACTATAGCGTCAATGATCAGTCGCTGGTCAACAACAGTGGTGAAACACTCAAAAGCGCGGTCGAAAAAGTTTCGGCAGGTGACAAGAAACTCCCTTTCATCATTACTGCGGATGCGAAGACGCCCCACGAATATGTAGTCAGAGCGATGGATGTGGCAGGCAAACTGGGATTTGTGCAGCTGCGGATTACAACGCAACGGGTTAATGAATAGACCCTGTGTTATAAGCGACCCTGTCGCGGTTGAGGATAGTGTCCTGTTTTTATGACCCAAGTAGATGTACCACCCAATTCCAAACTCCCCAGTCCGATAGATGCCCCGGATAGCAGCAACTGGCAAGTCTATCGCCGCCTTCTCAAGTACCTGGCACCGCTTAAGTGGATGTTTATCATCAGCATTATTGGCAACGCGATTTACGCCTCTGCCAGCGCCCTGATGGCAAAGTCCATGGACTACCTGGTGGGGGCGATCCAGGCACCTACGGAGGAAAGTCGGATACTGGTGCCTTTAATCATCATTGGTGTGTTTTTGTTGCGAGGGATAGGCGCTTTTTTGGGCAGCTATTTTATTGCCAAAGTGGGTTCCAATATCGTGCACCAGATTCGCCAGGAGGTGTTTTTTCGTTACCTTCGATTGCCCAGCCGTTTTTTCGATGCAAACAATCCGGGGCATCTGGTTTCCAAGCTGACCTTCAATGCGTCTCAGGTGACCGGAGCCGCCACCGATGCCATCACGGTGTCGGTGCGCGAAGGCTTGACTGTGGTGGGGCTTATTGGCGTGATGCTGTACGAAAACTGGCGTCTGACGCTGATTTTCCTGTGCGTAGGCCCCTTGATTGGTTTGGTGGTGGCGGCCGTCAGCAAGCGTTTTCGCATGCTTAGCCAGCGGATCATGAACTCGATGGGGGACGTTACCCATGTGGCTTCAGAGGCGTTGAACGGGTACCGCGTGGTACGAATCTTTGGTGGCGAAGATTATGAAAGGGAACGATTCAAAACTGCCAGCCAGAATAACCTGCGTCAGAGCCTGAAAATGGAAATGACCAAAGCGACCAGCACCCCCGTGGTGCAGGTGCTGATATCGGTTTCCATTGCATTTCTGGTGTGGCTGGCCCTTGCACCCGAAGTTCAGGGTGACATGACCGCAGGCAGCTTTATCGCCTTTATTACTGCAGCCACAACCATGGCCAAGCCAATCCGGCAACTGACTCAGGTAAATGCCACCATTCAGCGAGGGGTTGCGGCGGCAAAAGACTTGTTTAGCGTATTGGATCTTCACGAAGAAGACGACCCTGGTCGAACCGCGCTTGCGGATCGCAGGGTGCGGGGCGACCTGGAGTTTCGTGATGTCCGGTTCCGCTATGGCACCGAGGGGCGTTGGATTCTCGACGGCATTAGTGTGCACATACCGGCGGGGTCGACCGTGGCTTTGGTCGGGCGATCGGGAAGTGGTAAATCCACGCTGGCCAGTTTGATTCCGCGCTTTTATGAGCGGGTCAGCGGCGATATTCTTCTGGACGGCAAATCCATTGATGCGTATTCGTTGTACGACTTGCGCCAGCAGATCTCGCTCGTGACCCAGCAGGTCACGCTTTTCAACGATACGGTTCGCCACAACATTGCCTATGGCGGGCTTTATGATGCCTCTGACGAACAGGTGCGCGATGCTGCTCGCAAAGCCCATGCCCTGAGTTTTATTGAACAGCTTCCCGAGGGCATGGAGACCGTGATAGGTGACAACGGGGTGCTGCTCTCCGGCGGTCAACGGCAGCGTCTGGCGATTGCCCGCGCCTTGCTCAAGGATTCACCGATTTTGATTTTTGATGAGGCGACCTCCGCACTGGATACCGAGTCCGAACGACATATTCAGGCGGCCATGGATGCGGTCATGAAAGGGCGCACGACCCTCGTTATTGCCCATCGTCTTTCAACTATCGAGAACGCCGATCTGATCATGGTAATGGATGAAGGCAAGGTCATTGAATCAGGCACGCATCGAGAGTTACTGCTGCAAGGCGGGCTGTATGCGCAGTTGCATCGCATGCAGTTTGCCGAATAGCGGCCAGGCCATATGAGTGTCGGCCAATGGTTGCATGAACGGGTAAATCGTGCCTGGTACAGGTCATCGGCCGGTTGGTTGCGGTTGATGACGCCTTTGGCGCTGCTGTTCGGATTCGTTGTGTGGCTGAAAAAAAAACGCCAGCAACGAGTGCGAGCCGAAGTGCTCGCGGTACCTGTGGTGGTGGTGGGCAACCTTAGCGTTGGCGGCACCGGAAAAACCCCGCTGGTCGTGCATCTGGTTGAACAGTTGACACGACGGGGGATTCGCGTAGGAGTCATTAGCCGAGGTTACGGTGGCAAGTCAAACCATTATCCGCTCACCGTCGGGCCCGATACGCCGGCCGGGCTCGTGGGTGATGAGCCCAGAATGCTGTGGGAAAAAACCGGCTGCCCGGTAGTGGTGGCCCCGCGCCGACTTGACGCCGCGCATGCGTTGTTGCGACAGCAGCAGGTTGATGTGCTGTTGTGTGATGATGGATTGCAGCATGGCGCACTGCCCAGGGATTACGAGATCTGTGTGGTAGATGGCGTTCGCGGTTTGGGCAATGGCCACCTGCTGCCGGTCGGCCCCCTCAGAGAGCCGCCTTCGCGCTTGCAATCGGTGGATTATCTGGTGCGAAATGGCGGTGACTGGCAAGCCCCAGTGACTGCCGCGCCGCTTGTCTGCATGACGTTGGTTGCGGGCGACCTGATTGGTCTGGGCGATCGACAGGGGGAGCGACTGAGCCTGGATTCACTGAAGGGGCAGCGGTTGCATGCTTATGCGGGCATTGGCAATCCTGGACGTTTTTTTGAGCTATTGCGCCAATACGGGGCCGAGGTCATAGAACATCCGTTTGTGGATCATCATCAGTATCAGTCGCAGGACTTCAGCCTTATCGAAAAAGGCCAGTGGATTGTGATGACAGAGAAAGATGCCGTTAAGTGCGCTCACCTGGGCCTTGACAATGCATGGGCATTGCCGGTGGTTGCCGAGTTATCGGCTGATATTACGCAGGACATCTGTCGCAAGCTGGGCCTGTTTGTGAAGCCATCAACGATACCTAGTCAAACCGAGTTATCTGAATGAGTTCTGGAGAAAAGCATGGATAAGAAACTGCTGTCCGTATTGGCCTGCCCAATATGTAAAGGGGAGGTAACCTACAGCGCACAAAAACAGGAAATGATTTGTCGGGCCGACGGAATAGCCTTTCCCGTGCGCGATGGCATTCCCGTTATGCTGGAGCAGGAAGGGCGTACGCTCACAGTGGATGAACGCTTGAACAAAGGCTAGCCGCGACTTTGAGGTGGTTATCATGTCATTTTCAGTAATTATTCCTGCCCGCTACGCATCCACGCGACTGCCCGGTAAACCCTTGCTGGATATCGCCGGTAAACCCATGATCCAGCACGTGTACGAGCAGGCCCGTCGATCCGGTGCTGATCGGGTGATTGTTGCCACGGATGATGCCCGCATTGAAACCGCTTGTCGGGCTTTTGGCGCGGAAGTGGTTTTGACCCGGGCGACCCATCCCTCGGGAACCGATCGGCTCGCCGAAGTGGTTGATACACTGGGCTTTGCCGAGACGGACATAGTGGTTAACGTTCAAGGAGATGAACCCCTGATCCCCCCCGTGCTGATTGATCAGGTTGCCGATAATCTGGCGCACTCGGTACAAGCGAGCATTTCAACCCTGTGCGAGAGAATCGATACGCCAGAGCAGTTGTTTAATCCCAATGTCGTCAAGGTCGTGTTTGATGAGGCGGGGCTGGCGGGGTACTTCAGCCGGGCCCCGATACCCTGGGCACGAGACTGCTTCGCTGCCCAGACAGCACCCGTACAAACCTTGCCCGACGATGCAAGTTATTACCGGCACATTGGTATTTACGGTTATCGAGTGAGCTTTTTGCGGCAGTATGTGCAGTGGCAACCCAGCCCTTGGGAAAGCCTCGAATGCCTGGAGCAGTTGCGGGCACTTTATCACGGCCACCGGATTCATGTGGCCCTGGCCAGTGTGGCTCCGCCAGCGGGGGTCGATACCGAAGCCGACTTGCAGCGGGTACGGGCATGCTGGGCGGGTCAATGTTGAGAAGTGGTGGACGGTGAGGAGTGGCGGATGGTGAGGATTCTTTTCGTATGCCTGGGGAATATCTGCCGTTCGCCAACGGCAGAAGCTGTATTCCAGCGTTTTATCGACGAAGCCGGGTTGACGGACAAGGTTGAGCTGGATTCGGCGGGTACGGGTGCCTGGCATGTGGGCAAGGCGCCTGACAGTCGGGCACAAAAGGCCGGTGATGCCAGGGGATACCGACTTGGTCACCTGAAGGCACGGCAGGTGCACCCCAGGGACTTTATGCAGTTTGATTTGGTTCTGGCGATGGATCGCTCCAATCTTGACGACCTTTTGGCGATGTGTCCGCTGGAACTGCAAGACAAAATCGCTTTGTTCATGAGTTTCGCCCGAAGCGGCCAGTTTGCTGAAGTTCCTGATCCCTATTATGCCGGCAGCAAAGGCTTTGAACTGGTACTGGACTTGATAGAAGATGCCAGTCGGGGCTTGTTGCAGCATGTGCAGACCCAATCATTGAAACCCAACGGTGCCAAAGACGTGCCTTGGCCTGCGACCGGCCTGTGATGGCTGTTCGTCAGGCTAACTAGTCTCCGGCTCGTTCCATCGGCTTTTGGTGCAACTCACGGTGAACTCACTCACGCAAGTAGATCTGTCTTCTGCCAATACTATGGCCTTGCCCTGCGTTGCCAGTTACCTTTTCGAGATTGAAAACGAGGCGGATCTTCGTGTGGCATTAGCGTTTTGTCGCGAGCAGGGCAAGCCCTGGGTGGTGTTGGGCGGTGGCAGTAACCTGCTCTTGCCGCCTCGACTGGATGCTTGTGTATTGAGAATGCAGCGCCGTACCTTGACTTGGGTCCGTGCCGATGAAAACCGTATTCGGGTGCGACTTGGTGCTGGCAGCGACTGGCACGGCTTTGTTTGCTGGTGTGTCGAACAAGGTTTTGGCGGGGTTGAAAACCTGGCGCTGATTCCGGGTACCGCCGGTGCGGCCCCTGTTCAAAACATTGGAGCCTATGGTGTTGAGCTTGCGGATGTACTCGAGTCGGTGACGGTTTATGATGTCAAACACGCCATAGCGCGTGAGCTTGACGCTGATGCCTGTCGTCTGGGGTATCGCGAAAGTATTTTTAAACAGTGTCCGGGGGAATTCATCATTCTGGATATTTGTTTGAGGTTAACCGCCGGCAATCATGTGTTCAAGATCGGCTACGGCGACATTTCCCAGCGCCTTGGCGGCTGCGCGCCTGATATAAAAAGCGTTTTTGAGGCGGTGGTTGCGGCGCGCACCAGCAAGCTTCCTGATCCGGCACGGTTAGCCAATGCGGGCAGCTTTTTCAAGAACCCGGTTATTTCTCTGGCGCAGTTGAACGTGCTTCAACAACACTATCCGGCGCTTGTCTATTATCCCGTGACGGCTCAGCAAGTGAAACTGGCGGCGGCCTGGCTCATTGAACGTGCCGGGTGGAAGGGCATTCGTCATGGCGCGGTGGGAGTACACGCTAACCAGGCATTGGTACTGGTGAATTACGGCGGTGCCACCCGTGCAGAGGTGCTGGCACTGGCGCAACAGATTGAAGAGAGTGTATTTGCCCGCTTTGGGGTAACGCTGGAGCGCGAACCCGTTGTCTTGTAACTGGTGTGTTGCGACAGCTCCGTTGCGCCTTTGGCTGGAAGCACAACGAAGCTTTAATCAACGAGGGTGGCCTAAAGCCGGTTGATGAGCTTTTTGGCCTGCTCCTGTTCCGGAAAGCTGCGACTGATAATTTTTTGCAGGACTTCCCGGGCCTCTTTGTTCCGCTTTAGCTGGCTCAGGGCCAGAGCATAGTGATAGGCGATGGAGGCATCATTGAGTGCACCTTCGTGCGCCTCCTTCAGGTGTTTCGCTGCCAACTCGTGTTGCCCGCTTTGAAAGAGTATATAACCGTAAGTATCTTGTATGGCTGCGGAGTTTGGCATTAACAGGTGAGCTTTTTCGGCGATTTGTACCGCTTCTTCCAGCTGGCCGCTTTCGCCAAGCAGCCAGGCGAGGTTGTTCAATGCCACAATGTTTTTGGGTGATTTTTGGAGGATTTGCCGATATTGGGTAATGGCGGCACTGTGGTCGGTGCTGATGTTTCTGTTGGCGCGATACAGGTGCACGGCCTGGTCTTCCGGGTATTTCTCCAGCCAGTCTGCAATATGCTTGTCGGCCTTGGGCGCCTGGTCTGTCTTGTAGAGTGCGCTGGCCAGCGTAAGCAGGGACTTTGTGGTGTTGACCTGGGTATGGTAGGCCAGCAAGTGCTTTTCTGTTGCCGCGACATCTTTGGTCAAAATGGCGTGTTCTGCCTGGAATAATTCGAACTCGGGGATGTCCATACCGTCACTTCGCAGCCTGGTAATGCGTTTTTTGCCCTGTTCAGCCATATTGTTCATGAACAGGAGTCGCACCTCTGAAGCCAGCAGCGTTGCATCTTTGGGAATCAGCTTTAGCGCTTTTTGATTCTCGTCCAGCGCACCTTTGAGATCCCCCATGCGTACCAGAATGCTGATGACAGACTGGTGTGCCACCGGATTCAGCGGGGTGGTGCCACGCCAATTGTTGTAATGGGCCAGTGCTTGTTCGAAGCGTCCGTTGCCGGCTTCGATCCTGCCGATTAATTGCTGGGCGGCGGCGTAGGCGCGATCGTTTTTCGGCACGCTGACCAATATGGCAACCGCTTCTTCAGCCTTGCCCAATTCCAGCAGAGCCCCCCCCTGAATGATTTTGAGGCTTTGTTGTTCAGGGTGACGGGTTACCGCCTCCTTGATGAGTTTGTACGCCGGATCAGGATTGCCTTGTGATCGAGAAATGGCAAAGTACTGAATCAGCGCCGTTTCATGCACGGGATTAAGCGCAAGTACCTTTTCAAGCTGAGTTGAGGCCCGGCCAGCATCCTGTTTGGCAACATAGGATTTGACCAGATTCATATGGGCTGGAATATTGCCTTCATCTTTTTTGATCGCACTGGTGAAATAGCCAATCGCGGCATCAAAATCCTTGAGTGCGTTGTGTACCATTCCTTGCAGCACATAGCCATCGGGAGCGGCCGGATTTTTGTCGATCACTTCCTGCGCAAGGCGTTTGGCTTCGGCGTTTTCGCCTTTGTTGAGCTTGTATTCGATCAATGCCATGCGGGCGGCGGGCGCGTTATCCTGCTTCTTCAGCAGTGATTCGAGTTCATCGACGCCGCTTTCTTCATTTTGCATCAGCTTGATGATTCCAAGCCGGGTTTGAACAGAAACATCGTCCGGGTTAGCTTGATTGGCTTTTTCAAACCAGGCTTGCGCTTCGGCCAGATTCCCTTGCTGGGCCAGCTTTGAGCCAAATTCGTTCATCAGGGCGATATCCTTGCTGGATATTTCACCGGTTTCACTGAACGACTTGAGGGCGTCGGCACTGTAGCCAAGCCGGAAGTTACAGTAAGCCAGCATTCGATGCGCCACATGGTCGGGCGGAAGTCCATCGACCACCGACAGCAACTGCTTGCGTGCGGATTCGAAATTCTCGAGATAGAAGTGGCTCATTCCTACCATGAGCTTGGCGCGTTTGTCCGTTTCTGCCCGACCCAGGGCGGTTTCAGCGCTCTTGAGGGCTCCGGCATAGTCTTTCAACTGCAGACGAATGCCCGCCTTGAGCAGGTTGCTGCTGAAATGCGAAGGTGCGCGTTGCAGTACCACATCGATGTTTTTTTCGGCCTCTTCGTACTGGTTTGCGCTCAGGTGCAGCTTGCTCAGGTAAATGTAGATTTCAAAGCGGTTGGGTTCCAGAGCAACGGCGCGGGTGGTGTCTTTGATCGCCTGCTCCAGTTCATTTTTGTCGGTAAGAATGCGGGCCCGCAAAATGAAGGCTTCGGCAATGTCATCGTGCTTTTCGATGAGCCTGTTCAGACGCTCCAGCGCCTCGTCCAGTTTTTCATCGGCGACCTCCAGGTAGGCGAGGCTCACCTGGGTGACAGGCTCGTCAGGGGCTTCTGCTTCAGCCATTCTGAATTCGACTATCGCATCGTCTGATTTACGCAATGCAAGTTGTGATAAGCCGCGCAACAAGAACAGGTGGGATTTCTGCGCCGTTGTTAAGCCTTCTATTTGCAGTGTTTGTTCAAGGAGGTTTTCAAATTTGAACTGGTAATACAAAGCCGTTGCCAGATCATCAACCAGCAAGGTTTTATCAGCACCATAGCTGATGGCTTTTTCCAGTTCCTTTTCAGCTGCGGCTCCTTGCTGTGTTCGCAGGTAGAGTTGCGCCAGAAGTAATCGGGCCTGGGCGTTTTGGGGGTTTTGTTGCAAGGCGTTCTTTATCTCTATCGATGCCGATTGGTAATCGCCTTTTTTCGCAAAGTCATTGGCCGATTGCAGATATTCCTGATCGGTTTTGGAAGTGCCGCATCCGGCAGCAAGGGCGGTGGCAAGCATCATCGAAAGTAGTTTGGGTGTGGTTTTTCGATGGGTTGCCGAAGCTGCGCGATGATTCCTTGCCATGAAAGACTCCGTTAGTTTTGCGGTTTTTGTTGTTTTTGCCGATCGGTACGTGTGTGTGGATTCCGGAAGGAGGAATGTTGCTGCAGCACTGGCGCCAGTGCTGCAACAGACGAACTATATCATTAGTCATGTCATGAGTGTATGCGTGAGCCTTGACTAGACCAGTATTTCGACCAGGTCGGGCTGACTCAGAAAACCACGGGGGCTGGCGGTGGCACCATAGGCTCCGGACTGGTAAATGGCAATGAAATCACCGATTTCGCCATGTGGAAGATTGAATTTGTCGGCCACAACGTCGAGCGGGGTGCATAGTGGGCCAACAATGGTCACTGGCTGCAGGGCGAGTTCATCCATTCGGTTGGCAACGCAAACGGGGTAGTTCCGGCGAATGACCTGGCCAAAGTTGCCCGAGTTGGCAAGATGGTGGTGCAGGCCGCCATCAACCATCCAGTAAAGTTGTTCGCGCGATTGCTTGATATCGGTAATGCGCGTGATGTAGAGCCCGGCTTCGCCAACCAGGTAGCGCCCAAGTTCGATAATGATCTCGGTGTCGGCAAACAGGTCGGCATGGGTTTGGCACAGGGTGGCAAGATTCTCGCCAATAGTACCAAGATCAAGCCGCTTCTCGCCGGGAAAGTAAGGAATGCCAAAGCCACCACCGATATTGAGTTTGCGAATGGGCTTGCCGCCTTCCAGGGCAAGCCATCGGGCCAGGGCAAAGGTTTTGTCGTGTGCTTCCATGAGCGCGGATTCATTGAGGTTCTGGATGCCGGAAAAAATGTGCAGCCCCTGAAAGTCAAGATGTTCGTCGTTCATGCAACGAATAATTGCAGGGATTCGTTCGGCATCAATACCAAAGGGCTTGGGGCCGCCGGCCATTTTCATACCGGAGGATTTGAGTTCGAAGTCGGGATTAACCCGCAGGGCCACCCTGGCCACCCTGGCATGGCGACAGGCCCAGTCGCGCGCCCGTTCGAGTTCGGTCTCTGATTCAATGTTGAGGGTTATCCCGGCCGCGATGGCCCCGCCAATGTCGGTCATGGACTTGGCCGGGCCGGCAAAGCTGATATTAGCCGGAGCCATGCCGCTATTGAGCGCCACCAGCAGCTCTTTTTGCGAGGCAATGTCGAGGCCATCGACCTGCCGGGCAATACAGTCCACCACGGCCTGATGCGGATTGGCCTTGATCGCATAGTGAAGGCGAATCCTGGGGGGAATATGCCGGCGAAACTCGTCAATTTTTGCGCGAATCACCTGGCGGTCATAAACATAAAAAGGCGTCTGCCCGACGATTTCTGCCAGGGTTTTGATCGGTTGATTGCCGGCAAGCAGGTCGCTGCCCTGACAAGTGAAGTAGGGTGTGGGCGCATGCTGGGGTTTGGCGTTGTTCATGGTGTGGGACACACTCCGGCGACTTGGGGCAGATTCAACATCGAAAAACAGTATCTCGAAAAACAGTATCAGGGTGCGAGAAGGCTCCAGTAGGTTTCTTGCAGTTCCCGCCGGTTGATTTTACCGTTTGGATTGTGTGGCAAGGATTCAAGAAACACTATCTTGTGTGGAACCATGTAATTGGGCAGCTGTTTTTTGCAGATATTCAGAAGGCTGATTTCATCTTCGCTTGTTACCGGGTTGCGGGTGGCAAAAATGACCACGGCCTGACCCAGCTCCGGATGCGGCAGCCCGATGGCGGCCGCCTCGGTCACCTGGCCGCTGCCATAGACAGCCTCTTCAACCTCGGTTGGGCTGATGCGGTAACCAGAACTTTTGATCATGTCGTCTTTGCGGCCGACAAAAAACAGAAAGCCGTCTTCGTCTTTGTACACGGTATCGCCCGACCAGACAGCGAGTTCAGTCAGCGGCAGCGACGCCAGGCGGGCAGGGGCGGGCTTGAAACGTTGGGCGGTTTTCTCGGGTGCATTCCAATAGCCCAGGCTCACCAGCGGCCCCCGGTGGACCAGCTCACCAGGCTCGTGAGGGGCGCACTCCGAGCCATCCTCACGCACCACCAGTATTTCGGCGTTGGGTATGGCCTTACCCATCGAAGCGGGGCGGCTGTCTACCTCGGACGGGGGCAAGTAGGTGGATCGGAAGGCTTCGGTCAAACCATACATGAGGTACGGCCTGGCATTGACAAATATCTGTCGTAACCGTGCCAGCGTGGCTTGCGGCATGGCTCCACCTGAATTGGTGAAATAGCGCACCGATATCGCTGCATCCGATGGCCATTCCAGTTTTACCAGCTGGCTCCACAAGGGAGGTACGGCGGCAATACCGGTAATCGAATGTTGCGCGATGGCCTTGATGACATCCTGCGGCAACAGGTAATCCATGAGCACGCAGGTGGCGCCAACGCTAAATGCCGTTGTGAGCTGGCTGAAGCCGTAATCGAAGCTCAGCGGCAGCAAGGCGAGGATGCGATCCTGCGACCTGTTTTCGAGATACTCGGCAACGCTGCTGGCGCCAACCAGCAGATTGCGGTGGCTCAGTACAACGCCTTTAGGGTTGCCCGTGCTGCCGGAGGTATAGAAAATGGCAGCCATATCGGTATCGGTGCGATGCTGTTGTTTACTGTCCAGCACAGGCAGTGGCGTGTCATCAGTAAGGGGATCCTGCCTGGTTGCTGCCATCAAGTCCCACTGCATCATTCTTACCTTGCCACTGAACTTCAGCGGATCGACGCTGATACCGCTGACAAGATCGGGGCAGTCCGCCAGCACCTCCTGCAATTGGGTGAGGCGCTGGTTGCTGCTGATCAAAAAGCGAACATTGCAATCTTTGAGAATGTATTGAACCTGGTGTGGCTTAAGCAAGGGGTTGATGGGTACAAAGACGCCACCGGCCAGGCTGGTACCAAAAAAAGCGAACAGGGTTTCGAACTGTTTGGGTAAATAAACCGCAACCCGATCATTGCGACGCAGACCGGATTGTTGCAGCAGTTGGGCGGTATGGCGAATGGCTGATTGCAGGGCGCGGTAGGTGAGCGTGTGATGCTTGAAAATGAGCGCTGAGGTGTCGGGTGTGAGTGTAGCACTCTGGTCTGTCAGGTCGTGGATGAAGCGGTGCATCCCTTTATCCTTCTCGCGGTAACCGGGTTAACTCCCTTGGCGGAGTATTTTACTCCAAATCTGTGCTGATAGTGTTATTGTCAGCATGCGCGCTGTGCTGGTATTAGGGGAGTTTGTGCTCCGGGTAACAGTTACACGCATGGTAAATCCAGGAGTTTCTATGAATCGTTATCTTGTTCTATTGCTTGGCCTGTTGATGATGACATCGACGGCGCATGGCGCTGACCTTGTGTCGACCATCAAGGCCGTTAAGCCTTCCATGGTTGGCATTGGCGTGTTCGACCCGCTGGGCAAACCGCAGGCCCGTTTGACGGGTACCGGTTTTGCGGTCGCTGATGGCGGTTTGGTGGTAACCAATTACCACGTGGTCGATGTGGCATTAAAGCCCAAGGAGTATCTGGTGGCCTTTTATGGCAGCGGTACTTCACCGGAAGTGATCGCCGCCAGGGTAGTCGCCAAAGATGAAGAGCATGATCTTGTGCTGCTGGCACTGCAAGGCCGGCATCTGCCCGCACTGGTGTTGGCAGAATCGCAAGCCTTGCTGGAGGAGGGTACCGATATTGCCTTCACGGGTTATCCCATTGGCGCGATTCTGGGACTAACACCTGTTACTCATCGCGGCATTGTTTCGGCCATTACGCCGATTGCCATTCCCGTGCCCACCGCGGGTCAGCTGACGGTTGAAGCCCTCAAACGCCTGCGAAATCCCTACAACATCTACCAGCTTGATGCGACCGCCTATCCAGGTAACAGTGGCAGCCCGGTGTATCTGGCAGACAGGGCCGAAGTGGTTGCCATCATCAACAAGGTTTATGTTAAGGAAACCAGGGAAAACCTGTTGCGTGACCCCAGTGCAATCACCTATGCCATTCCTGTCAGGTATTTGCGTGATCTGGTATCAAACTACCTGAAGAAGTAGCTGTAGTGCTTTGAATATCAAGCTTTGTGATTAAATGATACTGGCAGCCCCAGGACTCAGTATGGAGAGTACCTCGAGCAATTCCAGGTTCGCGTAGTCCATGCCTTTTTCAAGATCCGGCGGTTCGAGAGCCTCTTTTCTGGCGAGTGCCAGACAGGCGTCATCCAGTTGGCTCAAGCTTTCCCCCCGGCTGATCAGGTTGGTCAGTGTGAGTGCAATGTGCATCAGCGCGGCCTCCTTGGCAAAGAGATGGGTTTGCAGCGGGTTGTGCTGAAATCGAATCGGGATTACCAGGTTATCGGGTAGCTTCCAGCCATTGGCGAGTTCGGCCGAGCAGTCGGCGTAGGTAAAACCAAGGTGCTGCTTTTGTATCTGGCTTGGTTCGCCCCCCGCGTTTGTTTCGCTTTCGATACTGCTTGCCGTTGCCGGCTCCAGTTGCGCCACCACCAGTTCGCCCAGATTGTGAAGCAGGCCGGTAATGAAGAGTCGTTCATGCCGCTTGGTGCCGTTGAGTATGCCCAGGTTACGCATGAGCAGTGCGGCGGTGACGCTGTCATTCCAGAAACGATCAAGATCAATCACGCCTTTAGGGGCGGTACGCACCATGTTGCCGGTGCAGTTTGCCAATGCAAGGTGAACGACCGCTTCGGAGCCTATGACACTAATGGCCTGGGTGAGGGTGTCTATTTGTGCGGCAAACCGGTAGAGCACACTGTTGGCGAGTTTGAGCACCCGGGCGGCCAGTGCTGGATCCAGAGCGATGACATCGGCGTAATCGGCCAGGGAGGAGGTTTCGCTGCCCTGCAATGATTGCAGTCGTAAAAAGGTGTCTGGAAGTTCGAAAAGATCCTGTACCTGGTTGGCAAACTGTTTGGCATTCATGCGGGTTGCTCTGCCTTTGCTGTGAGGGATATTCCTTGGCCTGTGGGGGTGCCGGTAACCTCAAGTGTCGTCAAAATCGCCAATTAATCAAGCCAGGCAAGCGCGAAGCGAAAACGCCCCGTCAGCTATCCTCGTCTTCTGTGCTGTCCTGGTGCACCTGTATTTCATACTTGTCGGTGAGGCTATACAGCGTCGGCCGTGTGATTCCCAGCAATCGCGCTGCCCGCGACATGTTATTGCCGGCTTCCAGCAAGGCCTGGGTGATGGCGCTGCGTTCGGCATCTTCGCGCACCTGTCGCAGATTCAGCGGGCGTATATCCGAGCCCGAATGCTCTGACAACTCCATGTCGGCCGCCGTAACCCGCTTGCCATCCGCCATGATGGTGGCACGCTTTACCTTGTTGATCATCTCGCGAACGTTACCCGGCCAGGCGTAGTTTTTGATGGCACTGATGGCATCATCAGAGAAGCTCAGTGCTTTTTTGTCCATCTGTTGCGAGAAGGTTTTCAGCAGTGCCTGGGCGATTACCAGTGCATCGCCATTGCGGCTGCGCAGCGGTGGAATGTTGAGCGTAATCTCACTCACCCGATAAAAAAGGTCTTCGCGAAACTCACCCTGCTCGATCTGACTTAGCAGGTTGCGGTGTGTGGCACAGATTACCCGTACATCGACGGGAATTTCCTTAACCCCGCCGACCCGTTCGATCACCCGTTCCTGCAAGAAACGCAGCATTTTGGCTTGAAGGGACATGGGCATGTCGCCGATCTCATCCAGAAACAAGGTGCCACCGTCGGCAATTTCGATCTTGCCTTTTTTGGTTTGGGTGGCGCCGGTAAAGGCCCCTTTTTCGTAACCGAACAACTCGCTTTCAAGCAGGTTTTCGGGAATCGCCGCACAGTTTATGGCAGAGAAAAGCTTGTTGCGGCGACTACTGAGAGAATGTATGGCTTTGGCCAGTACTTCTTTGCCGGTACCGGTTTCGCCCAGCAGCAAGGTGGTGACATCGGCGGGTGAGATTTTTTCGATGGTGCGGCAGATTTCCTGCATCTGTGGGCTGCAGGAGATAATGCCGGGCAGGGTGGAAGTTGACTGGGCCTGGATGAGCTGCTGGTTTTGCTGCTCCAGTTCAAAATGGCGAAAGGCGCGGTTCACCACGAATGCCAGAATGTCCGCATCCAGTGGTTTTTGATAGAAATCGCAGGCGCCGATAGCAATAGCCCTGACCGCGTTTTCTTTTTCTTCGCGACCGGTAACCACAATGATTTTGGCGTTGGGAGCCAGCTGCAGTATCTCTTCGAGGGTCTTGAAACCCTCGGTGGAACCCCCCGGATCGGGCGGCAAGCCCAAATCAAGCGTGATCACCTGGGGCTCCACGCGACGCAAAATGGCCAGCGCAGCGTCGCGGTCGGCGGCGGTAAAGACCTCAATATCGTCGTCGAAGCACCAGCGCATCTGGCTTTGCAAGCCTGGGTCATCTTCAATGATCAGCAATTTTTTTTTCACAATGGCCATCTTCCTGAAACGGATTTCCGGGTTGAATCGTCCTGGTGAGCAGGCGGGGGAATGCCACACAGAGTAGACGCAAGCCTGTTGCAATGCAATTGATTGCACCTATTGGGTGCGGGTCAGATAGCTCCGGGTCAGATTGCTCCGGTGAGAAGGGGTAACTTGATGCTGAAGCAGGTGCCGAGCCCCGGTTCACTGGTCACGTTAATGGTGCCGCCGATCTTGCGGATGTATTCCCGACTCTGGTAGGCACCAATGCCCATACCGGTCAAGCCCTTGGTGCTCTCAAAGGGTTTGAACAGGCGTGTTTTGATAAAGTCTTCGCTCATGCCTGTGCCGTTATCCTGAATAAATATCACCGCATCCTGTTTCGCGACTTTGATCGAAATGGACACCTCGCCATCGTTTTTTTTGGAGGTGGCATCCTGGGCATTCTGGATAATGTGCCCCAGGACGGTTTTTAACTGGGTTTCATTGGCACGCACCCACATGGAAGGCAACTGCTCATCCATAACAAGCGTGGGCGCCGGAAGGGTTTTGGCGTGGCGCGCCACCAGCGCCTGCAGCAGATCCTTGAGATTCACGTCTTCCTGGTTATCGGTCGCGGTTTGATTGCGTAACTGGGCGAGCAGATGAGACATTTTTTCCACGCTGTGTTCGGTGGTACTGACCATGTCATCGATAAACTGGGGGTTGGTCTTATGTCGCTGGGCGTTTTTGAGCATCAAGGAAAGCTGCGCGATAACCGTTTTAAGATCATGTACCAGAAAGGCAGAGGTTTTGTTGACGGCTTCGAATTGTTTGGCTTCGGCCAGTTTGTCCTGTGAATCGTCTTGCAGCAGGTAGCTGCAGGCCTGGCGCGCCACAACGCGAATCAGATCGAAGTTTTCCCAGTTCAACTCCACCGGAGCAATGGGCTCGCACAAGAGCACAAAACCGGCGCAACGATGGCCCTCGTACAGCGGAATGATCAGCCAGGGGCGATCTATTTTGGTGATAACCTCGGGGATTTCGAGAAAGTTATATTTGGTAGGATCGATATTGTATTCTTTTAAATCAATAACCCAGTCATTGTTATTAAAGTAGGTTATCAAGTCGGATTCGCTATCAATCTGGTTGTATCGGGTCGGTGGTGTATTCAGGTAGCCTTTGGCCACAAAGACGTTATCGTCGGTCCGAAACCAGAGAATGCCCGAGCGGCTTTCCACCAGTTCCGCCAGAACCCGTATGGCCCTTACGGTGAGATCTTCGTTGGCATTACTTTTGGTAAGCAGTTTGGTGCTCTTGAGCCATTCGTCACGGTAGTCGTATTTGTAATCGAAGAAGTTCTGACTGATGTACACCATCAGGCGAGCCCGCAGTTTGGACGAGCTCAACAGAAATGCCAGTGCCAGCATGGCCATGAAGACGAAGATGATTTGCAGGGCATTACCCCAGGTGCCACCGAAATAAGCGATATAGTAGCCCCCCCCCGACATGATGATGAGGTAAATGCCGGCCAGGGTGATAACGCTGGAGTTGAAGACAACTTGACGAGATACCTGCATCTCAACCGGTTGCTTCTTGCTGTTAATGAGGGTGACTGCAATCAGGGGGGTGACCAGGGTATTGGCAACGCCGCGGGTGTCCCAGATAACCGGCGAGATTTCATGTAAAAGCAGCGCATCTGTGTACATGAAAAAATCATAGCCGTACATGCCGGCAACGCCAATCACCAGGTACTTGATGCTGGAGCGGCCGTAGGCGTAGCTGTTGCGCCAGATCTGTTCCAGCAGAATCAAGGCCAGCAGGGCCACCAGTATCTGGGCAATGAGTAACTGTTTGCCAGAGATAACACTGATATTCCACAGGGCTTCGGCCACAGATGCAGACAGCATGATGAACAGCAGGCTGTAACTGACAAGTGCGAGCCTGAAGTGCTGTTTGTTGACGCGGATATGCTGTTTGCTGCCTATGCCCAGCAGCATAAACAGCAGTGCCAGCCAGGCGCCGTTGCGCAGAATTTCGGCACCAAAGCGGACATGGAACGAAGGCACGCCCTGCCACGATTGAAGCGCCAGAATCCCCAGCCAGAGCGCGCTTGCCAGCATGGCTGCCAGCAGCGCCCAGTCGGTATTGCGGCGAAAGTAGCTGCGAAGAATGAAGGCCGCGATGACCACATAAACCAATGCGGCTATGCCGTGACTGATGGCGCCAAAATTGAGAGTCATAATGGCTGTGAATGTCTGTCCTTAATAGCAACGCGAGCGGAGTAGCCCTCGATCAGCGATGTTCATCGAGAATGCTAAAGCTCAAAAAACTCATAAAGAGTGCCAGCGATACCACGAAAAAAACCGAGGGAAAGATCAGCATGAGCGTGCCTGAGGCAATCCACAGGGTTTTTACCCGTGATTTTCGGTTTTGATAGGCGGGCGTCAGGCGTCGGCGCGAAAAATGCAGATCCTCTGGCCGGTTGTCTTGCCACCAGAGCGGCATCATGGCCTTGATGAGACATTCAAGCAAGTGATACATAGCAAGTAACCTCCGCTATCGATCCTTACCTTTCAGGGTAGATGTAAAGCCGGAGATGGCAACCGGCTTTTACCTGTCATCAATGGGTTTTCTGGTCTTTGTAGTAGCGGAAAATCTCTTTCAGCGGACGTTTGATCTTGAAGTCAAAATGCCGCGTAAAACTGCGCCCGTCGATGATCACCGGATATTTGAAGTAATTCAGCAGATAGCTGGGAAAGCTTCGCAGCCCCAGTACCCTGGTAATCATGCGCGGCAACGCAGGGGGAATCGAGGGCAAGGCAATCCGGGTGCAGCCGCTCAGGCGCAAGGCTTCCTGATAGGATACCCAGTCTTCGGGAGCCACATTGTAGATGCCGGGCGAATTCTTGCGGTAGGCGGCCATAATGGCATCTGCCATATCATCGATATGAATAAACTGCATCATCGGGGAAAAACCTGCCAGTACCGGGGAGTAATGACTGCCCAGCAAGCGGCTGATGGTGTTTTTGATCCCGGGGCCCACAATGTTGCAGGCGCGCAAAATGGTGATGTGCAGGTCGGGGTAGCGCCAGAAGTAGATGTTGGCCAGATTCTCGAGCTCGACCGAGTCCACCAGATCCATGGTCAGTTCGGCGGCTTTTAACGGCGCACTTTCGTCGATCAGGGCCGGGTTATAGGCGTTAGCACCGTAGACGTGGAAGGTGGAGAGAATCAGAACCTTTTTGATGCCGTACTTGTGACTCAAATCGAGCAGTTTCTGGGTGCCAATGACGTTGGCGTTGTAGCGCCGCAAGCGCGTTTCCTCGCTGGCCATCACCCGCCCAAGGTGGATGACGCCATCAAAATGATATTTCCGGAACAGGTCCTCGAATACCCGCTTGTTGAAGTCAACACAGTAACTGGGGATGTCATCGCCCAGAAATACCTTGTCGCGAAAGTCGATGGCGACGATTTGATACTCGTGTGACAGGCGATTGATCACTTGCTGAGACAGTGCGCCGGCGGCCCCGGTGACCAGAATGCAGGGTTTGTAGTGAGGAGTATCCATCAAAAAAGCCTCTTTCGTTCACTTAAGCCTTTGTCAATCAAGCGACTGATTTCCTGTTTTACCTGTTCGACCCGCAGCGTGATTTCCTCTTCCGGGACTTCGGCGCCATCAAAATACATGGGGGGGCCAAAGTTGAGAATGACTTTGGCGGGGAAAATCACCGGCAAGGCCACGGGCACGTAGGGGATTCCCAGCATTTTTGCCAGCGGTTTGATATTGGCAATGGCCGGAATCGTTTCTTCACAGCCCACCACGCCAACGGGAATGATCGGGGCCTTGTATTTCATGGCCAGATGCATGAAACCGTTGCCAAAACGCTTGAGCTGATAGCGATCTTTGTAGAGCTTGCCAGAGCCGCGAATGCCTTCGGGGAAGACGATGACGGCTTCATCGCGTTCGAGCATTTTGGCGCAATTCACCGGATCACCCAGTACCGCACCCACCTGGTTGAGCAGATTGCCCAAAAAGGGAACCGTGGGAAAAAAACGTTCAATCATGGCGCGCGGCAAGCGCGGGTTCTGCGCGCGGGTGGTCAGGGCGTAGGCGATGAGTGTGCCATCAATGGGTAACTGGCCGCTGTGGTTGGCGATCAGCAGAACGGGGCCGGTGGCGGGGATGGTTTCCAGCCCCTGGGTTTGTACCCGGAAATACTTTTCATAGACGTTGCGGTAAAGTGCGAAAACAATACGATTGGTTTCAATATTAAAGCCCCAGGGGTCGTAGCCAAGCGAACCGACCGACTTGTCGATTTTATCAAGCTGGCGTTCAACCGCTTGCGGTACCAGATGTTTCTTCAAAAAAGATCTCAAACTCATGGGTATCCCGTACGCTGTCCAAAGAAGTGGTGTAATCACGTCAGAAGGGTATGAGAGCAGAATAAGCCGGCTTTGGAAAGATTGTCAGGGGTAATAACTAAAAAGCCCGGTAGCCGGGGAAGCTAGCGGGCAAGGATGTGAGTAGTATCCACGAAAGATTTCCTACCAGAC
>JBFHRO010000008.1:0-32458 GCA_041591635.1 Oleiphilaceae bacterium | reverse complement strand
CTGGCTCTGGTCGACGAAGCGCACGCGATGCGCGACGCGCTGGCAGAGCGGTTGCTGTTTGTGTCCGAACCGGCCACGGCCCTGGCGGCATTCCTGTCGCTCAGCGGCGATTTCACACCCGGCGGCTTTGCGCGGTTCATCGAACAAGGCGCGATCCAAGAACTCGGCGCCTCTGTTCGGACCGTGGCGTTCCTTCCGGTGCTCAAAGCCGCGGACCGGCAAGCGCTGGCGCGCCACATGGAAAGGGCCAGCGCCCTGGTGATCGATCTGGCTCACGCCGATTTGCAGGCACTTAAGCTCACCTCCGCTGCGGCCTTGCTCGATGCGGCCGAGGCGGCGCTCTGGTATCGGCAGGGATTGCACTTTTATGTGGTCGAACACCACACCCGGGCGAGCAATTACCTGTCAAGAATTTATGCAGCGCGCAGTGAGTGGCAAGCGGGCAATACAAAGCAAGCCCTGGCTCACTATGAAGCGATAGCCAAGGCGTTTGCGCCGGCGCTGGCGGCACATCTGGAACAGGCGGATCTGGCCTTTTTTGAACAGCGTTACGACAGGGCGATTGCGATTTACAAAGAAGCCTGGGCTCAGCACCCGGCGCAGACCGATCTGGGGGTCCGGCTGGCGGATCTGTACAACCAGACCGGTCATACCCGTGAGGCGCTGGCGTTGTATCAGACCCTGCTGGCCGCCCAGCCCTCGGCTTACCTCTACAACCAACTGGGCGCCACCTATGCAGAGAAGGAACTCATGCCCGAAAACGCCCTGGTGTACGCCAAAAAAGCCACGACTGCCGAGCCCGACAACCTGCGCTACCGGGAAACCCTGGCGCATGCCTATTTCATGGTCAAGCAATACGACAAGGCCCGGGAGTTGTACGAATCCATGCTGGCGGCGACCGGCTATGAGCAGTCGCCCCAGACTTTTTATCGCATGGCACAGGTCTACGATGCGCTTGGTAACTGGCCGCAGGCCCGGCTTTTTTACGAACTGGCCGTGAATCCGCAGCAGGCGTTTGCAGGGCTGACACAGGCCGAGGAACGCCTGCTTGCGCTATGGCGCATGCCGGCGACGGACGGGGCGAGTGACTCAGGCGCCCAGGCTACGGCAACGCCTGCGCGTCGCTGATAGAAGGTGTTCTAATAGAAGGTGTTCTAACCGTCGGCGGTGATCCGGCGGATGAGTTCGACCAATGTGGCCTGCGCCTTGTCATTGTCAATCTGACAGGTGCCGGCCGCCTGGTGGCCGCCGCCGCCGTATTCCAGCATCAAGGCGCCGACGTTGGTTTTGGAGCCGCGATCAAAAATCGACTTGCCGGTGGCGAATACCGTGTTTTGCTTCTGCACGCCCCACAGAATATGAATGGAGATATTGCACTGCGGATAAAGTGCGTAGATCACAAAGCGGTTGCCGGCGTGAATCACGTCCTCATTGCGTAAGTCCAGCACCACGAGATTCTTGTGTACCGTGGCACAGCGCAGAATTTGCGCCCGAAACAGGGTTGCCTGATCAAAATAGAGTTCGACCCGCTCATGCACGTCCGGCAGGGCAAGGATTTCCTCGATGGTGTGATTCCGGCAGTAGTCGATCAAATCCATCATAAGGGCATAGTTGGAGATCCGGAATTCGCGAAACCGACCCAGGCCGGTACGGGCATCCATCAAAAAATTCAGCAAATCCCAGCCCTTGGGGTCGAGCACTTCTTCCCGGTTGAACTGGGCCGAGTCGCCTTTGTCCACTGCCAGCATCATGTCGTTCCAGTCTGCCGGAAAGGTTTTTTCGGCGCCGTAGTGATCGTACACCACCCGGGCGGCCGAGGGCGCTTGCGGATCTATGATGTGGTTGGGGCGCTTTTCGTTACGCAGGGTTTCGGACAGGTGGTGATCAAAGGCCAGATGTACGCCCTCAACGTAGGGCAGGTTGGTGGAAATGTCGTTTGAGGTGATGGTGATTTTGCCGTCTTGCATGTCCTTGGGGTGGACAAAAAGTATGTCGTCTATCAGGTCAAGATGCTTGAGCAAAACGGCACACACCAGCCCGTCAAAATCGCTGCGGGTGACCAGTCGATACTTGTTGGCGCCTTGCGTCATTGTGTTCTCCTTTCATAAATAAGCCATGTTCACCGCAGTACGGTGGTCAACCTTCGGGTGCTTGCCGGCGTAAGCCTGCGTGATGTTCCGGATGCCGGGACAAAAAACTCTAACGAGTATAGACAATATTCGTGCACCCGCTGGGCCTGTTACCGCCGATTTACCTGCGGTTCACAAAGACGAACACGGCTGAAGTGGATGGTCTAAGCTCTAATAACGAGCGTTTTTTATACAGGAGTCTGATCCTTGGTCACTGAACCGACGAGGCTGGTCCGGTGGGGCCAGGTAGTGCCGCTGGTTCTGTTCGTGCTGTTGGCAGCATGCAACAAGGCGACAGCGCCTGTGCCAGTGTCGCTGGCCGTGTCAAAAACGCCCCTGTCGGCGCCCGTCTATCTGGCCGCTGACCTGGGGTATTTTGCCGACGAAGGCGTGCAGGTGACCCTTGATGAGGTCATTGGCGGCCCGCGCAGCTTCGCACAGGTACTTGATGGCCGCAGCACCCTTGGCACGGCGTCCGATTCGGTGATGATGTTCCAGGGGTTTGAAACCGATCAGGTGGTGATACTCACCAGCTTCGTGCAATCCGATAACGACGTCAAAATACTGGTTCAGGCAGATAGCGGTATCACGGGCCCCGGCGATTTCGTCGGCAAACGGGTCGGTGTCGTGAGTAACAGTGCCAGCGAATTTTTTCTTCATGTTTACCTGAGCATGGAAGGCGTGCAGTTATCGCAGGTCAGCCTGCATCCCATGGCGCCCGAGGCGATGGAGGCCGCCCTGAAGCAAGATGAGATAGACGCTGCCGTGATCTGGGAGCCCTTTGCCTTTTTGACGATCCGGGCGCTTGGGGAAGAGGTAAAGCTGCTGCCCGGGCGCAGTCTCTTTACCCTGACCTTCAATTTGCTGGCACAGCGCCAGTGGGCCCAAGCCAACCAGGCACAGGCAGAGGCGGTGCTGCGGGCGTTGCAGCGAGCCATTGCCTACATTCATGCCAACCCGCAAGCTGCACGCGAACGGCTGCGGGCCCGGCTGGCGCTTGATCCCGCCTTTATTGACTGGACCTGGGGCGACTACCTGTTTGGCCTGTCGCTGAATCGCTCCTTGCTGGCCAGTATGAACGATCAGGCACGCTGGCTGGTGACCAGCCGCCAGCTCGATGCCGGGAGCGTGCCCGATTATCGCGGCCTCATTGCCGGCGGTGCCATGGCGCGTGTGTCACCAACCGCCTCGTTTGTTCGCTAACGGAAGTTGATCCTGCTATGAGAGTCAAGACGCGCCTCTATGTCATTGCCATCATGTCGCTGCTGTCGATTGGGGTGATTGTTGTCGGGATGGTGTGGATGAACCTGCGGGTCGAGGGGGAAATCCGCCAGGCGCGTTATGCCACGGATCTGGCGCTGAGCATCAGTGATTTGCACAGCGGGTTTCGCTACCTGTCGATCGAATCCAGCCGGGGAGCGCGACGGGAGTGGAGTGAAACCTATCAGAAGTTCAACCGTCTCTTGCTGGCCGCGCCCGCTATGGACGGGGAGCGCAAGTACTTCAAACAAAGCATTGATGCCGCCGCCCGGGGCCTGGAATCGCTTCTGGCTCACGCCGATCAGCGGCAGGAACAGCCCGGTCAACCCGGCTTTGATATTACCGGTTACTGGTCGCAGCGGGTGTTTCTTCAGCTGGAGCGCTTGCAGGAGAACAGCCTGCGTCTGGCCTGGCTGGCAGAAACCGCCCTGGCCGATAAAACGCGGCAGAACCACTACGTCAAGGGTGGGGTACTGCTGCCTTTGATCATTTTGACTGTGTTTATTTCGCTGCGCCTGGCAAGGCAGCTCGGCACCAACATCGAGCGGCTGGGCCAGGCCATGGCCTTGGTGGCCGAAGGGGAGGGGGTTTCAAGGGGTGAAAAAACCGTCGAGGTGCCGGTACACAATGATGACGAAATCAGTCAACTGGCACGCCATTTCAATCACATGGTGGGCGAGCTGCGGGCGGCATCCGAGGCGCAAACCCGGTTGCAGCACGAAGTCAGGGCTCGCGCTATGGCGCTGGAAAAGCGCGAACGGCATTTTCGCGGCCTGTTTGACAACATGATCAGTGCCATTATGGTCCTGCGGTTCGATTCCGAGACCCAGGATCTGTTTGTCCTGGAAATCAACCGTGCTGCACGCTTCTTCAGCAGCCGCTTGCGCAGCGCAGTTGCAGGCCAGAACTTCGCTGACCTGTTTAACCTGGGCGCGGGATCGGGCTTGCACGAAATGTTGTGCGAGGTAGGGCGCCATGGCAAAGATGCGAGCTTTCCCCCCATGCACTATCAGGACCCGGTGAATGATTTCTGGATGGAAGGTTTTGCTTACCGCTTGCCTCAGGGCGAAGTGGTGCTGGTATTCAATGATGTCAGTGCGAAAATCAAGGCCGAGGCCAAGTTGCGGTTGTGGGAAAAGATCTTCGACAGTACCTCGGAAGGCGTCATAATCACGGATGCTCACAGCAACATTCTGGAAGTGAATGCGGCCTTCACAACCATTACCCAGTACTCCCGCGAGGAGGTTGTGGGGCGCAATCCGGTCTTTCTCAAATCAGACCGGCATAACGACCGGTTTTATCGGCAAATGTGGCAAGAAGTGCGTGAGCGCGGCCTGTGGCGCGGCGAAGTCTGGCATTGCAAGAAAGATGGCACCCTTTATCCCGAGTTTCTCAATATCAGCCGGGTGCAAAACAATGCCGGTGATATCACTCACTATGTGACGGTGTTTTCTGATATCAGTGCGCTCAAGCAATCCCAGGAGAAGCTGGATTATCTGGCCCATCACGACCCTCTGACCGGGCTCCCCAACCGCTTGCTGTTCAATGCGCTGCTGGAACAATCCATCAAGCATGCCAAACGGGTCGACAAGATGCTGGCGGTGGTTTTTGTCGATCTCGACCGGTTCAAGAATATCAATGACAGTTTTGGTCACCCGGCCGGCGACAGCCTGCTGCAACAGGTCGCCGATCGCTTTAACGAGGGCCTGCGGCGGGAAGACACGGTGGCCCGTATCAGTGGTGATGAATTCGTCATTCTGCTCAATGATCTGGCCAGCCGGGATGCCGCCGCCAGTTCACTGGAAAAGCTGTTGCGCTTGTTTGAGCACGCCTTTCAGATTGATCGGCAGGAAATCCGGGTCACGGCCAGTTTGGGTGTAAGCCTCTATCCGCTGGATGGCGAGAGCCCAACAGATCTCATGCGCAATGCCGATACCGCGATGTATTGCGCCAAGGACGACGGGCGCAACTCCTGGCGTTTTTATACCCGCGACTTAAGCAGCAATATGCTCGAGAAAGTATTGCTGGAAAACTCCCTGCGCGGCGCACTGGAACGCCAGGAGTTTTCACTGGTCTATCAGCCTCAGGTCAATCTTGAAACCGGCGATTTGATTGGCATGGAGGTCTTGTTGCGCTGGTGTCATCCGCCGGTAGGCACTATTTCGCCTGCCTTGTTCATTCCCATGGCCGAAGCCAATGGCCTGATTCACGACATAGGTGCCTGGGTGCTGCGCAGTGCCTGCGAACAAGGGAAGATCTGGCTCGATAGCGGCGTGCATTTTGATCGCTTGTCGGTCAACGTGGCAGGCTCGCAGATCCTCAAGCCAGGGTTTGCTGAGAGGGTTGCCCAGGCGCTCGAAGTCAGTGGTTTTCCCGCCCGCTACCTGGAACTGGAGATCACCGAAAGCTACATCATGCAGGACACTCAACAAGCGATCCTGCAGCTCAGTGCCATTCGTGGCCTTGACGTGCTCTTGTCCATTGATGACTTTGGCACCGGCTATTCGTCGCTGAGCTATCTGAAAAAGCTTCCTGTGCACAAGCTTAAAATCGACCAGTCCTTTGTACGGGATCTGCCCGATGACGAGGAAGATGTCGCCATTGCCGAGGCCGTGATTGCGCTGGGCAAGGCCCTGGACAAAAAAGTCATTGCCGAAGGGGTCGAAACGCTGGAGCAGGCGCGTTTTCTGATTGGGCGTGGCTGTGTCGAAGCTCAGGGGTATCTGTTCGGACCGCCGGTTCCCGCCGAGCAGATGACGGTTTTGCTGCAACGGGAAAAACTGTTCGATGTCGGCGCGCTGACAGCATCGCCGGATTTTCCGGATCAATGAAGGGCGACGGTTTCTTACCCGCTTAGCCATCCTTGTCTATACTCAAGTTCGGCTATTACAAAACAAGAGGATATCCCATGGCTGACAAGTTACTGACACTCGCCGAAGTCTGCAAACTGCTTGATAAACCCGAAGTTACCGTAAAGCGCTATGCCAAGGAGAGCCTGTTACCTTCGGTCAAACAGGGTGCCGACCTGTTGTTTCCCGAACCGGCTGTCATCAAGTACCTCGAAATCGCCAAAAAGCTCAAGTAGCTTTTTGCGCCTGTAATCCCTTGCTCAAATTGCCCTTGATACCGTGATCCAACCCACCCCGGAGCGCTACTTGCCGCTGTTGCGCCGTGGCAGCTGGTTTGCCAGCCTGCCGCCGGCGCTGGCGCAGGCATTGATTGATCTGGCCGAAGTGTGGGTGCTGGAAGCGGGCGCCTGTCTTTTTTCGCGTGGCGACAGCAGTAACGGATTGTTTGCTGTGGTCGATGGCATGATTCGCGTCACCGGAACCAGTACCACCGGCCGGGAAGCCATTCTCACCCTGATAGACGCTCCCAACTGGTTTGGCGAGATCGCGCTCTTTGATCGTGCCTCCCGCACCCACGATGCCTACGCCGACACGCGCACCACGGTGCTGCATATTCGCCATCAAGACCTGGATCGCTTGCTCGCCCAGGAACCCCATTACTGGCGCGAGTTTGGCCGCCTGCTGACCCAGAAACTGCGGCTGGCATTTCGTGCCATTGAGGACTTGGCGCTTTTGCCCGCCCCGGTGCGGCTCTCGCGCCGGCTGGCAATGATGGCTGAAGGCTATGGCGAGCTCAAAGACCGCAGCCACCGGGTGATCAGCGTGTCGCAAGAACAACTGGGTTCCATCCTCTCCATTTCGCGCCAGACGACCAATCAAATCCTCAAGGATCTCGAAGCCCAAGGGGTGATCCGGGCAACCTACGGTGAAATCGAAATCTGCGACCTTGACGCCTTGCGCCGGGCAGGTTTGTCAGCCAGCTGACAGACGCGGCCAGCGCCGCCATCTATGCTTGGCGCCTTGACTGATTATTGGTTTGAAGGAGTGCGAATGAGAACGCTTGTGGATTATTTGGCAGAGTATGCCGCCTACCATCGGGATGAACGCAATATCCTGACCCACTTTGTGGGAATTCCCATGATAGTGCTGGCGGTGGTGATACTGCTGTCCCGCCCCGTATTTCCCGTGGGTGACTGGTCACTGACTCCGGCCATGCTGGTTGTGACCGCTGCGGGGCTGTTTTACCTGTATCTCGACCGGGGGCTCGGTCTGATCATGGGTGGCCTGTTGCTGCTGTGCCTTTGGGCTGCTCACGCCATTGCGGCGGAAACTACCGGGGCGTGGCTGGCGCAAGGCCTGGGCCTGTTTGTTACCGGCTGGGTGTTTCAGTTCGTTGGCCATTACTACGAGGGCAGAAAACCGGCCTTTGTCGATGATCTGATGGGACTGGTCACCGGGCCGCTGTTTGTCGTGGCCGAGGTGCTGTTTCGGTTGGGTTTGCGTACCGAGCTGGAACAGATCATTGAACAGCGCGTCGGGCCTGTACGTCGAACTCCTCAGCGCACCTGAGCTGTGGGTGCTCAAACGGGGCGGAAGCAAAGACTAACGGCAGTGATAACAGCCGTCAGTCTTTAGCAAACATCAAGCAGGTAGGGATCAGTTTTGCTGTTCCGGCAAGGTGACGTTCAGTTCCAGTACTGAACAGTTGTCGTTCTTGTCCAGTTGCACCTGCACCATGTCTTCATCAATGGGGACATACTTACGGATGACGTCCAGAATCTCCTTCTGCAGTTGCGGCAGGTAGTCGGGCTGATCCCGTTTTCCCCGCTCGTGCGCCACGATAATCTGCAACCGCTCTCTGGCAATCAGTGCCGTGTTCTTTTTCTTGGATTTGAAGTAGTCAAAAAAACTCATGTCCGATCAGCCTCCAAACATGCGTTTGAAGAATCCCTTCTTCGGAAGATCAATGAAGCGATGTTCCCTTTTTTCGCCCAGCAGCCGGTCAACGGCATCGCTGTACGCCTGGCCGGCATCGCTGGTTTGATCCAGGATCACCGGTGTGCCCTGGTTGGAAGCGGTCAGTACGGCCTTGGATTCGGGAATCACTCCCAGCAGTTTGATCGCCAGAATCTCTTCCACATCGGCCACACTGAGCATTTCGCCGATTTCGACCCGCTCCGGGTTGTAGCGTGTCAGCAGCAGATGCTCCTTGATGGGATCCAGCCCCAGTTCGGCACGCCGTGACTTGCTTTGCAAAATACCCAGAATCCGGTCGGAATCCCGCACGCTCGATACTTCCGGATTGGTAACAATGACAGCCTGATCAGCAAAATAGAGCGCCATCTGGGCGCCGTGTTCAATACCGGCAGGGGAGTCGCAAATAATGTACTCGCAGCGGGTGCCCAGTTCGGTCAAAACCCGCTCAACACCTTCTTTGGTGAGTGCGTCCTTGTCGCGGGTTTGGGAGGCGGGCAGTACGTGCAGGTTGTCGACATGCTTGTCCTTGATCAGTGCCTGATTCAAGGTGGCTTCGCCGTTGATGACGTTGACGAAATCGTACACCACACGCCTTTCACAGTTCATGATCAGGTCGAGGTTACGCAGACCCACGTCGAAATCAATCACCACGGTTTTGTGGCCGCGCTGGGCCAGGCCGACCGCAATGGAGGCGCTGGTGGTGGTTTTGCCAACGCCGCCCTTACCTGATGTAACAACGATGATAGTGGCCAAGGTTCTGTTCCTACTGAAGAATAATTATTGTTTCCGACCCGCCATGGCGGGGGGAGTGAATGCACATTTCGATTAAACCGGGAGCGTCAATCCACCAGGGGACGAATGTCCAGTCGGTCATCGCGAAGACAGATTTGTGCGTTCTTGCGCCAGCGGTCGCCCTGAAGATCTTCGCTGATTTTATATTGACCAGCGATGGATACAAGTTCCGCCTCCAGTATTTGGCAAAATATTCTCGCCTGGGTATTGCCTTTTACGCCGGCCAGTGCTCGCCCGCGCAGCGGTCCGTACACATGAATGTTGCCATCGGCCAGAATTTCGGCACCGGCACTTACCTGCGCCATCACAATCAGATCGCCGGCAGAGTAGATCTGCTGCCCCGAGCGGATGGGCGTGGTAACCACCCGGGTCGTTGGCGCCGGGGCCGCGCCAGCGCCGGCCTCGACGGGGGCGTCCTCGCTGGAAGCCGAATTCGCCGTTATCTCCGGAGCGTCCGCGGGGGAGCTTGCTGTACCGGACTGGGGTTCGCCGGCAGCTTGCGGTGATTCGTCGGGCGCAACCGCCACCGAAGGGGCCTTGACGGGGGCGGCCCTTTCCTTGCCGGCGGGAACGCAGGGTAATCCCACTTTCAGTGCTTCGGCCTGCAGTTCCGGGCTGCCACCGCGAATCGCCACCGGATAGATGCCATATTCGAGGCACAGGGTGACGAGCAGGTCGAAATCAGGTATTTCAGCGCTCGCAAAGCGTTCCAGGCTGATAATGAGCGGAATGTTTTCGAAAAAACCGGGCGCCTGGTTAATGCGCGCCAAAAGCTCACGCTTGAATTGCTCCGGCTCAAAAAAAACCAGCTCCAGCAAGGTCATGGGCACGAGTGCGCCCCTGAGCTGCAGGCAGGGCTCCTGTTTTTCGATGCCGGGATTTTCGTGCGTCATGGAATGGCGGTATCCTGAGTCGTAAGTAAGAACGGCGTTTTAGGCTGGCGGGCGCGGTGCCACGCGCAAAAACTTCCCAAGTCTAGCAGAAATGTGACGGGGGTTAGGCTTTTCTTAAGGAAAAATCCTCTCCGGTTTGCGGGCCGGTTTGGTCATGAGTGGGGGCAAGGTGTTGGTGCGTAAAATCATTCACTGCGATTGTGATTGTTTTTATGCCTCGGTCGAGGTGCTTGATCAGCCTGCCCTGGCGGGGCTGCCGCTGGCGGTGGGCGGGCGGCCCGAAGATCGAGGGGTGGTGGCCAGCTGCAATTACGAAGCACGGGCTTTTGGCGTGCGCTCCGCGATGCCGGTATCCCGGGCGTTAACCTTGTGCCCGGCGCTGCAACTGCTTGCGCCACGCATGTCGCGTTATGCCGAACTTTCACGCCAAATCATGGCGATTTACCGGCAGTACAGTGAGCACGTCGAACCCTTGAGTCTGGATGAAGCCTATATCGATGTCACAGGCAGCCAGCACCTGGGCGGTAGCGCCACCCTTATTGCCAGCGAAATCCGGGCCCGCGTGCGACAGGAGGTGGGCCTTGTGGTATCCGCTGGCGTGGCGCCCAACAAGTTTCTTGCCAAAATCGCCAGTGACTGGAACAAGCCTGATGGCCTTTGCGTGATTGCGCCGGAAAAAGTTGCCGCCTTTGTGGAAGCCCTGCCGGTCGGAAAAATTCACGGTGTGGGGCCGGTAACCCGGCAAAAACTGGAGCGCCACGGCTGGCTAACCTGCGGTGATTTGCAGCAGGCTTCCCTGGAGGAGCTGAGCGCACTCTTTGGCCGTTTTGCCGAGGCCTTGTATGAACGGGCACGCGGCATGGATTCCCGACTGGTGGTCGCCGAGCGGGAATCCCGGTCGTTAAGTGTCGAGACAACCTTTCGCCAGGATCTGACCGGTCGTGATCGTTGCCTGGCGGAATTGCCCGCCTTGTTCGCACAGTTGCAGAGGCGTGTTGTCAAAAGCGGCCAGGCAGCGCGCATTCACAAATGCGTGGTGAAAATCCGTTTCAGTGATTTTTCGCAAACCACGCATGAAACCTTGTCGTGTGGCATGAGTCTGGAGCTGTTTGAAATTCTTATGACGGCCGGGCTCACGCGCAAACCCTTGCCGGTGCGCCTGCTGGGGCTGGGCGTGCGCCTCGCCCCGAGCGACACTCAAGGCGTCGGAGACGCCCGTCAGCTCAGCCTGTTCTGACGGGCACTCGCTGCCGGTTGACGATGCTACTCACCGGCGGCATCCGCCTTGGCAAGCGGAAAGGTCAGGCTGAAGGCTCCCCGAATATCGCCGAACGCGAATCCTGTGGCACGGTCATTGGGATACCGGCGACGAATCTCGGCTTGCACCGGCTCGGCCAGTTGGCTGCCATGACAGGTCAGGCAGGCCTGCCCGGTGGGGATGGCTTTCATAAAGCGAAACAGTTGTTCACCATCCTGCTCAAGGACCTCGAAATGGCTCAGGCTGGTCAGAGGTTCGCCCTGGGCCTTGCGGGCTTCAAGGGAGAGCAACACCTCCCGTTCCCAGATATCGGCACGGTTGGCGCTGTTGCGTACTTTGAGCGATGTACGTTTGAGCGTCCAGGGTGCAGGTGTAGCCTCGGCGGCAATCCGGCTGGCGTTATTCTGGCAGACTTCCAATGCGCTAATAGGGCCTCCAGCCTGCATCGCCGCCTGCAACGCATTCTTGAGCTGCTCGCCAAAGGGCTTGATGATTTGCTGGGCCTCTTTTGCCAGCAGCGCGCCCTCTTGCGGTTCAAGTGCTTGTGCCGAGGTGTTAGCGGCAACCAACAGCGCCGCTAACAGCGTTTTTCCTGGGGGACGGCAACTAACTCCCCGGTACAGCAAGGTCATTGGAACTCCAAAGGTTGAGGGTGCCTGATAGTGTGACAAGTGACAGATAACCGGGGGCTTTTGGCCGGGAGATCAGTGTGGATAAGTGTGCGCGCATTATATAACCAATGCGTCATCTTTCTCTACTGCTGTCGTGATCCGGCGTGCGTCTTGTTCATTCCGGGACAGTGATTGCCGGCAATAATCCCGGGATGAACTTGTTTTGACGCGGCTTTGGCTTATTATTACGGCTTTCTTGGCCCGGATGACCGACTCACTGCCGCTATGACCTATCAAACAGATTCAAGCCTTGAAGGTTTGGAGCGCCTGGCGCTCAAAAATTACACCGAGAAGGCTTATCTCGACTATTCCATGTACGTGATTCTGGATCGCGCACTGCCGCATATTGGCGACGGATTAAAGCCGGTTCAGCGTCGTATCATTTACGCCATGTCCGAGCTGGGGCTCAGCGCGGCATCCAAACACAAGAAATCGGCGCGCACCGTGGGCGATGTGCTGGGTAAATACCATCCTCACGGCGACAGCGCCTGCTACGAGGCCATGGTGCTGATGGCGCAGCCGTTCTCTTACCGCTATCCGCTGGTTGACGGGCAGGGCAACTGGGGCTCACCCGACGATCCCAAATCCTTTGCGGCCATGCGGTATACCGAGGCCCGGCTGGCACCCTACGCCGATGTTCTGCTCAAAGAGCTGGGGCAGGGCACGGTGGATTGGGTGGCCAATTTCGACGGGACGATGGAGGAGCCCTCCACGCTTCCCGCCCGCTTGCCCAATTTGCTGCTCAACGGCACCACGGGCATTGCGGTGGGAATGGCAACGGATATTCCACCGCACAATCTGCGCGAGGTCGCGCACGCCTGTGTCCATCTGCTTGATCACCCCCAGGCCAGTACCCACGACCTGTGCCAGTTTGTGCGCGGGCCGGATTTTCCAACAGGGGCAGAAATCATTTCAGCACCAGATGACCTGCGCCGGATTTACGATACCGGGCGCGGCTCGGTGCGTATGCGCGCTGTGTACGTGCGCGAGGGCAGTGATATCGTCATCACCGAGTTGCCGCATCAGGTGTCGGGTGCCAAGGTGCTGGAGCAGATAGCTGCCCAGATGCAGAACAAAAAACTGCCCATGGTGGCCGATTTACGCGATGAGTCCGATCATGAGAACCCAACGCGCCTGGTGATTGTGCCGCGCTCCAATCGTATCGATGCCGATGCGGTCATGGCTCACCTGTTCTCCACCACCGATCTGGAGAAAACCTACCGGGTCAATGTGAACGTCATTGGTATCGACGGCCGCCCCGCCGTCAAGGGGCTGACCGAGCTTCTGAGCGAGTGGTTGAGTTATCGCACCACCACCGTTCGCCGCCGCTTGCAGTATCGGCTCGACAAGGTGCTGGCCCGGTTGCATATTCTCGATGGCCTGTTGATTGCGTTTTTGAATATCGACGAGGTCATTGCCATCATTCGGGCCGAAGACAAGCCCAAGCCGGTGTTGATGGCGCGGTTCGGTATCAGCGACCTGCAGGCTGAGGCCATTCTCGAACTGAAATTGCGCCACCTGGCCAAACTGGAAGAAATGAAGATTCGTGGTGAGCAAGAAGAGCTGGCGCTGGAGCGAGATCAACTTCAGCGCACGCTCGGCTCGGCAGACTTGCTGCGGGATCTGATCAAGACCGAACTGCTGGCCGATGCCCAGACCTTTGGGGATGCGCGCCGCTCACCCATTGTCTCGCGGGAAGAGGCTCGGGCCTTCAGTGAAACCGAGTTGATTGCGTCTGAGCCTGTGACTGTGGTTCTGTCGGAAAAAGGATGGGTGCGGGCAGCCAAGGGGCATGATATCGACCCGCAGGCTTTGAGCTACAAGGCGGGTGACCGGTTTTTGCTGGCCGCCAAAGGGAAAAGCCATCAAAACGTGGTGTTTCTTGATACCACTGGCCGCGCTTATACCTTGCCTGCACACAGCTTGCCGTCTGCGCGCGGGCAGGGCGAGCCCTTAAGCGGGCGCATCAGCCCGCCTTCGGGAGCTTCGTTTGCCGGGCTGATGATCGGTGAGGATCAGCGCAAAGTGCTTCTGTGCACCGATGCCGGCTATGGGTTCGTCGCCAAATATGCCGAACTTCAGGCCAAGAACAAGGCCGGCAAGGCGGTGGTCAGCGTCCCCGAAAACGCACTGATTTTGCCGCCCGTTACCATCGATGACAGTGAAACCCAGTATTTGCTCGCAGTAACCAACGAAGGTCGCATGATTGTTTTCCCGTTGCGAGAGCTGCCTGAACTGGCTCGGGGCAAAGGCAACAAAATTATCAGTATTCCCTCCGTGCGCGCTAAAAACCGGGAAGAAACCATGACGCACCTGGCGGTGTTTTCGGAGTCTGATCAGCTGGTGCTGACGGCCGGCAAGCGTTCAATGAAACTCGCCTTCAAGGATCTCGAGCACTACCTGAGTGAACGCGGGCGCCGCGGTAACAAGCTTCCGCGCGGTTTGCAGCGCATTGATCAGGTGGATGTCATTGCCCCGGCAGGCAGTGAGGGCGGGACAACCAGGGATGATACTCAGTCACATTGATGAATCACCCGGATGGCCGGTTGTTGATCGTTAATCCGGGCAGGTCGGTTATTGAACTCTACTAAACAAAAGGTGCAGAGCGCGTGAGCGAAATTATTCTCATCAATGTATCGGGCCGAGACAAGCCTGGTTTGACCTCCGAAATTACCGGCATTATGGCGCACTACGGTGTGAGAATTCTCGATATTGGGCAGGCGGTGATTCACGATCATCTGACCTGGGGCATTCTGGTCAAAATCTCTGACGAGGCGACCTCCTCGGCCCTGCTCAAGGATTTGCTGTTCCGGTTTCATGAGCTTGACCTGCATGCCCGCTTCGAGCCTGTTTCCGACGAAGACTATCAAGTCTGGGTCGAAGGCAAGGGCAAGGCCCGCTACATAGTGACCTTGCTGTCACGCCTCATTACCGCCGAGCAGATTGCCCGCGTGTCCGGCATTACCGCCGCGCACGGGCTCAATATCGACAATATCACGCGCCTCTCCAGTCGGCCGCCAGCGCAGTCGCGGGAAACCCAGGGGCAGGCGTGCATTGAGTTTTCGGTACGTGGAACGCCTCCCGATCTTGATCAGCTGCGCGCCGATTTTCTGCAAATTGCCGGCGAGTTGAACGTGGATATCGCCTTTCAGGAAGATTCCATTTTTCGCCGCAACCGTCGCATGGTGGTATTTGATATGGATTCCACCCTTATCGAAGCCGAAGTGATCGATGAGTTGGCCAAGGAAGCCGGTGTGGGCGAGCAGGTCGCCGAAATCACCGAGTTGGCCATGCGCGGTGAACTGGATTTTACCGAGAGCTTCAAGCGCCGGGTGGCCTTGCTCAAAGGGCTGGATGAGGCGGTGTTGTCCCAAATTGCCCAGCGTCTCAAACTCACCGAGGGGGCAGAGCGCTTGATCAGCACGCTAAAAAATCTGGGCTACAAAACGGCGATTCTCTCAGGCGGGTTTACCTACTTCGCCAACGGCTTAAAGCAGCGTTTGGGCATTGATTATGTCTATGCTAACGAGCTCGAAATTGAAAACGGCAAGGTGACCGGTCGTGTTACGGGCGAGGTGGTGGATGGCCAGCGCAAGGCAAAACTGCTGCTTGAGATCGCTGAAAAAGAAGGAATCGGGCGTCAGCAAGTGATTGCGGTGGGGGACGGTGCCAATGATTTGCCCATGCTGAGTCAGGCGGGTCTGGGTGTTGCGTTCCGCGCCAAGCCTTTGGTGAAGTCCACCGCGCGCCATTCGATTTCCACCTTGGGGCTCGACGGCATTTTGTATCTGATTGGTTTCAGAGACAGAGACACCATTTAACAGGTTATGCAATCGGTTGATCGGGCGTGCAAAGGATAGCGGGCACCTTTGTGTGCCCGCTGGATTGACCAGAACCAGATTACGCCGGGCGTTCCTGTGCGAACTTTAGCCCGGTCAACCGCCGTTTATTGCTCGTTGAAATCGTAGGTCATGTCGGTGGAAGGTGCCTGCAGGTAGTAGCCCTGGATATAGTTAACCCCCACTTGCCAGAGTGTCGACAAAATGGTCGCATTTTCCACCAGTGGCGTGATGGTCAGCTTGCCGTGGGTCTGCAGGGTCTTAACCATTTCCTTGACTTGTTCTCGCACTTCTTCCTTGCTTTGCAGCTCTTCGGTATAGGATCCATCGAACTTCACAAAATCCACTTCCACATGCTTGAGGGTGTTGAACGGATTCAGTGCACAGCCAAAGCGGTTGAGGGAAATTTTGCAGCGCAGCTCGCGCAGGCTCTTGCAGAATTCCTTGGCCTGTTTGAGATAGGTAATGGTGTCTTCTTCCTTGATCTGAAAAATCAGCGCATCACCGGGCAGACGCGATGCCTTGAGGGCCACACTCAGCCAGGCAGAGAAGGTTTTGTCCTGCAAAGTTTCGGCGGTCAGGTTCAGAAACAGCCGGGTATCATGGCCGCGCGCCCTGTGACTGGACAGTCGCTTGATACACTGGATAATCACCCAGCGATCAATCTTGGTGGCCATTTCAGTGGGGCCTACCGGCGGCAGGAAGTCGTAGGGTGAAACCTCCTGCTGGTCATTACCCACCATGCGCAGAAAGGCTTCGTAGTGCTCTTCGGGTTCGCCACGCAGACTGATAATGGGTTGAAACAGAATGCGGAACCGGTTTTCGTTCAGGGCATCCTGCAGCAGATCCACGGCCGAGCCTTCGTCGAGGTTGTCGCCGGCCAGTTTGGGCGTGAACAGATTGACACCGTTGCCTCGTTCATGGCCCGGCAGCTTGCATACCTCATCGGACGCCGACAGGGCTCGACCCAGCATGTCAATGGCGTTAGGCGCGCTTTCGCCAATCAAGGCCACGCCGATGCTGCAGGTCATTTGTACCGTTTTGCCAGATACGTCAGAAAGGTGGTTTTCAACCGCTTTGCGCAGTGTCTCACCAACGCCCATGGCGTGAGTGTCATCCTGGCCTTGAAGCAGAATGCTGAATGCATCATCACCCACGCGCGCAACGATGTCTGTTTCGCCGGCATGCTTTCTGAGCAGATTGGCAATGTCGGTCAGTACCAGATCGGCACCGCCAATGCCCACGGCGGTCTTGATCTGGTTAAAGTGATCCAGCTTGATATAGAGCAGCGAGGAATAGGTATGATTGTCTGTGGCCTTGCGGATGGATGTATCCAGTTTCTCCATTAAATAGGAGCGGTTGTACAATCCGGTCAGCAAATCCTGACTGCTGATTTCGCGCAGCCTTTCTTCCAGCTCGGCATTGTTTTTCTCGGGTCGAACCACGATTTGAGTGCAGGTTTCACCTTCATAAGTGGCACGCGAGATGGTCATGATCACGCCAATTTCAGAGCCGTCGCTGCGACAGGCAATGCACTTGAGGGTACCGTTCTCGATTTCGCCTTCCGAGAAGGAGCGCGAGATTTCCTTGTAATCGTCCTGGCTGGCGTCTGCCAAGGTATCAAGTACCGGGATACAAATAAGATCATCAATATCGTCGTAGCCGTAGAACTCCATGTACGAGGGGTTGGCATACACATGCATGCCGTCATTGACGTAGGCGATGGCGTCTTTAGAGCTATCCAGCAGTAACTGACAGCGCTTTTCGGCTTCTCTGATGGTGCGTTGTGCGGTGCGACGCTGGCGTCGTTCGAACAGTGCCGACAGTTCGCGCCCAATGGCCAGAATCAGATGTTTGCTGTTCTCAAAGGGAACTACATCCTGTGCGCCGGCTCGCAGGAACTTGACGATGGTTTCGCCATCGTAGGCGTCACTCATGTAGATAAAGGGGATGTCTGTGTCGAGGCGCTTGATATGCCCCAGGACCTCTTCGGCACTGGGGGTTTCCGCGCCGGCGCGTACCAGACACATATCCCAGGAGTGATTCTTGAGCGATTCGAGCAGATCCTCTTCCGAGGTGATTTGATGCGCGCGCGTCGCCCGGCCTGAATTTCGCAGGAGACTTATGACTTTTTCGGCATCATTCTGTGAGGGATCCAGAATCAGCAGATGAACGGTTTCAGTTTTTTTCTGTTGCATTGGAATGACGTGTCGGGCTGGAAGATGATTTTAAAGTTCTGTTTGTTACACACCAAATGGTCGTACATAACCTGGCTCAGGTGGCGGCACCATTGTGCATTCAGGCTTGCGTCCGGCGGTCGCGCCACGACGCAGGCCGGCACGCTCTTGTATTTCGGAAGCGGGCCAATGGTAACAAACAACCTGCGGCATTGTCAGAAATAATCCGGGCCGTCACAAGGATGGCCAGAGGGAGTCAAAGTCATCCTCGGGCGCACCGGTTTTTCGTGTTGTCGTTGAAGCTTGCTCTTGCACCGGGGCTGCCAGTGAGGTCAGGCCCTTGAGTTCAAACTGGCTGAAACTTCCGGTTGCCGAAACACGCTTGACCAATAAGTATTTTGTTTCTTCGCCCCGGATGTTGACCTGTACCTTGTGCCCGGTTTGAAAGGGCAGGCGAGGCAATATCAGGGTTGCCGGCTGATTGATGGCCGGTACTGCCGGCAGCATCAAGCCGCGCAGATATTCGCTGTTGTCGCCGGTTTTCTGAATCAGCTGAACGCCACAGGGAGAGGCGGCCGGTGCCAGCAATTCGATACCCAACTGGGTGCCTTGCTGTTTGACCTGTCGAATCCAGCGGATGGCGGCAATGCTCCAGGCATGCTCGTCATGCTCCCGTACCCCAAGTATTTCGCCTGCCTGCACATTGGCGGGAATATCTGCATCCCATTGCAGGCAATAGCCGCCGGGGCTGGTATTTACCAGCAAGATTCGATACGAGTCATAAGCCGGTGGTTTGTCGCTATCGGTACCGGTGCCATTGAAGGCAATGGACGACTCGCCGGGCATCAGAAGCTCGGCCGAGGATATGGCATCAAAGGCGCCAGCCCAAGGGTCATGCTTTTTGTTCTGATTGACAAACATGTTGCCTTCGCTCGCGCGTTTGGCAGACAAATCACGAATCAGTTGGGTGTTGAACTCGGTGCAGCCTGAAACATAGTAGTGAGTTGCGCTCAGGCCAACGCAGATGCTGAGCTTGCCCCGACTTGGAATGCGCTTGAAATTGCGCTTGGTGAGCACGCCAAGGGCCTGGTTCAGATGGGCAACCAGCTGATCCGGCAGCGGCAGTGGCATTTCGATGGCCGGTTTTTCATCTTTATGTTTGTTTTCAAGCTGTTGCAGGTAGGTCGTCAGTTTTTGCGTCAGTTGGTGCGTATCAATACCCAGGTGATCTTCGGTCAAGCCTTCATTGAGCAGGCTGCGATAAATCGGCGGATGGTCGGTTTCGGCGTTGACTACAAACACGGCATCAGCATTGTCAGCCTTGCGGATTTCTACGTAACGCGACCATTGCTCGAACGTGCTGTAGACGGTTGTCAGGTCAGCTTGCCTCAGCTGGTTGGGTTTACAGCAACCCAGCAACAACAGTTGCTGATAGACCTCTCCAATGGTGCTTTGTTCAATGGTTTTTGCGTGCTCATCGCGAACATCGTAGCCAAGCAGATCGTTACGGTGGGCAAGTCTGAATATTTGATGTGCTTCCAGCCAGATATTGCGCGGGTTAGGGGCATAGAGCTGACAGGCACGCAGAAGTATGCGGCCGTATTCGCTCAAAATCCGATGGCAGGCGCAGATCACGAGTTTTTTGGTTTTCTCGGCCTTGATTCCACCAAGACTTTCTACCAGCACCTGCTTGTAGCCGTTGCCAATGTTGAGTTGCAGGGCCTGTGCGAGATTGGCGATCTTTCGTTGCTTTTCGGGCAAGGCAATGGGCTGGTTGAGAAAGTGCTTCGATAGTTCCTGACAGACGTAGTGCACGGCGGGTCGCAGCGTTTCGAGTAACTGCAGCCGTATGGCAGGCGTGGTAATAAGCTGATTGAGTTCCAACGTGGCATGATACAGCTGACGGGCCGTTTCACCGATATTTGCCATCGGCAGCCCGCCCACCCAGTTTTTGACAGCAACCGGCGTAGGTTCGCTAAAGGACAGTGTCGCCAGGCACTGTTCCGGTAACGCAAGCCTCGGTGGTTTTTCCTGGTTGTCCAGACGGTCGACACCATTCATCAATCAGTTATTCCGCTTGTTATTGTTAAGTCAGCTCTCTGGTGCAGTCAGTGTCTTTGAGCGGGAGCGAAGTTCGTCGTTCTTTATATTACAAAGACCTATCCGAAAGAATAGCAGAGTTTTATTTTGTGTCAGGAAAATCGAACATCCTGCTGTATTTTCTTGCTTTTGTTAGCTGGTTAACACAAGTGCAGATCAAGCGGCGTTTTTGAGGCGCGACCGGGAATTTCGGCCACCCACCGGGGGACCAGAAATCCCGGCAGGTTCGCCAGCAGTTGCCGGTAAATATGGCGTGCCTGTTCAGGGTCAACATGGAAGTGTGCGGCGCCTTTGATGGTGTCGAGCTGGTGCAGGTAATAAGGCAATACGCCGGCAGCGAAGAGCTGTTCACTCAGTTGCGTCAGGGTGTGGGCGCAATTATTGATTCCTTTGAGCAGCACCGTTTGGTTCAGCAAGGTCGCGCCGGTGTCTTTCAGTCGAGCCAGTGCCTTTTGCAACGGCAGGTCAATTTCGTTGGGGTGATTGATGTGCAGCACGACAACGGTTTGCAGTTTCAAATGGCTTATCCAGTCGGTCAGACTGGCGTCAATACGTGCGGGAATGACGACCGGCAGCCGCGTGTGAATGCGCAGCCGGCGAATGTGCGAAATGGTTTCAATTTCCTGGCTCAACCACTGAAGCTGACGGTCGTTAATCGCCAACGGATCACCGCCACTGAGAATCACCTCATTGAGTTCAGGATGGCTGCGCAGGTAGTCAAGGGCCTGGCTCCAGTCGTTGCGCGAGTTGCGGTGTGCCTGGTAGGGAAAGTGGCGGCGAAAACAGTAGCGGCAATTGATAGCGCAGTGGGTGCCCGCAATCAGCAGGGCGCGGCTTTTGTATTTGTGAATCAGGCCGGGTGTCACGCTGTAGTCTTCCTCTTTCAACGGATCCTGGCTGTAGCCGGGCTGGGGCAGGATCTCACTTGCTGCCGGCAGTATCTGGCGCAGCAACGGATCTTCAGGGTCGCCCCGACGGATGCGCGCAATGTAAGGGTGCGGCACCAGCAGCCGAAATTCCTCGTGCGCATCGGTGCTCATCTGTGCCGGATCTATGTCGACCAGCCGGGCCAGTTCGGCAAGTGTGGTAACAGCGCGCGAGAGTTCGGCCTTCCAGTCAAGAGCTTCGACAGTTGAGATGGTTCGAGGTATCATTGGCGCCTTTACGATTTATACAGTGGCAAAGCGAAGCCGTGTGATTGCCAAGCCTCGCAGAGTTGGTGGAGTATCCGCAGTCTCTGGCTTGAATCCTGGCAAGGTAGCGCGCCAGTCTATCGCATTTTCATTTAATTGGCCCCTCACTCGAATTTTGGATCGGTAACTTAACTATGGCTATGTACTCTACCAACGAATTTAAATCAGGCCTCAAGGTGCTGCTTGATGGAGAGCCCTGCTCGATTTTGGAGAACGAATTTGTCAAGCCCGGTAAGGGCCAGGCCTTTAACCGGGTACGGTTGCGCAACCTGAAGTCGGGGCGGGTCTGGGAGCGTACGTTCAAGTCGGGTGAATCGCTGGAAGGGGCGGATGTGGTGGATCTGGAGATGGAATACCTGTATTCCGACGGCGAGTTCTATCACTTCATGATGACCGATGGTTCGTTTGAGCAGCATGCCGCTGACGCCAAAGCGGTGGGGGATTCCACCAAATGGCTCAAAGAGCAGGATGTGTACACTGTGACCCTGTACAACGGCGCACCTTTGTCGGTAACGCCGCCCAATTTTGTCGAACTGGAAGTGGTCAACACAGATCCGGGGTTGAAGGGCGATACGGCCCAGGGCGGAACCAAACCGGCCACCTTGTCGACCGGCGCCGTGGTGAACGTGCCGCTGTTCGTCAATATTGGTGACAAGTTACGGGTCGATACCCGCAGCAATGAATACGTCAGCCGTGCCAAGGGCTGAGGTCAGACCCGGAAAATTCTGTTGGTTCCGCCCGCAAAAAGCGCCTGATGCAGGCGCTTTTTGCGTTTTGTACCTCTCCTGGAGTCTCCCATGACAGATGTGTCTTCCTCCATGGCTTCTGACTGGTCGCCCGGTTGTCGCCTGGATGCCCTGCACCGGCGCGCGCAAGTCATGCGCACTGTGCGGGAATTCTTTGCCAGGCGCCAAGTGCTCGAAGTGGAAACGCCCTTGCTCGCCCATGGTGGCGCCACCGACATCCATTTGGCCAGTTTGCGCGTACCGGGAGGCATTGCTGGCGCAGAGGGATATCTTCAGACGTCGCCTGAATTTGCCATGAAACGCTTGCTGGCCGCAGGCAGTGGGCCCATTTTTCAGATCTGCAAGGCGTTTCGCGCGGCCGAACGCGGTAGTCGTCATAACCCTGAATTTACGTTGCTGGAATGGTATCGCCCCGGGTTCTCGTTGCAGGCACTGATGCACGAGGTGAGCGAGCTTCTGCAACGTGTGGGAATCGCTTCGAAGCCCGGATTTCGCAGCTATCGTGAGCTGTTTTTGCAGTATGTGGCGCTTGACCCCTTTGCTGCGGATGAAGCCGAAATACAGCAGCGTGCGGCTGAGGTGTCCGGAATGTCCGCCACCGTCCTTGATCGTGACGAAGCCCTGGATGTACTGCTTACTCATCTGATTGAACCGAACCTGGGGCAGGGCCAGCCTGAGTTTGTGTACGGCTATCCGGCCAGCCAGGCGGCGCTGGCGAAGGTCGAGATTATTGAGGGCTATCCGCAGGCCCGGCGCTTTGAGCTCTATCTGAACGGATTGGAACTGGCAAACGGCTACGACGAACTGGTGGACGCCGATGAGCAGCGCCGGCGGTTTGAGGCCGATAATCAGGCGCGGGTTGAGCGTGGATTGCCACCGGTGAGCATTGATCGGCGCCTGCTGGCCGCACTGGCGCAGGGTATGCCCGATTGTGCCGGAGTGGCCCTGGGAGTGGATCGTCTGCTGATGTGTCTGATGCAGACACAAAGGATCGACGAGGTGATGGCATTTACGATTGACCGGGCATGAGCCCGGATTGCGTGGCCCTGTATGCGTGTGCTTGTTGAGCTGGGATGGTTTTTTCGACGTGAGTGGCGGCGTTATGCCGTTGCCATTGGGGCGCTTGCGCTGGTGGCCTTGCTCACCATGGTTCCGCCGCGCATGGTCGGTGAACTGGTGGATGCCATTGCGGCCAAAACCCTGGTGTTGCCCGATTTGCTGGCGCAGATCGGGCTGATTGTGGGCGTGGCCCTTGCCATCTACGGCTTGCGGGTGTTGTGGCGGGTGTATCTGTTTGGATCCTCTCTGGCCTTGGCGCGCGAATTGCGCCTGCAACTCTATGCCCATCTGGATCAGATGCCGGCGGTCTTTTTTCGCCACTACCGTACCGGTGACCTGATGGCACGTTGTACCCAGGATATTGAAGCGGTGCAAATGACGGCCGGCGAAGGGGTGCTCTCGATGGTTGATGGGGCCATGACCGCCGTCGTGGTGCTGGGCGTGATGACACTGCTGATTTCCTGGGAGCTGACCTTGATCGCGCTGATTCCCTGGCCGGTGATGGCCTGGCTCATGTACCAGTACGGCAATCGTCTGCATGCAGCTTTTGGCGCGGCGCAGGCGCGCTTCAGTGCGCTGAACGATGCCGTGCATGAAGCCATCACCGGCATCAAGCTGGTTAAGGCCAGCGGCGCGCAAGCACTCCTGACCGAAGGTTTTCGCCAGCAGGTTGAGGCTGCGACGGCTGCGAACCTGCAGGTGGCACGTATCGATGCTGCGTACGATCCCACCATTACGCTGACCATGGGGGCGTCTTTTCTGTTGAGTATTGGCTTTGGCGGCTACCTCGTCTTTCACGACCAGTTGTCGCTGGGGCAGCTCACCAGTTTCATGATGTATCTGGGCTATCTGTTATGGCCGATGTTCGCCTTTGGCTGGATGCTGAGCATTCTGGAGCGAGGTTCGGCGTCGTATCAGCGTATTACCGCGCTTTTGGCTGAGCCGTTGCCACCCGATGCCGGTGCCACTGGTGTTGGTATCGACCCGGCGGTACCGGCCCGGGTGGATATTGAAGTTCGATTGCCCCTGTTTTGCTACGAGCAGAATCCGTTGCCGGTATTACAGGGCATTGCATTTAGGGTTCCCGCCGGGGCAACACTCGGCATTCTAGGTCCGGTCGCCAGCGGCAAAAGCACCTTGCTGCAGCTTATGCTGCGCATGTACGAAACGCCGCCGGGCGCGGTGAAACTCAATGGAGCCGCTATTGAAACACTGCCCAAAGCGCTGTTGCGGCGGCATTTTGCCTGGGTTGGGCAGGAGCCATTGCTCTTCTCGGCCTCGATTGCCGACAACATTGCGCTGGGCAAGCCACAGGCTCTGCGCCACGAAATCGAAGCGGCTGCTGCGCTGGCGGCAGTGGATGAGGATATTCGGCGCTTTCCCGCGGGTTACGATTCCATGGTGGGCGAGAAGGGCGTAACGCTTTCGGGTGGGCAAAAGCAGCGTATCGCCATTGCTCGGGCACTGCTGTTGAATGCGCCAGTACTGCTGCTGGACGATGCTTTGTCGGCGGTCGATGGTGAAACCGAGGCACGTATTCTGGCGCATCTGCGTGCCCGCAAGCCCCGCGCCACGACCATTATTGTCAGTCATCGTTTGACGGCGGTGGAGTGTGCCGATGAAATCCTGGTGCTGGAGGCGGGGCGCATTGCCCAGCGCGGCACCCATGCTGTTTTGAGCCAGCAACCGGGCTGGTATCGTCAGGTTTACGAATATCAGCGGCTGGAGCGATTGGTGGATGCCGGGTGTTGAGCGGTAAGCATTTCCAAAAAACTGCACGTTATTTCGGCGGTGGCGATACCCCGGCCGGCGCCTTTTTTGGTCTTTGATTGATGAGTCGTCGATGACCGGGTCTAAGGCTACTCAAACAGGTAGCTTAAATCGAACTCAACCTGCGAAAAGGGTTCAATTCTTACCTTGCCGACGGCGTGATCCACCGCTTCAATCACCGCGTATTTGCCATCGACCAGTCTATAGGCGATTAGCGACCTATCCTCGGGGCTGATAATCCAGTAATGGGGAACCTGGTATTTCTGGAGCAGGAGAAAGATATCCAGGTAGTCTTTCTTTTCATGGCCGGGAGAGGTTATCTCACACACCCAGTCGGGGCTGATCGCCATCACGCCTGTCGGCCGTTCGATCACGCGCTCTTTGCGCCAGCCCGCCAAATCATGGGACGGGCAGTTGTGGTCACCATATCGCACACTGATTTCAGTGGCTATCCACCATCCACCCGGCCCCTTGGCTCTTTTGTAAGGCGCCAATTCGGCAACGATATCGCCCTGCACCGACCCATGTTCGAATCGAGCCATGGGACGCTTGATGATTTCGCCGTTGATCAGCTCCTGGCGCTCGTCGGTCTGTAAAGCGGTTAGCAGGTTCTCGAAGGTATTCAGTTTTCTGGCTTCCATTCGCTACTCCAGCTGAGTGGGCTTGGTTTGAGTGTGGTCCATGGACTCTCCCAACCTTTGTCTGTTAGGCATAAATCCTACTCTTCTCGGGCGGAAGCGACCACCGAAATTCGATCCGTTGCTTGCGCCCGCGAAGTGGCGCGGGGCCTAATGCGGCGTTATGCTCTAGTTTCTCGATGCCCAAGACTTGGCGCAATCATTTTCGGGCGGCTTGCCGCCTTTTTTGATCATTCATTGATGCAAGGGTAAAGGTTGAATTCATCGGGTGAGAATGTGGCCGCCGTGCCGAATACCATGAGAGACAGGCACGTACTGGCACGGTTGCTTGCCTATACCCGCGGTCGTCGTTCGCGTTGGCTGATTGGCCTGATCATGCTCTTGGCGGCAACGGCGGCAGACCTCGTGGGGCCGGTGCTGATCAAGCACTTCATCGACGACCAGCTGGTAGCGCAGCAGTTTTTACCACAACAGGCGCTGTTTCTGGCGTTGGGCTATTTGACGATCATGGGCGTTGCTGCCGCGCTGAAATACCGTCAGGCGCTGCTGTTTTCCGGTTTGGCGCTGGAGGTGGTAGCTCGGGTACGAATCGACCTGTTCGCCAGGGTCATTGCCCTGCCATTGGCGTTTTTTGATCGCAGCGCCACCGGAGCTTTGATTTCACGCATCACCAATGACACCGAGGCGGTGAAAGAGCTGTTTGTGAATGTCATTGTCAACGCGATGCAGAACCTGTTTTTGCTGGTCTGCATCTTCATTGCCATGGCGTTGCTCGATGTACAGCTCATGTTGCTGGCGCTGGTTCTGGTGCCGGTAACCTTGGGTGCCATGGGGTGCTACAAGCGCCTCAGCGCGCCGCTGTTTCAAAAGGCGCGGGCCTTGCTGGGCGATATCAACGCGCATCTCAGTGAAGCCTTGCAGGCCATGGGAACCCTGCAAATCTTTAACCAGGAGCGCCGTTTTCGCGCGCGCTTCACCGATCTGGTAACGGCCCACTTCACCACCCGTCGACGCAGTGTGCGCCTTGATGGCCTGTTGCTGCGGGCGTTTATCGATCTTGTCAGCATGCTGATACTGGCCGCCTTGTTGGGCCTTTTTGGGCTGGCGTTTCTTGAGGGTTCAGCGGGCGAGATCGGTGTGCTCTATGTGTTTATCGCCTATCTCGGGCGTTTCACCGAACCCTTGATTGAAATGACGCAGCGGCTGAATTTGCTGCAGCAATCGCTGGTGGCGGGCCAGCGGGTGTTTGCCTTGATGGATGAGCCGCAAGGCATCGAGGCGGGTGTGGCCGTGACCGGCGCCGCCAGCCTGGCGGATGCCTCGCCTGCTGTCGCTTTTGAACGGGTTTCCTTTAGTTATGATGGCATTCACCCGGTGATTCATGAGGTTTCCTTTAGCGTGCCGCGCGGGCATTGTTACGCGCTGGTCGGGCATACCGGCAGTGGCAAGAGTACGCTGGCCAATTTGATGTTGCGCTTTTATCCGTTGACGCAAGGAGACATTGTGTTGGCGGGGGTGCCACTGAACCGGTTTGGCGAGGCGCAATTACGCCGGCATATTGCAGTGGTGCAGCAGGATGCGCTGATTCTCAATGCCTCGGTGGCCGACAACATACGTCTGGGTTTGTCCTTGCCGTTCGAGTCGGTGGTGGCGGCGGCAGAGGCCGCTCAGTTCGCGGTTTTTGTGCAAGATATGCCCCACGGGTATGACACGCTTTTGGGGGAAAACGGCTTTCCCTTGTCAACCGGCCAAAAGCAGTTGCTGTCGCTGGCGCGGGCGCTGGCACGCAAGCCGGAAATCCTGGTGCTGGACGAGGCTACCGCCAGTATCGACAGTGCCACCGAGCAACGGGTGCTGCAAACCCTGCGCGCACTGCGCGGCAAGATCACCTCGCTGGTCATTGCGCATCGGCTGGCAACCATCAAGGATGCGGATCAGATTCTGGTGCTGCATCAGGGGCGACTGGTGCAGCAGGGGGATCACGCTGATTTGATCCAGCGTCCGGGCTTGTACCAGCACCTGTATCAGTTACAGGCGCTGGCATCGCATTTCCCGCAAGAGCCTTCAGGATAGAAGGATACGAGCAAAGGCGCTATTTCTGGCAAACATGGGCCAGCGGCTGACCAAGACGAACCGAGGCGGCGGGCGCCAGGTCTTTATCCCAGGCAATGGCATCGGGCCCAAAGGCCAGCACCACGGTTGAGCCCAGCTTGAAGCGCCCCATTTCTTCGCCTTTATTGAGGCACACAGGCTGCTGGTTGTCGTAGCGGGTGGTTTTGAGTGTGCGAGTGGGCGGCGCTACCTGGCCTGACCAAACGGTTTCAATGGCCGCAACTATCATGGCACCCACCAATACAATGGCAACCGGCCCGACCTGGGTGTCGAAGATGGTCACCAGGCGCTCATTGCGGGCGAACAGACGCGGTACGTTTTCGGCGGTGAGGGGATTGACCGAAAACAGCTTGCCCGGCACGTAAATCATTTCCCTGAGGGTACCTGTCAGCGGCATGTGAATGCGGTGGTAGTCCTTGGGAGAGAGGTAGATGGTGGCAAATTTGCCGCCCATGAAGGGTTTGGCACGCTCCATGCTGCCGCCCAGCAAGTCAATGACACTGAAGCTGTGTCCCTTGGCCTGAAAAATCTGGCCGTATTCGATATCACCCAGCTGACTGACAGCCCCGTCTACCGGGCAGGCCAGCACCTGTTCGCCTGCGGCAATGGTGCGTGCCCCGGGCTTGAGTTCACGGGTGAAAAAGTCATTAAAGCTGTGATAGTCGCGCGGGTTCTCACGCAGGGCTTCACCAAGGTTGACCTGATAGCGTTGCGCAAACCAGTTGATAAAGGTGTCCTTGATCATGGGGTGGCGGCTGTCAGCCAGCATGCCAATGGCGCGCGAGAGCGCATGCTGCGGTGTAAGGTACTGGCTGATGACAAAGAGGTTATCGAGAAACATGCGTGAGGGTGTCCTTTCTGTGTGGCAAGGTAAGTGTTATTTCCGTAAACAGCACTGGCAGACTCAGGATTCCACAGGGGTGTCGGGGTGATTGCCCCATTCGGCCCAGGAGCCGGCATAGGCTTGCACCTCGGGGAAGCCCAGCACCTTGGCAACCAGGTAGGTATAGCCCGAGCGGTGATGGGTCTGGCAGTGAGTAATAATGCGTTTGTCAGGGGTGATTCCCAGCGTGGCCAGGGTTTTACGAAGCGACTCGGCATCTTTCATGCGAAAGTGGTTGGCCGGGTTCATGGCCTGGGTCCATTCGAGGTTAACTGCACCGGGGATATGACCCCCTTTGGCCGCAAATACCTTCTGGCCGAGATATTCCTGCGCTGATCGTGCATCCCATATTTGGGTGTGGGGATCGTCCAGTGAAGCCATCACTTCCCTGAGCGTGGCGGTGGGGCGCCGGTCGATGGTCAGCGTGAGCTGGCGCGGCGTCAGCGGCGGGATGTCTCGGGAAACCGGCCGACCCTCACCAATCCAGGCAATCATGCCACCGTTGAGCACGCTGTAGCGGCTGTGGCCGATTGAATCAAGCATCCAGGCAAACCGGCCTGCCCAGCCGCCACCCTCGTCGTCATAAATGATCACCTGATGGTCTGGCGTTAAGCCGATCTGGCCAAACAGCTGTTCGAGGCGTTCCTTGCCAGGCAGGGCGCCGGGTGCCGGCGGCTGGCCTGCCTGGGTAAGTGCTGGCGGAATATGAATGGCACCGGGAATATGCCCGGCGCGGTAGCCATCGGTATTGCACAGGTCGATGATCAGCAGCTGCGGATGCTGCAGGAGCGGTTCAAGGGCTTCGGGTTCCAGAAGCAGGGGAAAATCCGTCGCAGGGGTCGTCATGGCGATTCGTTACCGGGGTGGCCTGGGGGACGTCATCATAACAGAAACCGCGCGCATTCCTAAGTGCGCAAGGCAGCATTGGCTAGGGTTGCGCATTGGCCGGTGCGGCTCTGGTGGTTTTGTTGATGAGCATGCTGGCCAGGCACTGGGCGGTCGCGGTACAGAGGTGCTTGAATTGCCGGTAGTCACCCTCGGTCATGCCGCCCTTGCCGCCCCAGTGATCGGCATAAAAAACCGCAATGGGTTTGTTGTTGACGTAAATCGACATCAAAAAGAACTCTTTGGCCCCCGCAGTGATTTTGAGGCTGGCGGGAATCATGTTCCAGATCTGCTTGCTGCTGTCGGGTTTTACCCAGATGCTCGCGGCTTTCTCGATCAGCTTGTTGAAGATCGAGACCTTGCCCAGGTCGATTTCAAGCCCTGCAAGCTCCGGCTTTTTGCGAATGCCGGCGTGATAGTAGGTTTTCAGCCGGGTTTGCCGGGTGTTTACCAGCAGCGCAAGTACCCGCTTTAGCCCAAGGCCGTAGGCGATTCCCTGAACCGCCGCGTTCATGAGCTCATGCATGTCGGCGAACTCTTCGGGATGATTGAGCATGATGCCGGTGAGTTCCTGGAACAAGTCGGGGTTGCCGCGCAAGGCGGCCTCCGGCAGTTCGACAGGCACGGGTTTGATGATGGTTGGCCGGGAAGCCGGGGTGATGGGGTCAGGCCGGGGCGTTTGATTGGGTGCCACCGCCCTGGCCGGCGGTTTGGGGGCGGGTTCGGTTGCCACGGGATCGGCTGCGGCCGCCTTCGGTGTTTCAATCGCCGCGGTTGCTGCTGGCGGTGTCGTGACAACCTCCGCCGGCTTGGGGCTGGCCACTGCGGGTGCCGGTATTTCTGAGGTTTTGGTACTGGCCATTGGCGCCGGTGTTTGAGTTTGAGCTGGCAAAGCCTCGGCCGTGGCTTCACGTTTCTGGCGCAGTGCGGGCGGCAGAAACAGACGCATGGCCGGCAGCAGGATCAAGGGGAACGGGTGACTCGATGAAGCCTCGGCGGCACATTCGTGCGTCATGCGAATGACGTCGACCAGGCTGGCGCCAAGGTACGCCGCCATTGCTTTCTGCATTCTGAGCGTGCCCCGGCTGTACCAGTCTTCCATGGCATAGCTGGCGAGCCGGTTGGCGAGGATCACACAAAAAGCCGGCTGATTGAGCTTCAGGCTCAGATCCCGCTGCTCTTGCAGTTGCGCCAGCGGCGTATGAACGTGATGCGCCAGACGAATCCAGTCACGCGGGCCGGGTTGATGTTCGCCATTCCAGCACTCTCTGACCAGTTGCGGCATGTCCAGGGCACGCACGAGGGTGCGCAGAATCTCGTCCAGCGTACAGCCAAAAATCCGCTCGCTGGCCGCTTTGGCCGGGGCAAAGTCCTGGGTGATGTCCGCGTGCAGTTGCTGCATCTGATCGCCTGCAAACTGAGCCAGGTACCACAGTGGCGCGCCGTAAAACAGGGCAGCCCATTTGATGTCTTCCACCTGTGCCGGCTTGCGGCGCTCGGCGATTTTGCGCGCCAGGGCGGCGGCCAGCACGCTGGTGCTTAGCGCCGTAAAATACCCCGGCAACAGAATGCGGGTGGCGGGCGGATTGGGTTGGGTCAGGGTTTTAAGGTGGTCCAGCCCGATCATGCTGATGGCGTGATCCAGGGTCTTGCTGCCCTCGGCCGTGTTGTTTGCCGAGACATTGGCTGCACGCATCACCTTGAACGCAATCACCGGGTCAAGCTGGATTTCCTGCGCCAGGTGCGCATACGAGGTGTCGGAGGTACGCAGAAGCTTCTGGATGCGGTCGCCAATGCTGGAGGGCGAGGGCAAAGTGAGCGCAGCAAAAAAAGCCGACCATTCCTGGGGTGTTTCACGTGTCTTTGCAGATGCCATGGCTATTTTTCAAAACCCTGTCGACGCCGGTGAGCCATAAGGTCACATAAGTGGTTGTTCGTTTGTAATATTTAGGCTTAACTTAAGAAGCATTGAGGGCCGTTGCATATCAGCAGGCTGTCCTAAGAATAGCCTGTTATTGTCGGCGGGCGATTCGCTTTTGTAAAAAGTCAGGCAGTTGAGCCCCGTGCCGCAGGCGATGGCCCGGGCGCAGCCCATTACCATTACCGGGCGCAGCCCATTACCATTAATAGACACACCCATTGTTCACAGACTCATGATTGACTTTGTATCACTATGACCATTCTTCTGGGTTCCATCATCGTCATTGCCAGCGTGCTGGGGGGGTATGTGCTCTCGCACGGCGAACTGGTCGCCCTTTGGCAGCCGTTCGAGGTGCTTATTATTGGCGGAGCCGCCTTGGGCGGGTTCATTATTTCCAACTCGGTGCACACCATAAAAGCGGTGTTTGTTGCCATTCCGAAGGTCTTTCTGGGCGATCGCTACAACAAAGCCTTGTACATGGACTTGTTGAGCCTGATGCACGACATCTTCGACAAGGCGCGGCGCCAGGGTGTGATGTCCATTGAGGCGGATGTGGACGATCCGAAGGCCAGTGAGATCTTCATGAAATACCCGGCTGTGCTGGCCATTGAACCCCTTATCGAATTTGTGACCGATTACATGCGTATTATCAGCACCGGCAACATGGCGCCGCACGAGCTTGAGGGATTGATGGACCTTGAGATCGAAAGCCGCCTGACTGAGTTGCAACATCCAGCCCATGCGGTACATAAGGTGGCCGATGCTCTGCCGGGCTTTGGAATTGTGGCGGCCGTGCTGGGAATCGTGATCACCATGCAGGCCCTGGGCGGGCCGCCCGCCATGATTGGCCAGCATGTGGCCGCCGCCCTGGTGGGAACCTTCTTTGGGATTCTGCTGGCCTACGGTTTTGTCGGGCCTTTGTCTACCGCCATGGAATCCATGGTGACCAGCGAAATCAAGGCATTGGAGTGCGTCAAGGTGAGTATTCTTGCCACCATGGGAGGGCTGGCACCGCAAATGGCCGTGGAGTTTGGACGCAAGGCATTGAATTTTGAGGTGCGCCCAAGCTTTCAGGAACTTAACGATTATGTGCGCGCCCGGTAGTTTGGTGTGATCTGAAGCTGGGCGTATCCTGTTTCGAGCGGGAACCCCTCTGTGTCTGCTGGCTGCAACCCTTTGTGATTTGAGTCGTCGTGGAAGAAAACCAACCCGTCATTGTTCGTCGGATAAAGCGCTATAACCCGCATCACGGAGGGGCGTGGAAAGTGGCGTTTGCCGACTTTGCTACGGCCATGATGGCTTTTTT
>JBFHRO010000007.1:0-32521 GCA_041591635.1 Oleiphilaceae bacterium | reverse complement strand
GGATAATCGCACGCCAGAAGATTGCGCAGTACGATACCTCCAAGATTGCGTGGTCGCTCGGAGGCACCAAGGATGACGATGGAGCGAGGGGTGAAAAGCGCATCCAGGTGACGTGTACTCACAGGCAATCTCCTTTGAGTCAAGGTTGGCGAAGGAAACCGTTACCCATGGTAACAGGGGGTGCGTAACAAAGAAAACCATTGCTCACTGAAGCGGCAACCGGCCGTCAGACTCATTTCTATGCCCAAATGATAGTAGTACACTTCTTTGTACGGCTGTGCCTTGCGCGCAGGGCGAATCGAATAAAAACTTTCAAGGAAATACTAAAACACCATGAAAACGGCCTTTATCAGTCACGATGACTGCACCCATCACGATATGGGATCAGGTCATCCGGAAAACCCGGCGCGGCTGGGCGCGATCTTGAACCAGCTACAAGATACCCGCTTGATCCAGGATCTCGAATTTATCCGCGCCGAAATGGTGGAGCCCGAGCAAGTGACACGCGTCCATCCCGCGTCTTACGTGCGTCAGCTTGATCTGATGCAGCCCGAAAAGGGCCGCATTATGTGCGACGGCGACACCCTGATGATGAAAGACACCATGCGCGCGGTAAAGCTGGCGGCCGGCTCAGCGGTGCAAGCCGTCAATCTGGTGATGAGCGGACAAAATCCGAATGCGTTTTGCGCTACACGCCCCCCGGGGCATCACGCCGAACGCAACAAAACCATGGGATTTTGCTTTTACAACAACGTGGCCATTGCCGCCAAGCATGCGCTGGAATTCCACGGCCTGGAACGGGTGGCCATCATTGATTTCGATGTGCATCAAGGCAATGGCACGGTAGACATCTTCGAGAACGATTCCCGGGTACTGGTGTGTTCCAGCTTTCAACACCCGTTTTACCCCTATACCCACCACCAGTCCTACGCCGACAACATCGTGAATACCCCGCTGGCCGCCGGCGCCAAAAGCATTCATTTCCGTGCCAACGTGGAGGCCGACTGGCTTAATCGCTTGCAGAACCATCGGCCGCAACTGATTCTGATTTCAGCGGGTTTTGATGCCCACAAGGATGATCCGCTGGGAGAGTTGGAACTGGTCGAAGACGATTATCGCTGGGTGACCCGAATGATCATGGACGTGGCCCGAACCTACGCCCGCAACAGGGTGGTATCCGTGCTTGAAGGGGGCTATAACCTCAAGGCCCTGGCAGTCAGTGTTGAGGCGCACGTGCAGACGCTGGCCGGCAGCTGATCTGTTGGCCAGTACGCCGGGCACAAAAAAAGGGGCAATAATTTGCCCCTAACCATGTGCATTCAGTGACCACCGGGAGCTTGTTACGACCGGCAGTCAAGATCCAGTCTAGACAAGTCCTTTTTCAAGAACTTCAGACCGAATTCCGTCCCATCCTTCTTTGATTTTTCTCAGATGGCTGGCTACTTCGTCGAGAATGGCCACATCATTGCGAACATTGGCCTCAAACAGACGAAACTCCATATATTCGTACAGGGCGGCGAGATTGGCGGCCAGCTCCTGCCCTTTTTCCATATCGAGGAAGGATCTCAGGCCACCCACAATTTCGATGGTCTTGTTGATCAGACGATTCTTGCCCTCGTAATCCTTGACCGACATTCTCGCTTTGGCCATGTTGATCCGCTCAAGGGCTCCATCATAAAGCAGTTGAATGAGGCGATGGCGATCCACATCAATGACACTGGTCTGCGTATTTACGGCCTGATACTGATGTAATGCATTCATAATTCACCTGTAACCATTGTCGAGTGCTTTTTGTTAATAGCCAGATTACCTAGGTTATCGACATGCGCACACAAAACTTGAGTCTTTTCTTAATCCTTTTTATTGGTTCCCAGCATCGCACTGAACTGATTGGTAAGAAAATCCCCCGTACTTTTCAGCTTGCCGACCAGTATATCAGCGGCGGTAAATTGTGCCGTTAACCGGGATTGCAAGGCCGTAATGCGAGCTTCGAGCTTTTCCCGATCCTTGGTGATGGACTCCAGTTCCTTGTTGAAGGTGGTTTCCTTGTTGGTGAGGTTGCCGTCGAAGCTCAAGAAACCGTTTAACTGATCAACCAACTGTTCTGCCACCCCCTCAATATAGGTGACAGTTCCGCGACTGCCAGTGGCCGACCCTTCGATTTTAAGGGATATGCCTTTAGCCGCATTGTCGGCATCCAGACGCAGCGTCTGTGCCGTACCTACGGCCGCCACACCATTAATGGTTCCGGCAATGTTTACCCCGTCTACTCCGACACCCACCCCCAACCCAAGCTGAGTCAGGCTATTGGTGTCGACCTGAGTCAACTCGACCTTTGATGCTGTGCCATAACTCGTCGAAGTGAATTGCAGATTGCCCGAGCCGTCGTAAGATGCCGTTACCGACTTGCCCGCTGTTTTCAGGGCCGCATCGGCATCGAGCTTGGTTTGTAGCTGCACCAGAAAGTCGGCCTGATTGTAGGTCGCGTTGGTAAGAGTTATCAGGCCGCTCTCGGTGCCATCGACCTTGATTTTGAAATCATTGTTGTCGTCATCAATGGTCACTCCGGCACTCAGATCCACGGTGCCCACGAGTTTGCCATTGGTCGCTGCCTGGGTTACCTCAATGGCGTAAGTGCCAGGTTTGGTATTGGCTGTGGCACTGTTGAACTTCACCTGGGCATCGGTGGTTCGCCCCTGGTCGGCGAACACCCCTACTACATCGTCGGTGTGAGCAGCGAGCTTGGCTTTGAATACCGTTTCATCCAGCGTCAGCAGGCCGGTATCTTTGTTGGTGGAAATGCCTACCTCGGAAAGGCTGCGCACATTCGCACCCGACAACCCCGACACCATCTGCCCTAAAATACCCCGTATTTGAGCGTTGATGTTGCGCAGATTCGCATCGCCCAGAAAAATGCCCGACTTGGACGGATCGCTCGAGTTAAAGGCGGTCATTTCGTTCACGAGCGTTTTAAAGGCGTTGAACTTGTCAATAAACTCGGTCACCCGCCCGACAATCGCGGTTTCATCGTTGGCTACCGTCAGGGTAAAAGGCGAACCGCTGGTCTTGGAGGCCAGATTCAGGGTCAACCCCTCAATCACATCATTCACAGAGTTTTTTGAACGGGTAATAGACACCCCGTTGACCGTAAACTGCGCATCTTTAGCCGCAGAGGACAGGGTAAGGTTGTTTGAAGCCAGGCGCGACAGGCCTGAAGTATCGGTATGGGTGGTATCAGAATCGGCCACCGTGACATTCACGGCATTGGCGGTACCGGTTTCCTTGGCCGCAAATACCAGCACGAACTCGGTGCCTGTATTGATAACACTGGCGTTCACCCCGGAATTGGAGGAGGCGTTGACCGCCTTGGCGATGCCTTCCAGGGTATTGTTGCTGCTGTCGATGGCGACATTGGTGGTTTTGCCACCCACATTGAAGGTCAGCGTACCTGTACCTATGGCGGTGACGTTTTTATCAGCAAAGCCGGTGGTTTTTACAGCATGGGCCTGCGCCAGTTCGGTAATGTCCATAGTGTAAGAGCCCGAGGCTGCACCGGAACCCACAGTGGCACTCATGGCAGAACTGGTGGAGGTGGCGGTCAGGGAACGCAAGGCGTCGGGATTGGCCAGCGAACGGGAAGGCAAGCGCAAGTCGGTCAAAGCGGAGCGGATTTTACCCAGCGCAGACAGCTTGGCCTGCACCGACTCTTCCTTGCGATCAAGGCGCAGCTCGGTCGGCCCGCGTTCGGCACTTGACAGTTTTTCGATAAGATCGCTGGTAAGTACTCCGGAACTGATACCAACAGACGAGATATTAGCCATGACGATAACCACCTGCGTTGCGTGCATACAATCAACAAGCAAACCGATCGCCCAAAGGCAACAGGCCTGCTTACAGACTGTATCGGCAAAAACAGGGCGAGACTTGAGCCCCGCCCTGTAAAATAATGTAACTTTTTGCCGCTTTTACACTTTTACATTGAATAAACTCAGTGGTTCATCTTGCTGCAAGTTACGCGCCAGCTTCAGCGCCAACTCATCAGGTATTTGTCGAACAACCTCCTTGGTATTACGATCTGTGACCGTTACCACCGTACGTCCAGAGTCCCTGTCCAGCGAAAACTGCAAGTCCCGCTGAATAGACTGCACATAGTCATTCAACTTGGTTACCGCTTCTTTCACCTCTTCTTCCTGCTCCTTTTCGGATATCGGAGGAGATTTAGCTGCCTGGGCCTCTTTTACCTCGTCAGCCTCACGCGCCGATTTCGACGCTGAAGCCTTCTGGGGCTCAAGTGGACCCGCGGCTTGTTTGACTTCCGCGTAAGCCGCTACCTGATTCGACTTGGCCTGAGGTGCCGACGCAGGCTGCCTGGCCATCCTGGCCAGTTCGATATTTCCCAATTTGACGTCATTCATAGTTCACCTCGTGCCGATTGAGCCAACTCGAAAACCGACATCAGTGTAACCCGATGCCGGCCTCGATTCACTCGCTCAGCTCACCTTATCCAAGCAGCGACAGTACTTGCTGCGGCCTTGCGTTGGCCTGTGACAAGATCGACACACCCGCTTGCTGCAACACCTGGGATTTCGACAGGTTCGCGGTTTCCTGGGCGAAGTCGGCATCCCTGATCCGGCTGTTGGCAGCACTGAGGTTCTCGTTACTCACCTCAAGGTTGCTGATGGTGTTCTGGAAGCGGTTCTGTACCGCACCAAGCTCACCCACCTTGGTCGAGATCGTCTTGATAGCGTTGTCGATCGCGGTAATGGCCTTGGTTGCCCCATCCACGGTGGTAACATCGATATCCTTGAGCAAGGTTCCCGACTGGGAACTACCATAACTGCCCACCTTGAAGCCAGACTGGGCAATCAGGTTGGTGTTGGTGGAGATATCGATCTTGCCTGCCGACTGCAAACTGACAGAGCCAACATAAGTCGAGTTGTCGTTTGCATCCGCCACGGCACCGAAAGCCGAGCCACTGGTCAGGGTAATATTGCGTCCGTCTTTGGCCACCAGCGTGAAGGAATCCGCATCCAGTGCTTCTGCCGTCACCCCGGTCTGACCTGACTTCTGGTTGATGGCATCGACAATATTCTTCAACTTCACGTCGACCGCGTCACCGGTGGCATACGATGTCGTAATGGTCACACCGTTGATGGTTGCACTTCCGCCTGTGGTGGTGGAAATATCGTCTATCGAGTTGACGCGGTTTTCATTGACCACTGCCGTCACACCGGTTTGTGCCGATACCCGGTTAATGGCGGCCGCCTTGGCGATGGCACTACCCGATTTGCTGGCGCTTGACGCCGTGTCATCGGTGCTCACGCTGCCGCCGACTGCTACTCCGTTGATCACCAGATCACCGGTGGCCAAGGCCGCATTGGCTGTACTGCCCATAGTGCCGCCATTGCTGGTGACGCCGGAATTCACACCACTGAAGGTTCCTACCTCAAACCCGGCGCGATCAATCTTGCCGGTGTTGCTGGTCAGCTTGATGTCGGAACCGTCATTGCTCGACAGGTTGAAGGACCCCATGAACACATCTTGGGTCGAGTTGGAAACAACACCCGCCTGAGTGGTGGAAGAAACCGCCGTATTGCTGGCCAGACCAAACTTGGCAGTAATACCGATCGCGGTACCGGCAATAGCAATGTTACGACCATCGGCTGCCGTCAAGGTTACCCCTTGCTGGGCATCGCCACCAAAAGTGGCTACCACGCCGGTTTGTGCCGACTTGGCGTTGATCGCATCGGCGGTGGCCTGCAAATTCTGTTCTACCGTCAGTGTGGTTGAGTTACCCAGTTCAATGTTGACGTTGTTGATGGCAATGGTGGCGTTGGTCACGTTGGCAACGGTACCGCCGGTGGAGGTACCCGCTACTGTTGTACCATCCACGGTAGCCACCACGCCGGTTTGATCGGACACCGAGTTGATTGCCGCCGCCTTGGCAATGGCACTGGAAGCAGCCTGGTGGGTGGATGCCGTATCGGCGGTACCCACAGAACCACCGATGGCAATGCCGTTGATAACCAGGTCACCTGATACCATGGCCTGACCGGCAGTACTGGTTCCTACCAGGGCGCCGTTGGCGTTGGTACTGCCAGTTACCGCCGAGATACCGGCACCGGCTGCAGTACCCAGAGAATCGGTGGCCAGTTTGGCAATACCTACTTTAATGGTGTCGCCAGCGTTAGCGCCGGTCTGGAACACAGCGTTGCTGAAAGAGCCATCCAGCAGTTTCTTGCCGTTGAAGTTGGTGGTTTTTGAAATATTGTCGATTTCGGCAACCAGCTGATCCACCTCTTCCTGCAGTGCCTGACGGTCAAGGCCGGTGTTGGTATCGTTGGCAGATTGCAAGGCCAGTTCACGAACGCGCTGCAAGCTGCTGGTCATGGAGTTCAGCGCGCCTTCAGCGGTTTGCGCCAGCGAGATGGCGTCTCCCGAGTTCCGGATGGCCTGGCCAGTACCGCGAATCTGGGAATCGAAACGAGTGGAAATTGCCAGCCCTGCAGCGTCGTCTTTGGCACTGTTGATGCGCAGGCCTGAAGAGAGGCGCTGCAACGCACTATCATTGGTGCGCTGGGCGGTGTTCAAATTACGTTGAGCGGTCAGCGACGCAACGTTGGTATTAATTATTTGAGGCATGATAGTTCTCCAGTAAACCTTCTACGCTCTGCGATGCAGGGTTTAGTAAAGGCTCCGCGAAGTGGCTTACTGCTTGAGTAAACATCTCTCGCTCACCTGTTACTCTAGTTAGCGTCACGCAAGAAAATTACTTGAGAACTTTTTTGGACCATTTTGTAAATTTGTGTAACCCCATAAAAAACCGGTTTTTAGGGGGCTACCGAGCCCGAACCCGTCAGGCATCCTCGTCATGCATAATGGATTTGGTGACCCAGGGGTCGGTATTGATGTCGAACTTCTTGGTCACAATACGGCGGAAATGCACCCCTATCTCGTCCAGGAACTGGATAAACTCCAGCCGCCACACGTCCATGTAGGCTTTTTGCTCATCTTCATCACGCAAGCCCAGCGAATGCGAAAAGCCAACATAAAGAAAGTGCCGCACCGCACCCCGGGAAAGAAAATAAAACTCCAGCACCCGCGGTTGCACAATATCTTCAAGGTACCAGTTCAACCGAAAGCAGCGCTGCGTCATTTCACGCATGGTGGTAATGGGCGGATCGAGCAGTTTTTTCATGTCGTTGACGAACTCATCCATGGTGTGAACCATCAGGTCGATGGCTCTATCCATTTCTGCCTGCGTAATGGTGCGACAGTTGTTGCCAAAGAGATAGGCAAGAAACTTGTCGGCCTTGCCGGGTGCAAAGGCACTGACGGATTGCAAGAAATCGGCATCGCTCATCCATTGCGCACGATCAATACGCGAACCATCGGAGCAGTTGTGAACCGTTACGCCCGCGTCGCCAATATGCCGCACCAGATGCTCGGCCTTGCGCTTGGCGGTAAAAAACGCGGGGGTGGTGAGCAGTTTCTCGCCATTGACGCCTTCGGTATAAAAGGTATCGCCTTTTTTGATCGAGAGCACATCGTCGAGAATCGCATCGAGCACCCCTTCTTCGTAGTAGGCCGAATCTTTGGAGTGGTGTTTTTCAATTTGATGAAAGCCGAAATCCATCCCAAAAAGGTAAATATTGTGAAAGCGGTAATGGCAGGCCAGTGCCAGCGCCAGGTTGGTACAGGTGGGCGTACCGTCGACCACCGTGTCTTCCGGGCGTCCAAAAAGTGACGAAATGCCGCTTTCCTTTTTGAAATAGCAGCGCCTTTGACCAAAGGCACGAAACAAAACCGGATTGAGGTGCGAAGGCCCAACAATGCGCAGCGACTTGATGTACTCGGGATCGTTGAGCTGCTTGAGGTAATCCGTCATCAAGTAATCACATTCAAGCTCGACATGAATATCGGGCTTGATGCCGTTGGCATATAAAGGCCGCAGCGACGAGCCGCAGGAAATCAGAAAGATCCGGTCCCTCACCTGTTTGATGGAATCCATGCGGGCATCGAGTGACGGCCCGGATCCGACAATCACAATAGGCACATCGAGGTTTTTGCCGTTAGGGGGCGGAATCACCCGCATTCCACCCATCAGGTTATGAATGGCCTGGTTCAGCTGATTGAGTTCATCATCGTAGTTACCCCAGGACATCATGAACACCAGCAGGTCATCGTTGATCTTGTCAGAGATCTGGTCGTACCTGTCGTTACGCTGGTGATTGAAAAACAGCGTCATGATGGGAAATGCGGGGCAATTCTTGATCAGGGCGTTCCAGAGCACGCCCCAGAGCACATAGTCTTCGTTCTCGGGATCATTGGGCTTGCCGACCAGAAAATGTACCGAAGCGCCAAACTGGGTTTCCCGCCCCTCGCAGATTTTACGCCAGTCAACGGCATAAAGACTGGCGGCAAAGTTATCCAGATCAGGCTCGAGTATGTAGACCGAGTTAACGTAGGTATCCTCCAGCAGCATCTCTATCTGATATCCCAGCCCGCACCCCATAAAAACGACACAGGGATAGAAATCCGGCATTTTGTAACCGCGATAGCTTTCCCGTGTCAGGGGGGACTTGCGAATGGCCTTATCTACGGCACGCGCCATAAAGCGAGGATTGCGATAGTCACCGGCAAAGGGTGGAATAAAGGAGGTCAGGGTATCGCCGTGAGAATAGGCGGCCTTGAAATCCCGCACTTCATCAGCGGCCTGTTTTTTCGCCTGACCGTTGTACACCGAGCGCCCATCGCGCCAGAGATCCACCTCTTCGGTCTCGGTCAGAATATTCAACTTCGACTCTTTGAGTTTGTAGTCTTTGAAATAGTCATAGATAGGCTTGAAGCTCTTTTCGAAGAACGCCAAATTATCGGCGCGCCTGTCATTGAATTTTTTAAAGATTGCCTGGGGATCTGTCATTGTGGGTCTTTGCCTCCGGGAACCAGTCCCGTACGGATAAATTAATGAGAATTCAAGCTACAGCTTAGTGAAAGAAACCGGGGCTTACCGGTTTTAATTGCCTTCTGTAGGCAAATGCAAAAATCACACCAGCCTATTAATAGTGACCAGCGGCGAATATCTGCCGGCAAGGTGCTGCCAATTCCGGCATCCCGTGATAGGTGTTGCACGGTCGCCCGCCATGTCAAAGCCGTGCAACAGCCAATAATGAACGCACACCCTCCTTTATATAGCCACTTATACAGTCGGCCACAGCACTCGCGACGCCACCCTTACCCCTGAGTTTTTTGGCACAGGAAACCAACTCGCACAAGACACACGACCGGCCCTCTTTTTGCAGTAAAGCCACGAGGCTTATTCGCAGATGCGCAACCGGCGAAAAAAGCGGCAACCCATAAAAAAAAGCGGCAATGAAACAACGCCAAATAACCGGCAAGGAATTGCGTTTTTTTTAATCAAGTTATCAAAACAGTTGACAAGAAGCACACAACCCATTGTTTATAAAGCGAATATAACGAAACAAAAAAACATGGCACACACATTGCTTTTGAATTCACAAAACCGCTGCGACCATAAAAGTCCGGCAAATAACACTTAAATCTGATCAAAACCGATGAACAGAAACCAGACACGGTTGGTTGGCTTCTGAAAGCGGGTGTCCTGGAGAGTTAGGGGGAAGTTATGCCTCAGATAATCAATACCAACATTGCGTCCATTAATGCGCAACGAAATCTGGATCGATCTCAAACAGCGAACCAAACCGCCCTGTCACGCCTTTCATCGGGTCTTCGGATTAACAGCGCCAAAGACGATGCCGCGGGGCTGGCCATTTCAACGCGCTTCACCTCTCAGGTCAAAGGGCTTGGGGTGGCGATTCGCAATGCCGGTGACGGTGTGTCGCTGTCGCAAACCGCTGAAGGCGCCCTGGGAGCCATGAGCAGCAACTTGTTGCGGATTCGCGAACTGGCTTTGCAGTCGGCCAACGCGACCAACAGCAGCATCGACCGGGAAGCGCTGAACGAGGAAGTCAAACAGCTCAAGGAAGAAATCAAGCGGGTTTCGGAGCAGACCAACTTCAACGGCACCAAATTGCTGGATGGCACCTTTACCAACGTGACCTTCCAGATCGGTGCCAATGATGGTGAAAGTGTCTCCTTCGGTATCTCGGGTGCCACGGTTGATCAGCTGGGAGCCGCGCAGAAAGACGGCATCACCTCCGATGCCTCCCCCAATGCTCTGGTGGCCGGTGACCTGATCATCAACGGTATCGCCATAGGTGCATCCACCGGGGTCGATGACGCTTTCTCGAGCACCAATCAAAACCAGAGCGCCATTGCCAAGGTTGCTGCCATCAACAAAAAGAGCGATCTGACCGGCATCACCGCCGAAATCAACGGCACCTACGTTGGCGGCTCCACCGGTTACGATATCTCGGCGGCGACCAACGCCATCATTACGGTTAATAACGTCACCATCAGCATCGCCAGCAACTCGTCGCTGTCCGCCCAGGTGAACCTCACCAACATTGTGGCGGCCTTCAACGAAAAAACCGGCCAGACCGGCGTCAAGGCGGTGTTCGACGGCAACCCCAACACAGGTATTCAGTTGGTGGCAGAAGATGGCCGCAACGTGGTGCTGCAAACAACCGGTATCAACGCCAGTGTCTACGGTCTGCCCGATGCCACCGCGGCGGCAGCCACCACCTACGTAGGGACCTTCACCCTGCTGTCACGGGATGGCTCGGCCATTAACATAGATACCACCACCGGCAATATCAGCAATGCGGGGCTGTCGGTAGGAACCTACAGCGGCAACAACAGCGGTGCAGTAAGCAGTGCGGTATCGGCCAACCCCTTGGCCGCCGGTGATCTGGTCATCAATGGCGTGCCGGTCGGCCCTACTCAGGCCAACTTCGACACCGCCTCGAACACAGGTAACGATGCCAGCGCCATTGCCAAGGCGGTAGCCATCAACAAGATTTCCGAAAAAACCGGCGTTACCGCCACGGTCAACAAAACCATTCTTACCGCTACCACCATAGTAACGGCGAGTGCGGAATCGGGCAGCTTCACGATCAACGGGGTGCAAATCAACATCGCCTACAGCTCGAACGATTCGGTCGCGGATGTACAACGGGCGGTAGTGACCGCGGTAAACAACAAGGCCGGACAATCGGGGGTCAAGGCCGAAGCCTTTGGCAACACCTTCCGCCTGATTGCCGAAGATGGTCGCAACATCTCGGTGGGCACCACCTATACCGGCAACATCGGCGGCGACGAGCTTGGTCTGGTCACAGTGGCCTCTTCGACGGCCCTGGTGCGTAGCACAATTACCTTGCAGTCAGCGGGCCAGATCGAACTTGGCACCCTGACAGGCAATATCGATGAAACCGGCTTCGATGTGGGCAAATACGGCTCGAACTCGACCGGTCAATTGATCAAGGATCTGGATATCTCCACCGTGGATGGCGCACTGGCGGCACTCTCGGCCATCGACAATGCGCTGAACACCATCAACTTCCAGCGCGCCAACCTGGGTGCGATTCAAAACCGCTTTGAATCGACCATTTCGACCCAGGCGATTACGGCAGAAAACCTGTCGGCCGCCAACTCGCGCATCAAAGATGCCGACTTTGCCGCCGAAACGGCAGAGCTGTCGCGCACCCAGGTGCTGCAATCGGCGGGCCTGTCGATTCTTTCCCAGGCAAACGGACAACCACAACAGGTGCTGCAGTTGCTGCAAGGCTAACGCCGAATGACCGGATGAACCGGTCAGCAGACAGAAACGATAGAAAGACAGCAACGATAAAAAGACAGAAACGATAGAAGATAGAAAGACAGTTGACTAAACAGAATTCAGAGATTGAGGTCAGGCGTATGAACGGCTCACACCACACACTGCAGGTTTCGGCTGGCGAACAGGCGCGTCAGATCAGCGCCACACAAGCCAGAAAGCTGATTGAGGCCAACGAGTTGTATCTGCATTCCAACCAGGCTGACATCCCCGCCAAAGAACGCAGCTACACGCGTCTGGCGGCCAAGTTGCTGGTGGTCGAAGTCCTTGCCGACTCCCCTCAGTCTGCCGAAGCACTCAACCTGCTGGGCCGGATTGAGCTTGATCTCAACCACGCCCAAGAGGCGATTGTCTGCTTTGACACCGCCATTGCCCTGGCACCACTGAACAGCCAGTACCACACCAACAGGGGCTACGCCGCGATTGCCGAACAGGCGCTGGACGAAGCCATTAGCCATTTTGAACGGGGCTTGCGCTGCGATCGTACCAACGCCAACGCCTTTGCCGGCATTGCCATTGCCCTGCAGCGCCAGGGTAACGCGCTGGGCGCTTTCCTGCGTTTCAAGTCGCTGTTTGACAAAGGAATTCGTACCCGACTGGTACAAACCGGCCTGAGTGAGTGCTGCGCCCACCTGCAGGTGGATACCTACGACAGCCAGCTCGAAGCCCTGGCTCTTGATCTGCTGGGATCCCCCTTTGTAGAGAAAGAACAGCTGGATGTTTTTATCAGCAGTTTGCTGGTGGCCAAATATGATCTCACCAATGATGCTGCACCCATTGATTTGGCGCAGCTGGCCCAAGATACCCTGCTGCTGGCGGCCTTGCACCATACCCGCTTAAGCAACCTGTACGTGGAAAACCTGCTGACGCTGGTGCGCCAGGTGATTTTCATGGAAAGTGTCGAAGCGCAAAGACTCAACGAGGATTACCACTCACTGGTAGTGGCTCTGGGCGCCTACGCCAGTCGTATTGATTATGCCTTTGCTGAAGCCGAAGACGAGACCGCTGCCATTAACCGTCTGCTCCTGGAGATGGCCGAGCACTGCCGCCAGCGCTGGACCATTGAGGATGTGACCGGTGCCCTGATGCTCACCGGCATGTATCGGTCGCTCTATCAGCAAAGCTTCAGTTTCAGCCTGCTGCGCCAGGATCTGGCCGACTGGCCGGCCGGCATACAGGCCTTGCTGCAAACCAGCCTGTACGAGCAAGCCGATGAACACAGCTTTGAGTATCAACTGCCCGCCAACCCCGAAGCCCTGTACCAGGAGATCGAACATGTTCGTCCCTACCCCCGCTGGAACCAGTTGGGCTGGGAATCAGAAGCCGATTACCTGCAGCTGATCAAAACCGAGCTGAAACTGGAAAAACTCCCTGAGGGCTTTACCAACAAACGCCTGGAATTCCTGATCGTTGACTGTGGTACCGGCCGGCGTGCGCTGCGCATTGCCAAGTATTTCTCCAATGTCGAGGTTCTGGCCATTGACAGCCGGCGGGAAAACATCGCCTACGCCATCAAGAAAGCCAAAGAACTGAACATTACCAACATTCAGTTCATGGTGGCCAAGCCTGAAGAAATCACCGCCATCAACAAGCGTTTTGATGTGATTGAATGCAACAGTGGCCTGGCCAACTACCACAGTGCCGACAGCATCATTGGCACCCTGACCCAGCTGATGCACGATGAAGGCATTCTGCGTCTGGGCCTGTACCGTCAGGCGGCCCGGCAGGAAGTTCAACTGGTACGGCAGGTGATTGAAGACAAGGGTATCCTGGCCGCCACCGACAACATTCGCGCCTTGCGTCGGGCCATTGTGGACGATCATGCCAGCGGTCAATGGGAAAGAATCCTCGCAACGCCGGATTTCTACAGCCTCAATGGCACCCGCGCGCTGCTGTTTGGACAACATGAACACGCCTTTACTCTCAAGGGCGTGCAGGAACTGCTGGGTGAGCAACGGCTGTCGTTCCTCGGTTTCGCCGGCATTGCCCGCCATGCGGCCGAACAGTTACCGCGGCTGAGCAAACAGAATCTGGCGGCCTGGCACGAGCTGGAACAAAAAGATCCAGAGCTGTTTGCCGATGCCTATTTCTTCTTCAGTCGCAAGATTCAAAAATAACAGCCGCACGCGTAAAAGCCAGCCTCACCGCTTGTCATTATCAGGCGCCAGATTCATCGATCTGGCGCTTTTTTCTTTTTGGGGTATCGCGTTTGTATAACAGGGGCGCGCCGCCCTGATCGCTTTCTTTCGAAGCCTCAGTTTTCCGCTATCCTTGAAACATACAGGGTTTGGCAGATATTCTGCAGCGACTGCCATAGCCGCTTCATCAATGACAAACGCGACTCACTGACCAGCACAAGTAGCCGATCTTCGCTTGCACCCTGTTGCTTTCAGCGAATCCTTTAATCGGCAGGTGACGAACTGCCAGCTTAACCATTACAGGTGATTATGAGCCAGACTGAACGTGACACAGCCCTAGCCGAATTGCAGCAGAAGTACGAGCAGGCCCTGCCAGACAAACTGCAACTGATTCAAGGGCACTGGGACAACCTGTGCCAGGTCAACTGGAGTGAGAAAAGCCTTGGCGCCATTCATCACCTGGTGCACCAGTTTGCCGGCAATGGCAAGAACTTCGGCTTTGAGCAGCTCAGCCAGCAAGCCAGAGAGCTGGAACTGATGCTGCTGCCGCTGGTGGAATCACAGCTCCCCCCCAGCGCACACGAAAAAGCGACGCTGGATCGCAAGATCAAGCTCTTGCACGCCGCTGCCCATAAACGCCAGGAATTCAAACCCTTTGCGTCACTGGAACCACGGAAGAACCAGCAGATACGGCTCTATGTGGTTGACGATGACCCGGTTTCACAAACCTATTTCGAACTGGTGCTGGTGGAGTTGGGCTACGAAGTCAAAACCTTTCAGTATCTCAAGGATCTGTATCAGGCCCTGGAAACCGAGGTTCCCGATCTGGTGATCGTCGATGTGGTGCTCTCCGAAGGCAAACTGGCCGGCATTGAAGCCATTCGCAAGATTCGCAGTCTGTGTGCCGGCCCGATTCCGGTGATCGTTATTTCGGCCCGCACCGATTTCGTCGCCAAACTGCGGGCGGTACGAGAAGGCGCCAACGCCTTTTTGATCAAGCCCATCAGCGAAATTCCAATCCTTGAAAACACCATCAAGGAATGCCTGGCGGAACGTAAATCTGCCCCCAGCAAAGTGCTGGTCATTGATGATGATCCGTATCTGGCCGAAAAGATGGTGCATCTGCTGCAAGAGGCCAACTATCAGGCACGGGCATTGCTCAACCCGGCCGAGGTATTCAAGGCACTGGATGCAGAACTGCCCGATGCCATTTTACTCGACTATCACATGCCCCACTGCAGCGGGCTGGAAGTCGCCACCATGTTGCGTCAGGACGAACGCTATCTTGCCATTCCGGTCATTTTTATCTCGACCGAAAACAGCCTCGAGATCCATCAAAAAGCAGTCAGCGTGACCGGTAACGAGTTCTTGCTCAAGCCGGTGGACCCGGAAAAACTGCTGGGACTTCTGGCCAAAGCGATTCAGAAATCGGCACGGGTACGCTCCAAGATCAACAGCATCAGCCGTTACAAGATAGGCACCAGCTTGTTGAACAAGCAGTACTTCTTTTCCGAACTCGAAGCACTGATTGCCTCGGCACAGGAGATGGAGCAGAGCCACTATCTGGGGTACCTGAGCATCGACAAGCCTGACTACCAGCGTCAACGCCTCGGCTGGTCTGGCATTGCCAATGTGACCGAGCAGCTGTACCAGTGGCTGGCCAATACCCTGGGCAATGGTAACTACGTAACCCAGCTGGGCGATCATACGTTTTTGATTCTCACCCGCCTGTATTCGCCCCTCGAAGTGCAGAGTTTTTTCAACACGCTGGTGGAACGTGTGGCAGAGCACCCGTTTGCGGTATTGCAAACCAGCGTCAATCTGACGCTGAGTGCCAGCTACTATCGTCTCACCCAACAAACCCGCAACATCGACAACGCCCTTACCATTGCCGCAGAAGGTGCGCTGGAGGCGTCGAAAAACGGTGGCAATCAGACGCTTTCCTGGCCCCCCAGCCAAACCCGCCCGGCCTCGGTCGATGCGCCGCTGGAAGCCAGTATCAAGGAAGCCATCGCCCAAAAGGCCTTTCATCTGGTTTACCAGCCCATTGTCAACCTCGACACCAACGAGAATTTTTTCGAAGCCCTGGTGCGCATGGAAGACAGCCAGAAAAAGCTCATTCTGCCGGGCCAGTTTTTACCCTACATTCACCAAAAGGGATTGCATTTCGAACTCGACCGCTGGGTATTGGAGCACGCGCTGGAAGCCCTCAAGATTCAAGGCGAGCAGGAAAAACGCGAGTTGACCCTGTTCGTCAAACTGTCGCCCATCGACACCAACCTCAACCGCTACATTCCTTTTTTAAGCAATGTGTTACGCGACAACGTATTTCGCGGCAATCAGAAGCTTTATCTGGAGATCACCGAAGACTGGGCGATCAAGAATCAGGATCGGATTGTTCAAAACATCCAGGATCTGCGACTGCTCAAGTGCGGTTTTGTACTTGACCGGGTGGGCCAGAGCGAATTCAGCGAAGACCTGGTGCAGCACCTGAAACCCGATTTCGTGCGTTTGGATACCAGCCTTATCCGCAGTTTCGAGGCCGACGAAAACCAGAAGGAGCGTATCGAGGCTCTGGTCAAGACGGCGCATGCCAACAAGATTCATGTCATCGCCGGCACGGTGGAATCGGCCACTACCTTTGTCAAACTCTGGGAAATGGATATTCGTTATTTCCAGGGCTATTTTGTGCAGCAGCCGGGTCACGACATGATTTATGACGCACAGCTATGACCGGTCAAACCAAGAGCGGTCACACGGCCTGATGGTCGCACCCCGGATCACCCCCACCCGGTCAGGTCAGCTCGCACCCATAGAGCAAGATACCCTGGTTTTCACCCAGCAATCGCAAACCGGCGTTTTCAGCGATGCGGGCCGAGGCGGGGTTAGTCGCTTTCACCTCGGCGCGAACGGGCCCGGTGAGTCCCTCCAGAACAGTCCGCACCATGGCCGTACCCACCCCCTGACCACGGGCGGCCGGAGCGACGGTCCAGGACAAGCGTTGGCCTTCGTCCATTGAATCCACCCGCACCTGACCCACGGCCACCCCATTGCACTCGGCGATCCACAAGCGACGTGAGGAATCGGTCAATACCCGCGCCAGCCAGGCATGGTGGGTCTGGGGATCTACCTCGGCCGTTTCGTGACTGGCCTGCCGGGTGAACGGATCATTGCGCCAGGCCAACAGCAAGGCAGCATCCTCCATTCGCACCGGGCGAAGGCTGATGGGCACGGCGTTCGCGTTAACCGGCATCGGGTTCGACCACATGATCAAGGCTTAGCGGCGTACCGGCGCTCAGGTCGACGCGCGCTTTTTTACCGAGCAGTCGGGGATATAACCCCGGCGCGAGACCGTAGCCTGGGCGAATCCGGCGAATATTGTGCACCGTTAAAGGCTCGCCAGCCTTGATATCCTGCACCACATAAATCGAGCGGCGAAATATACGATTAGCCTGCTCGGCCGCCGTTTGCTGATAACTGACCTGCCCCAGCGCCTGCCACGCCTCGCGGCTATCGTTGCACAAGCGGGCCAACTCATCGGGTTCGAGCGAGAAGGCGCAATCGGGGCCGCCATCGGCGCGCCTCAAGGTAAAGTGTTTTTCAATCACGCACGCCCCCAGGGCCACACTGGTCACGGCCACCACAGTTCCCAAGGTATGATCCGACAGGCCACTGACTACTTCGAAGCGCCGCGCCAATTCGGGAATCATGCGCAGGTTGGCCTGATCGGGCGGCGCCGGATAGGCACTGGTGCAATGCAAGAGCACCAGCTCACTGCAGCCATGGGCACGGGCAGTTTCTACGGCCTGGGCAATTTCCTGCTCATTGGCCATACCGGTCGACATGATGACCGGCTTGCCGGTGCGGGCCACGCAGGCAATCAAGGGCAAGTCAACCAGTTCAAAAGAGGCAATTTTGTACGCCGGCGCATTCAGCGATTCCAGAAACGTCACCGCCGTTTCGTCGAAGGGACTGCTGAAGAGGCTGATACCAAGGCTGGCCGCCTCTTCAAAGAGGGCGGGATGCCACTCCCAGGGCGTGTGCGCCTGTTCATACAAGTCATACAGACTATAGCCATCCCACAACCCGCCACGAATTTTGAAATCGGGGCGATCGGAGCGAATAGTCATGGTATCGGCGGTGTAGGTTTGCAACTTGACGGCGTCAGCGCCGGCGTGCTTTGCCTGGCGGATAAGCTCAATGGCGCGCCCGATGTCGCCATTGTGGTTGCCCGAAAGCTCGGCAATGATGTAGGGCGGCTGATCTGGCCCGATAGCTCGCCCACCTATTCTGATTTCTTTGCCATTCATACCCTGATTCCCGTGACGAACCGGTCACAACGGATAAAACGAAAGAAAGGCCTGGGTATCGCCCCCAAAGCCCGTTTTAAAGTGGCTGATGGATAACTCCTTGTCGCTGGGCAAGGTTCCGTCGGCCTTGGGTGTCTGAGCGAAGAACCTGTCACCCAGATCAAAATGGCGACAGCCCATCCGTTTGGCTTCGCGCATCGCTTCCCACACCATGACATGAGACAAGGGCTTGTCGAACAGTGCCCTTTCGTAAGCCCCCACACCGTAATAGCAGCGCCACGCATTGCAAGGAAAGAGACCTGCGGCAACGAGCTTGTCGTCAAGGTAGCCATACAGGGCGAAGGCCTCTCCCTGGCGAATCATGGCTTCCTGCAGCGCCCAGGTCTTGGCGCTGCGGGTGGCTTTGCCGGCCACCTGAATGTGCAATTGCTGAAAGGCGTCTATCTCGCCTGGCTGCAGGGTTTGCTGATTGAGGCAACGCAGCCGAAACAAGGACTGGCCCTTGAGGATGTTGCCCCGAAACACCTTGCGACACTCGGCCAAAAGCTGCGCCTCGTCCTGCTGCAGATCCACCTGCTGACGGTAGAGCACCTGCCCCGCCTGCCCTTGCCTGAGCAGCGTCAGCGCCACCTCTGACAGGGGGCCACAAACCGCTTCTTCATAATGGAGCGGCACCTCGCCCAGGCGTTGCTGGATGTGCCGGAAGGCAAGTTTCACAGCCTCGACCCTTTCTTTGGCCGTGCAGTGGGGGTGCCACACCCACAGGCTGGGCAAGCCATAATAGTCGCCATACCCGCGCGGATTCATGGTCACCTGAACCAGCAGTAACGGGCGGGCGTGGGCTATGCAGAACGACTGGTCTGGCGCCTGACAGGCGAAGTATTCACGGTAATAGGCCAGATTGCCTGGCTGATAAAATGGCGCCACTGCGTCCTGTTCACAAAGCAGCGCCAGGCGCAGGTCTGCAAATTTATTATGCGTGTTTTCAATAATTTGCAAAGTCCGGTCTCTCCAACTATGGTCAACTCTGGCTAGCTTGGGTACCACAGGCTCAGGCACTCGTTCACCCTCTTTACCCTTTTTACCCTTTTTACCCTTTTTACCCCCAGGAATCCTCCATGACAGTGACATCCCGATTCGAAGAGCGCTACCAGAACGAAGGTTTTGCCTGCCAGCGCCGCTACCCCAACGAAGCGCTCATTGGCTTTCTGGCGGCAAATTATTTCCGCCGCTCGGCTGCCGAGCGAAAAAACACCCGTATTCTTGAGCTGGGCTGTGGTTCAGGCGCCAATCTGTGGCTGATTGCCAAAGAGGGCTTCGACACTCATGGCATCGACTTTTCTCCAACCGGGCTGGCCTACTGTGAGCAAATGCTGGCGGCCTGGCAGGTCGAGGCACAGTTGCAAGTGCAGGATATGACGCGTCTGGACTTTGAACCAAACCAGTTTGATGCCATGGTCGATGTCGTATCCATGCAGCACCTGACGCTCAAGCAGCACGCACAAGCCTATGCCGAAGTATGGCGCTGCCTGAAGCCGACGGGGAAGTTTTTTTCGTACCACCTGGGCGAAAACTCGGTGTCTCTGCGCGGGGGTACCGGGTTTATCGACCATGCAACCGTGACCAACATCCAGCACGGCTATCCTTTGGCCGACAACGGCCAAACCTGTTTTCTCTCCAGCAATGAAACCCGCAAAATGCTGCAGGATGCCGGCTTTGTAAACATCCGCATCGAGAAGCTATTGCGTTCCTACGATGATCAGACACGCTTCATCGAGTATCTGATCATCACTGCCGACAAGCCCTGAACCCAACGCCGTTAGCCCTGCCCGAAACCACTACATGGCCATGCGTGCGATCATGCCCTGCTGGCTATGCGAGTGGTACACCGAACTGATATCCAGTTCCAGCTCGTCCTGGCCGTAGGTCTTCAATACCGCCCGGACGATGCTCGGGCGATACTCCTGCTGCTCTTGCAGCAGACTGAAAATGTGTTTATACAGCCGTGGCACCGGCAGCTGCAGATTCCACACAGGGTCAACTTCGATATCAGGCAACAAATTGCCGATGCGCTCCGTGGGCAAGGGCTGTTCCGAAATGATTGCCACAGCCAGATGATTCAAGAGCGCCAGCAGTTTGCCGCCAAAACCGTTCTGCTGCTCGGCCAGTCGAATCAGCGGGTACAGGGTTTTGGGCAGCATCATGTAAAGGCTGAAGGTTGAGCGCAAGCCCAGCAGCTCCTGCTCTGACATCTTTGAAAATCCCAGCTTTGGCCCGGTATCCACATCGGCAATCCGGCCGTTTTCATCCCGCAAGGGAATGTTGTACTCAATGGCAATGGGCGTACCCGGATAAGGATAAAGCACAAAGGCACCGGCTGAACTGGTGCCGATGCGCCGGTTCAATTCAATGGTTTCAAAGACGTTCTCGCGGGTTTCGCCAGGGAAGCCAATGATATTGAAGGTAGACACGCGAATTCCGTAGTCCTGGGCCATGCGCAGCTTCTTGACCACTTCGTCATTCTTGTAACGCCGCATCACCTTGCGCCGGATTTCCTCGTTGCCGCTTTCGATACCCACACTCATTGCTACACAGCCCATCTCTACGGCGAGCTTGAGCTTGTCTTCCTTGATAGTGTTGGGCATGACTGAGCAGCCAAACATAATGCCCAGCGGTTTGATCAGATCGCGCAATTTTGACAAGTGATCAACATCCGGCAGCAAAAAGGTGTCATCGACAAACTTGAACCAGGTGGCGCCAAAGTTGTCTTTGAGTTCCTTGAGATGACGGTACGAGACTTCCGGGTCCTGAAAGCGGAAATACCCCTTGTGCCCGCCGGTAATCTCGGCAATGGTCGGGTCGACACAGTAGGTACACTGCATGGGACAACCCCGTGACTGGGAATAGAAAGACCCCTTGTACACCTTGCCGTCAAACGGCCGAAACAGATGGCGACTGTCAAAAATACCCCAGTCGGGCGTCGGCAGTTTGTTCAGATCCACCCGCGGCGCCACCTCGTTACGAATAATGGTGCCGTCCTTGAGGCGGAAGTTCATCGACTTGACGTGGGTGTAGTCTTCGCCCCGCTCCATCAGATTCAGCAATTCGGGAAAGGTCTCGTCGGCTTCACCCACACAGGCGATATCTATGACCCCCTGGGCCAGACAGTCGTCGGTGGCAATGGTCGGGTGCACGCCGCCGACAATCACCAGGGCATTGTGTGTTACCTGTTTCAGCAGATCGACGGCGTGATCAAAGGTGGTGGTCATGGTCGAGAGAGCGATCACGTCGGGCTGGAATTCATCGATCTTGCGCTGGAATTCGGCAATGGGATCCACCACCGGATCATTCGCCACCAGATCCTCGATGGTATATTCGGTTTCCTTGAAGAGCCCCCGGCTTTGCTTGCCCAGAAATTCCTCTTCATCAATGTCTACCTCATCGGCCACCAGGGTCTGGTCGCCGGCGGTAATGTTTTGCGCCGCATCGTGGGCCGACAGCACATGATCATCCTGGGCCTTGAGAAAGGTGGTATCAAACAAGTCCACCACATGACCATGCTGCTTGATGATGGCACTGAGAATCGAGATTCCGGCCGGAATACCAATGTTCAAATACTTCTCAGGATGAAAAAACAGAACTCTCATGCTTGTCCCCTTTTCTGGTTGTGTGGCGCGGCGCGCACAACGCAAGCCGTTATCTATGGCGTGCGTCAACAAAAAGTGCCTGTGTTGAGGTTATCGGCAATATGGTCAGGCACATTAGCCCGGCCTGCGAAAAATACCCAAGTAATTTGCTTAAGTATTTACCCTCAGTCGGCAACCCGCCAACGCGGACTGCCAAAAAAATCACGCCCCGGCTACAAACTGCATTATCCGGGCCACAATGCGGTCGACGCCCCGACCATCGCACAGCTGGATGGCTCGCTGACGGGCCTGGGTCCGCCAGGGAACATCGGCCAACACCTGTTGCCAGTGCGCCAGAAATGCACCCGATGCAATCTCGCCAGGCTCCCAGGCCCCCACCCGCGCGACGCCGGCCCGCGCAAGCGCCCGGGCGTTGTCATACTGGTTGGCCGCCAGCACTACCATCAGCGTGGGCAAGCCCATGGCGCAGCGCTCCCAGGCGGAAGTTCCCGGTGCGCCAATGGCAAGATCGGCCAGCGCCATGCGCTGGGCCATGGTGTTAACACCCACGCTGAGGCTAACCGGCAATGACTGCTGCGCTACCAAGGCTTCGACCGATGCCAGATGAGGAAACTGCCGCCCGAGAATCACCTCAAGCCGGATCGACTCACGCAACAGGGTCGGAGCAATCACTTGCAACACCGCCTGAGTGACATTTTGCGCATCGACACCGCCCAGACAGAGCATGACGTGGCGCACCTTCGCGGGCGTTTCGGCGGGCGGCCGGGTGCCGGGCGCGCAAAACTCTGCTCGCAGCATGGCATAGTCGGTGCCGGCCAATACCTGACAACCGGCAGGCACCCAGGGCGCATAGTCGCTGGCCTGGCGATACAGGGTTTGATCAATCAACACATGGCAGTGGTGCGGTCGGTTGGCCAGATCATCAATAACGGCCACACACCCGACCTGATCGGCCACCGCCGATTCCCAGGCCGCATCGATGCCGTAATGATCCACCAGCAGCACATCCGGACAGTAACCCCGCAGGCAATGAGCGGTTTGCCGGGCATCCTCCTGCCAGCTCGCGCCCAACCAGGAGGCATAGGCCGCTGCACCCTGAGCAGACGGATTTGGCAGCTCCGGTGGTGGCATTTGCTCTGGCAGCTCATGCACTTCGAACCCCTGCTGTTCGATCACGCCCGTCAGGTTGCCGGCGTGGGCGCGGCAGATAAAACCTACCTGGGCGCCCCTGGCCCGCAGCGCCTGGGCCAGCGTCAGGCAACGCATGATGTGGCCGGTGCCCATCTGCAGCGCCGCATCGGCCCGGATCGCCACCCGCAAACCCTCGGTGCGGTTCGGCTCCGGTGACTTCACTGGTGAGTCAGTGCCCGTCATGCTTTCTAGCGCACTTTAAAAACCGGGCGCAACACATCGCCCTTGAAGTGTTCGGCAAAGGTGGCGTTCTCGGTTACTGTCCGCAACAGGGGCAACACCTCGGCGTAGACTTCCAGCAAGCGGGCAATGTCCTGATCGCTGTGGGCAAAACTCAGGTTGTGGGTGGCATTCATCAAAATACCGCGCCGGGCGCATTCCTGAATAAACAGGCTCTTAAGCTCAAGTCCGCCATAGCGTGCGTTATCTTTGATCGTAAGCAAGGTCCAGCTGGGGAAGCCGCTAATAGCACAATAGTCCTGCAACTGCTGCTGTTCGATCAAACCCGTCACGGCATCCTTCAGCCCCTGCCCTTGCTCAATCAGGGCGCCGGCAACATTCTGCTGGCGCATTTTCATCAGAGTCGCCCGGGCGGCGGCCAAGGACAGGGTTTCGCCACCAAAGGTGCCCGAAAAGAAGATTTCATCCATGGATTTCATCAGAGCCCTGCTGCCCACAATGGCCGACAGGGGGAAGCCGTTCGCCATCCCTTTGCCGAAGGTGGCCAGATCGGGCGTAACGCCAAAATACGCCTGGGCGCCACCGGTGCTGAAGCGAAACCCGGTGATCATCTCGTCGAAAATCAGCACTGTGCCATGAATCTCACACAGGGCTTTGACCTGCTCAAGAAACCCCGCTTGCGGCAGATCAAAGGTCATGGGCTCAAGAATCACCGCCGCCAGCTGGCCAGAATAGCGATCAAACAGTGCCTGCAACGAGGCGATATCATTGTATTTGAAGCTATGGGTAAGCTCCTTCACCCCCCCCGGCACCCCCAGATCCCGGGTGGTGGAACCGATATACCAGTCCTGCCAGCCGTGATAACCGCCCACGGCCACATGCTCGCGCCCCGTGACGGCCCGCGACAGGCGAATCGCCGCAGATGTTACATCGGTGCCATTCTTGGCAAAGCGCACCATCTCGGCGGCGGGAATCATGTCGACCAGCAACTCGGCCACCTCGGCCTCCAGCCGGTGGGGCAAGGAAAAACTCACCCCGTTTTGCAGCTGGGCCATCACCGCCGCATCAACCTCAGGATCACAATAGCCGAGGCTGACACACAGCAGGCTGCTGACAAAGTCGATGTATTCGTTGCCATCCACATCCCACACGCGACTGCCCTTGCCCCGTTCCAGCAGCATGGGCGCCGCACCGCGGGGATAGGCGTAATAACTCTTGCTGAAGGTCTGGGAGCCGGTCGGAATCACGTCAAGCGCTTTGGCCAACAGGCGTTCGGAATTCTGGTAACGGTCCATAGCAATTACTCCCTGGTTGATTGAAACGAATTAAGCTGCCCCAACGCCTTGAGGTATTCACTGTTACGCTCGAAGGTCTGATTGATTCTCAGCCACTGCGGATTCGCGCCCAGCAGGTCGATCACGGCCTCCAGTTCGAAGTCTGGCTGTTGGGGATAAAGCGCCTCATAGATTCGGGTGACCAAGGTAAAATCCTCGGGGTAATCCACCGTAAGGCGCAAGCTGGAATAGTTCTGCGGGTGCTGGTAAACGGCCTTTTTCACCCCCGCCATCTGATCCCGCACGTAGGATGTCACATGCTCCCGGTGCAGCCCGGGCGGGGCCTCGGCCCAGGCTCGGGCAAGCGTGCTCCAGCGCACCACCTCGGCATCGAGGCCATCGGGCAGGCTCGGTGGGTAGCAGTTGCAGGAATAATCCGCGCCGGCTTCAAGGTGCTGTTGGACCAGGGCATCAAGCAGTCGCGGTGACAACAGGGGGCAGTCGCCGGTGAGGCGTACTATGTGTTGCGGTACCCGCGGGGCAAGGCTCTGTACCGCCTGATAAAACCGATCCAGCACATCATTGAGGCTGCCCCGGTAACAGTGCACGCCCAGCGCCAGACACAGATCTGCCAGTGCGTTGTCACCCGGCTCGTCGCTGGTGGCCACAATCAACTGATCAATCGCTCGGGCGCGCGCAATGCGTTCAATCTGCAACGCCAGCATGGGTTTTCCCACGATGGGCAGTAACACCTTGCCGGGCAATCGGGTGGACGAGGTGCGGGCCTGCAAAATGGCGATGACCGAGGGGTTTTGCGCTGCATGCATGGAAAGTGCTATATCTGTGCATGGGTAACTTTGTAAATGACTATCTTTGTAAACGACTATCTTTGTAAACGACTAGCTTGGTAAACAACCAGCTTGGTAAACAACTGCCGCTGTAACTCGCTAACGCGGCGAGTTGCCCGTGCTGTGCCTTGATAAGGGTGTTGGCTACAGCTGCCAGCGTGACGGCTCCAGCAATCCTGCATCGGTCACTGCCAGCGCTTCGCAGCCGCCACTGTCAAAGGGCAAGCGGCTGGCGGCGACGATGGTCTGCCACTGGGCCAGCGAGCAGGCCCCCACGACCACCCGGTCAACACAGGGTAAGGCCATGACAAAACCCAGTGCGGCCTGCAAGGGTGTTACCGCCCGGGCCGCGACAAAGCGATCAAAACGCTGCAGTGCATCACGATACGGCTGAAACCAGGCCGGCCGGTCGGTTGCCGGCATCAGCAGCAACCCCTGCAGAAAAGCACTGCGGGTGTGGATCTCTACGCCCTGTTCATGCAGCCGGTGCAGATGCCCCGTGCGAAACAGGCGCTGATCAAGCAGATTCAAGGGTAACTGCACCAGATCCGGAGCAAAGCGTTGCACAATCGGGTCTAGCTGGCTGGCGTTGTACACCGACACGCCGATTTTGGTGATCAGCCCCTGCGCCTTGAGAGACTCAAGCGCTTGCCAAAGATACTCGGCGCCGGGCTTGAGCAGGTCATCGGCCTGGTGAACCATCAGGGCATACAGGCGTGAGCGTCGCAATCGTTGCAGCGACTGTTCAAAGGTTTGCTGCAGCGACCGGGCATCCTGGGCGGTCAGCTGATCCGCGTGAAAGTGCGTGGTTTTGGTCACTATCTCGGCGCTGGCATCCGGCAAGCAGTCACCCAGCACCTTTTCGCTCTCGCCGTACAAGGGGGCCGTGTCGTACAGGTCGATCTGCTCCCTGGCAAGAAACTCAACAATCCGGGTCAGCTCTGCGGTCGAGGTCTGTCCGGTCGAATTGGAAACCCCATACGCCGTGCCAAATTGCACGGTTCCCACAGCTAACCGGGGCATAAAACACGCTCAACCTGCGCAATGACCTGATTTTGCTCCTCATCCGTCAAGGCAGCGAACAGCGGCAGGGTCAGTGCCCGGACGTAAAACTGCTCGGCCTGCGGAAAATCGCCCGGTTTGAAACCAAGCTGGCGGTAAAACGGCTGACAGTGAATCGGAATGTAATGCACGTTCACGCCCACGCCGGCTGCACGCAGGGCATCGTAGGCCTGACGGCGCAACGCGGCGGCCGCAGGCGGCATTTTGATGACATACAGGTGATAACTGTTAACCCGGTTCGGCTGCTGTGCCAACACCTCAACGCCCAGGCGCGCAAAGGCACTATCATAGGCCCCGGCCAAGGCATTGCGCCGGGCCACAAAGGCGGACACTTTTGTCCACTGGCTCAGACCCAGGGCGGCATGCACATCGGACAAGCGATAGTTAAACCCCAGTCCTTGCTGCTCGTAATACCAAAGTCCTTGGTGGTGATCGCTCAGGAGGGTCGCGTCGCGGGTAATACCATGGCTCGCCAGCATTCGCAGCTTTGTGGCCAGCGTACTGTCGTTGGTCAACACCATGCCACCTTCGGCCGAAGTGACAATTTTCACCGGATGAAAACTGAACACCGTCATATCGCCATAGGTGCAACTGCCCACCGGTGTGTTCTGGTACCAGGCACCCGAGGCATGGCTGGCATCTTCGATGATCCTGAAACCGTAACGCTGGCCAAGCTGGTGAATCTTTTCCATCTCGCAGGGCTGACCGGCAAAATGCACCGGCACCAGGATTTTCGGCAGGCGCCCTTGCTTTGCCGCCTGGGCCAGTTTCTCTTCCAGGAGGCTGACGTCCATATTGCCAGTGGCTGGATCAATGTCGACAAAATCGACCGATGCCCCGCAATACAAACCGCAGTTGGCCGAAGCCACGAACGAAATGGGCGAAGTCCAGAGCCAGTCTCCCGGCCCCAGCCCTAATGCCAGACAGGCGATATGCAATGCCGAGGTGCCACTGTTGACCGCGACCGCATGCCCGGCCCGACAATCCTGTGCCACCTGCCGTTCAAACTGGCCGACCATTGGGCCTTGGGTCAGAAAATCCGAGCGCAACACCGCAACCACCTGTGCGATGTCTTCTTCCGAAATCGACTGACGACCGTAGGGAATCATAAGCCGGCTTCTTGATGTATAGCCTGGATCTCGGGCACCGACAAGAAGTGCGGGTTGTTGCCCGAGTTGTAACTGAACCCCTGTTTGACCGGCTTGCCGGTTTCACCCAGCAGGTTTTTTGAGTAGTCCATATCGCCGCTGAAAAACTGAATCGTCGGCATGATCACAAAGTGATCGGCAAATTCGAGCGTGATATGGCTGTCATCCCTGGGACACATGGTCTCGTGCAGCTTTTCGCCGGGTCGGATACCCACAATCTTGTGCGGCATTCCCGGCGCCATGGCCTGCGCAACATCGGTAATTCTGACCGAAGGAATCTTGGGCACAAAAATCTCGCCACCTTGCATACGCTCGAAATTTTTGAGTACGAAATCCACACCCTGCTGCAAGGTAATCCAGAAGCGGGTCATGTTCGGATCGGTAATCGGCAGCTCCGTTGCCCCCTGCTTGAGGAGCTTCTTGAAAAAAGGCACCACCGAACCGCGGGAGCCCATGACATTGCCATAACGCACCACCGAAAAACGCGTCCGATGGCCCCCTGAGACGTTGTTGGCGGCAACAAAGAGCTTGTCCGATGCCAGCTTGGTGGCACCGTACAGGTTCACCGGGTTGGCGGCCTTGTCGGTCGAGAGCGCAATCACCTTTTTGACGTTGTTATCGAGCGCGGCCTTGATGACATTTTCGGCCCCGTGAATGTTGGTCTTGATACACTCCATGGGGTTGTATTCCGCCGCCGGCACCTGTTTCATGGCCGCCGCGTGAATGACAATATCCACCCCTTTCATGGCCTGCACCAGGCGCTGCTGATCCCGCACATCGCCCAGAAAATAGCGCATGCTGGCGGTATCGAAACGCTGTTGCATTTCAAACTGCTTTAACTCGTCGCGCGAATAAATGATCAGGCGCTTGGGCTTGTATTGCTCAAGCAATGTGCGGGTATACTGATGACCGAACGAGCCGGTCCCCCCGGTGATCAAAACGGATGCGCCATCAAACATAATCTTTTCTCTCTTGCCCGCACGTCAGTTACTTCATTAACCACTACAAATCCAGCAACAGGCTATTGCTCGGTTTTGTTCTTGACCACTACCACAAACCCAAGGCTGATACGCGAGAAATAGTGCAACTCGAACCGCTCCAGCAGCTTGGGCAGCCACCACTCCACAGGACGGATGGTTTTGCTGGTGTTTTGTTTGGTGTCGCCAAGATCATCGCCCGTGGTGGTATTGATCGAGAAAAACCCGATTCTCTTGGTGAGTCGACACAGGTCATCCAGAACCAGATCTACCTTGTCCGACTCAACGTTGTCGAGCACGTCCAGACACACCACCATTTCGGCCGGCTGTGGCGGCGTTTTGTGAGACTCAAAGGCCGGATCGTACACCTGAATATTGATCAGCTCGCTAAGTTGCAGTTGTGACGCCAGCTTGCCCTGACCGGCGCCGTAGTCGAGCAGGTCCTTGACGTTGTTGGACTCGATCAACTCCGACACCATGGGTGCAAAAATCAGCGAAGTTTCACCGTAGGACGGGCAGTCCTGATGCACTTTCTTTTGATGCTCTATGTGCGCTTTACTAAATAAGTTCACCCGTTTTACCCCTTATACAAAGCCTTACAAACGCCTGTCAGCCACTTCGTTATTGCAATCCGTTTTTCTTGCAATCATTGCCCACGCTGACATGCCACTGGCCGTGTCGTTCTCTCAGTGCCAACGCATTCCCCTGTCAAAAAAACGGCACACCGGCAGAACACACTTACCCGATACAAATTCTATACCAAGAGTCAGATTCCGCCAGAAAATAGGGGTTGAAAACCAGATGGTTAGGAGGGAAAGCTCGGCAGTGAAGGAACAGAACAGACTAACATCCGGTTTCAGCGCAAAAAGTACGCAGGTGCATGGGCGGCAAGCCAACGCTCGTAGTCGGGTAACTCATCCACATCCCAGGTGGTGGCCAACAGCCGGGCGGACAAGCCTTGCCGCTTTACCTGTGCCAGCGTTGCGGCGAGCACCTGTGGCGTTCCCCAGGGAATGCCAGCCGACAGCAGTTCCAAGGCTGCCGCGGCCTGTGCCCTTGCCCCGATCAGCACATAGCCACCGTCCTGGGCCGGAATCAGCACCAGATCATGATGATCAAGCGCCGCAGAGGCTTGCTGAAGATAGACGGCATCAACCGTCGGGCAATCACTGCCGACAACCATGGCCCGGCCATAACGCCGCAAGCCGGATTGCAGGGCGTGCTGCATGCGCGGCCCCAGGCCCTCCCCCTGCTGCACGGCAAAAACCGCAGCTGGCTCGGTCATCATGCACTGCCAGTCCTGAGCCATGCCCGGTGGCAATGAAAAGGCGTCACCCGGTGCCTGATCCCACCATAATTCGCTGTCGACAAAGGGCGTCTGCCGAAGTGCCCGGCGTACCTGCAAGGTCAGCGCACAGTGAACCTCAAGCGCCCTGTCATCCCCCAGGTGGCGCGCCAGCCGGGTTTTGACCTTTCCCGGCCGGGGCCATTTGGCAAACTGCATCACCAGGGTCTGCGCGCAGGTCGGTAAACGGGCCTTAGCCATAGTAGCGCTTCACCAGCACATGGGGAGAGGCGCCCAGCGCGTAACGGGCCCGCAGTTGCCACATTAAAAAGATGGTGCGCCAAATACCCTTTTGCTCCCACCGGCGACTGGAGGTAATCACCCGTTCACGCAAGCAGCAAGGCGCGGTGTGCTTTTTCAGCCGGCGGCTAAGCTCAATGTCTTCCATCAATGGCTGCAAAGGAAAGCCCCCTGCGCGCGCAAACAAGGCTTTGGTGATAAACATGGCCTGATCCCCCGTGGCGATTCCCGTTAACCGTGAACGGCCATTGATCAGGGTTTCGATCAGGCGAAACAGCGGGGCCTGGCCAGAGAGCCGCACATCGAAACGTCCCCACTGATAGCCTGCCTTGATTGCCTGGGTGAGTGCCGCAACAAAAGACGCCGGCAATGCCGTATCGGCGTGCAAAAATAGCAATATCTGACCTTGCGCGGCCGCCGCCCCGGCATTCATTTGCCGCGCCCGGCCCGGCAGAGAGTCGAGCCAGCCATCGATCCAGGGGTGTGCCGCTTCGCGGGTACCATCGACGCTGCCGCCATCCACCAGCAGTATCTCCACCATGCCGTTGGCCCGCCAGGGTTGCAGCGCCAGCAAGCTGGCAGCAATGCCCTCGGCTTCATTGAGCACCGGCACCACAATACTGATAAGAGGACGGGCTGCGAGCTCTGTCATCAGGCCTCCAGGGCGCCGCCGCAGCTACTGCCCTGGCCGGCGGTACAGCCAAAGCAATGCTCCCCCACCTGCACCGGGTTGCCCGTCAGGGATACCTGCATCAGTTGACTCAAGTGGGTTCGGGGCTTGTCGGTGGCGATCATGGTTGTGTCGGCATGACACAGCGGCAACTCCAGCATCTGGTTAAAATCGCAGTCATACACATTGCCTTGCCAATCCACGCTGATCAGGCTTTTACACATCAGGTGCGGCAAATTGTCGGCGCAGTAAGCCTGATGCAGTAGCTGCATGTAGTCCTCAAACTTGCCGGTCGACAAAAGAACGCTGCCAAAACGACTGATAGGCATATTGGTAATGGTGAAAAGCTCATTGAAAACGATCCCGAAACGTGCGGCCAGTTCGGTTTTGTAGGCCGCCTGCAGCACAGCCTGGGGCGGGGGCAAAAACGCACCACCGGGGTTGTAGACCAGATTCAGTCGCAATCCTGAGCCCTCACGCCCATAACCCAAGGCATTGAGCTGCTGCAACGCCTCCACAGACCCCTGATACACGCCTTTGCCGCGCTGCTTGTCAACGTTTTCCTCCAGATAACAGGGCAAGGAAGCCACAATCTCGACCTGTTCTGCTGCGAGAAATGCGGTGGTATCTTCATATCCCGGCATTAAGAGAATGCTGAGATTACAGCGATCGATCACCCTCAGCCCGCGTTTTCTCGCCTCGCGCACCAGGTAGCGGAAATGCGGATTCATCTCGGGCGCCCCGCCGGTAAGATCCAGCGTTTTGATCTGGTGTGCATCGATGAAGGCCAGCACCAGGTCAATGGTCGGTCGATCCATCAGCTCCTTGCGATTGGGGCCCGCCGCCACGTGGCAATGGGTGCAACTGAGATTGCACAGGTACCCCAGATTAACCTGCAAGGTTTCCAGGGTTGAGCGCCGCAGTGCAGGAAATTGGGTGGTGAGTAATAAGGGTCGAGTGTCCAGCATGGGGGTAGGATTCCAGATGGCAATGAAGGGATGGCAAACAAAAACGTCTACCCTGACGCACAGGGTATCCCGCTTGGTCGCGTTAACCCCAAAAAATCTTACAGTTTTTTTATCGCGTACCGGCTTGCCACTCATAAGTGGTGCGGCAAGACTGCACCACAGACATGACAAACGCAAATCCCGGAGAAAGTTTTTACTTTTTCTCGACTGGCGTCCATGAGAAAATGCGCGCCTTATTCAGACCATTGCTTGACGTCATACCGGATACGCCAAAGCGCCCGCTAACACACCGAGAACACTATGACCGAGACCCGTGAACCCCGCACCGCCCAACTGATCGATGGCAAAGCCATTGTCGCCGGCTTTCGCGCCGACATTGCCCAGAAAGTCGAGCAGCGTGTCGCACTGGGCCTGCGTCGGCCAGGCTTGGCGGTCATCATTGTCGGCCACGATCCGGCGTCCCATGTTTATGTCAAAAACAAGACCTCGGCCTGTGAGCAGTGCGGTTTTTATTCCGAATCCTTCAAGCTCGATACGCAAACCACTCAGGAAGCCCTGCTCGCATTGATCGACAAACTCAACGAAGATAATCGCATCGACGGCATTCTGGTTCAGTTGCCACTGCCCAAACACCTGAATGCAGACCTGATTCTCGAACGCATTCGCCCCGACAAGGATGTCGACGGTTTTCATCCCTACAACCTGGGCCGCCTTGCCCAGCGCATGCCGGTGCTGCGCCCCTGCACCCCCAAGGGCGTCATGAGCCTG
>JBFHRO010000006.1:0-33403 GCA_041591635.1 Oleiphilaceae bacterium | reverse complement strand
TCGTTTCCTTGAAGAGAAGATCGAGGCTCCGATCGATATCATCTCCACGGGCGCGGATCGTAATGAGACCATTGTGTTGCGTCACCCGTTCAAGGACTGATTAATGCCATAAACACAAAAAGCGCCATTACTGGCGCTTTTTGTGTTTATGGCGCAGGTGGAAGGAATGGTTGTGCCGTGTAATCACAGGTTTACTTTATGATTTTTAGAGTGATGGGTGCTTTGGGTTTTGTTTCATTTGCTCTTTGCTGATGCGAAAGGCTTTTCCGAAGCCGGTAACAAAGCTGGCTTCGAGCGCAGCAAGTTCGACCAGGTGGAAGTCGGGTAGTTGCATGAGCAGTTCCAGTGTCTGGCCATGTGTGGTCTTGAATTCGTGCATCACCTCTGTCCATTGACCGCTGTTTCTTTCGATAAAGGCGCTGGTTGCGTTAATGCTTAGGCGGGTACGGGCAAACAGGTTGCGGCAAGTACTTTCGTCTTCAATCAGAAAAAGTGCAAGCCGTGGGTGGTGTCTAAGATTTCTTGTGTGATTGGCCATGTCGCTGATGAAAATATAAAAGAGGTGATTTCGGCGAATGAAGGGAGCATAGCTGGCCTCAGGGTCGCCTTTCGGATTCAGGCTGGCCATTTGCAATGACTTGAACTGATCGATGAAGGCATTCACCTTGCCAGCAAGTTGTGCCTGATCCGGTGCAGAGTCGGTGTTGGTTGCTGCTGCTTCAGAAGACATGTTGTGTTCCTGTTAAATGGCTGGTTACAGGTGATGGAGGGATCAAGACTCCAGTTTTCGGATTGGCCTAACAGAATGAGTAAAGATGAAAAAAGCAGCGTTGTTTCGGAATAAACAGAATTATGTAGAGATGTACTTTGATTGGTGCCGAGGAGAGGACTTGAACCTCCACGGGGTTGCCCCCACTAGCACCTGAAGCTAGCGTGTCTACCAATTTCACCACCTCGGCAGTGGTCTTGCAGGATTTTTAGGTGGCATGCTTGCCAACTGGTCGCGAACTTTACTTAATTGTTTTTGTGCTGTCAAATGATTTTTGGGGCGGTTTGCAATGATTCGATGTGCAGCAGCGAGCAACAATGGTAATGTGACGTTTGTCGCTATAATGCGGCGTAGTTAAGTAAGAATTTTGCACCTTGGCACCTCGTATGTGCAGGTGCCTTTACAGGATAAATAATGTCAAAAAAATCGAAAGAAGATAATAAAGCTGGCGCGCCAAAGCAGGTTTCATCGGCAAAGCGTCGTGGCAAAAGTGAAGAAGCTTCGGCTCCGGCAATCAGGGATCCCCACGCTCAGCGGGAAGCGCAAAAGTACGATAATCCCGTGTATAGCCGGGAGTTTATTCTGGAATATCTGGGAGCTCGCAAGGGGCCGGCGACCCATGAAGAGTTATGCCACGAGCTTTCAATAGCCGATGAGGATTCGATAGAAGCATTGCGGCGACGCCTTATTGCGATGTGTCGTGATGGGCAGTTGATATGCAATAGACGGGGCGCCTTCGCACCCATCGCCCGGGTCGACCTCATCAAGGGCGTTGTGCAAGGGCATCGCGACGGTTACGGATTTGTCACCCCGGATGATGGTGGTGATGATCTTTTCTTGCAGGCCAGACAGATGGGATCTGTCTTTCACGGCGACAGGGTGCTGGTGCGTGTCGATGATGTTGACGCCAAGGGACGGCGGATGGCGGTCGTGGTCGAAGTGCTGGAGTCCAATACCAAAACAATCGTTGGGCGCCTGTTTCGGGAAAGCGGACTGGTAATGGTCACTCCCGAGAACCCCAAGATCAGCGGCGAGATTGTGGTCGCGCCTGAGGACGCGGGTGGTGCAGTTCATGGGCAGTACGTGGTTGTCGAGATCGTGCGCCAGCCTACCATACGAACGCTGGCGGTGGGGCGTGTTGTTGAAATCCTCGGAGATCACATGGCGCCGGGCATGGAAATCGAGGTGGCCATTCGCTCCTATGGTATTCCCTTCGTGTGGCCAGAATCCGTCAAGCTGCAGATACAGCAGTTTTCCGATTGTGTTGCCGAGGCGGATAAATCGAATCGCGTTGATATACGTGCCTTGCCTCTGGTTACCATTGATGGTGAGGATGCGCGCGACTTTGATGATGCCGTGTATTGTGAGCCTAAAAAGGGAGGTGGCTGGCGTTTGATTGTGGCCATCGCCGACGTTGCTCATTATGTCAGGCCGGGTTCGGCTCTGGATGAAGAGGCCCGCAACCGGGGTAACTCGGTGTACTTTCCTGATCATGTTGTGCCCATGTTGCCTGAAATTCTCTCCAACGGGTTGTGTTCGTTGAATCCAAAGGTAGATCGGCTTTGCATGGTGTGCGAAATGACGCTGTCTGCTGAGGGGCTTCTCAGTGGTTACCGTTTTTATGAGGGGGTGATGCACTCCCATGCGCGTTTGACCTATACCCAGGTAAGTCAGATGCTTGAGCATCCCGATACCACTGCCGGTGCGGCCTTGTGTGAGCAGTATGCGACCTTGTTGCCCTGTCTGCATCATCTCTACGATCTCTATGGTGTGCTGCGAAACGAGCGAACAAAGCGCGGCGCCATCGACTTTGAGACCGTCGAAACCCGTATTCTTTTTGACGAAGACCGGAAAATTGAGCAAATAGTGCCTGTGGTTCGCAACGATGCCCACAAGCTGATCGAAGAGTGCATGTTGTGTGCCAATGTCGCCACGGCGCGCATGTTGCAGCAGTCAGGGCTTGCTGTGCTCTATCGCTTGCATGATGGTCCGACCGAGAAAAAGCTCGAGAATTTGCGCGCATTTCTCGGGGAGTTGGGCTTGCAACTCGGAGGCGGGGATGATCCGCAGCCTGGGGATTATCAGCGTCTGCTCGAAAGCATTGGTGATCGCCCGGATGCCAGTGTCATTCAGGTGGTCATGTTGCGGTCATTGAGTCAGGCAGTGTACAGCCCGGAAGAAAAGGGCCATTTTGGCTTGGCCTATCCCCATTACACGCACTTTACCTCGCCGATACGCCGCTATCCGGATCTGATTGTGCACCGGGCAATCAAGTCGCTCGTTCATGCTCCGGTACCTGGCAAGCACGTAGTGCCTCCGCAGTGCAGAATGGATGGCATGGTCTACCCCTACGATACCAAGTACATGCTTGAGTTAGGCGAGCATGTTTCGCTCACCGAGCGTCGCGCCGATGAAGCTACCCGCGATGTCGCCAATTGGTTGAAATGCGAGTTTTTGCGCGAGCATGTCGGTGCGGTGTTTGACGGTGTTATATCGGCGGTAACGGGCTTTGGCTTCTTTGTTGAACTCAAAGGGCTGTTTGTGGAAGGGCTGGTGCATGTATCGACCCTTGATAGCGATTACTATCACTTCGATGTTGCGCATCACAGGTTGGTGGGCGAGCGCTCGGGTGCCGGTTTTCATATGGGGGATGAGGTTCAGGTGCGGGTTGTGCGTGTGAGTCTGGAAGATCGCAAGGTGGATCTCGAACTTCTCAGTGCTGCAGTGCGTCGCGGTAAGGGTGCCAAGGCCATTCAGGCTGCTGCAACGGCTTCCCGACGCAAATCCGGTGGGGCGGCTTCTGCGCGCACCAAAGAAACCGAGGCATCTGGTGGTCGTGCGGACACGGCTTCTGCAAAAAAGAAGGGCAAGGCTTCAAAGAACAAAAAGACGGCTGCCGGTGCGGGTAAATCCCCCGCGAAACGAGCGAAACAAGCGAAACAAGCGGGCGAGGTCGCTCGCCCCAAGTCTTCGGGGGTTCGCAAGCGAAAGGCTGACGCTGGCTCCTGATCGCAGGGGGCTGCGTTGGCTGTTAATTAGCTGTCGGAGGTTTGCCAAGAGGTTGTATGTCGTTAGAAAAAGTATTCGGGGTTCATGCGGTTACCGCTTTGCTGGAAAACGGCAGTGCGGAGCCTGTGTGTTTGTGGGTGCTCAAGGGGCGGGGTGATCAGCGCCTGGCCCGCCTGGTCGCCATGGCCGGCGAGCGTGGGCTAAAGGTAAAAGAAACTGATCGTGCCAGTCTGGATAAGATGGTTCAGGGCAATCACCAGGGGGTTGTGGCAGAGAGTCGTCTGGCGCAGGATCGGGACGAGGGTGATCTCGAGCAGGTGTTGCGCGACTTGACCAAGCCGGCCTTTTTGCTGGTCCTGGATGGCGTGACGGATCCCCACAACCTGGGGGCCTGCCTGCGAACAGCCGATGCAGCGGGGGTGCATGCCGTCATTGCGCCCAAAGACAAATCGGCGCCGCTGAACGCCGTGGCTCGCAAGGTGGCCTGTGGTGCCGCAGAGGTGGTTCCTTATATTCGGGTTACGAACCTTGCGCGAACGCTGCGGTGGCTTGCGCAAAATGGTGTCTGGCTGATCGGGACGGCAGGTGAATCTGCAAAGTCTATTTACGATGTGAATCTTGCGGGCAGCGTTGCCTTGCTGATGGGAGCCGAAGGTCGGGGATTGAGGCGGCTGACAGCAGAGCACTGTGATGAGCTGGTTGGCATTCCCATGGGAGGCTCCGTCAGCAGTCTCAATGTATCGGTCGCTGCCGGAGTGTGCCTGTTTGAGGCTGTGCGGCAGCGACGGGCCGCCGACCCTGGGCCGCAGTGAAGGGTAAATTCGGCTTGCAACTTGCCAGTCGACCCAATAGAATGCGCGGTTCCAAAAACCATGTTCTTTAACTCCTTGCTTTGGTCAGCACGAACCTGACTGAAGCTGTTACCCGAAGGGAGCGACAATGCGTCACTACGAAATCGTTATTCTGGTACATCCAGACCAGAGCGAACAGGTTCCTGGCATGATCGAGCGTTATACCAGTACTGTCAAAGGTACCGGTGGACAGGTTCATCGCCTCGAAGACTGGGGTCGTCGTCATCTGGCATACCCTATCAACAAGATTCACAAGGCACACTACATATTGATGAATGTGGAGTGTACCGATGAGGCTCTTGGTGAACTGACACACAACTTCCGTTTCAATGATGCGATTTTGCGTGATCTGGTGATCCGCAAGAAAGAGGCAGTGACCGAAGTTTCTCCTATAAAACTGGCTGATTCTCGTGACGATCGCCGCGCAGCACCTTCGCGTAAAGTGGAAGAGGCTGAAGTCGAAGATCAGGACGAAGATGAAGGTGATGACGAGTAGTCCTGCTTCGTCTGACGTTTAACATTTTATTATTGGGAGAAAATCAATGGCACGTTTTTTTCGTCGTCGCAAATTCTGTCGTTTTAGCGCCGAAGGCGTTAAAGAAATCGACTACAAAGATATTGAAACCCTGAAGGGTTACATTACCGAAACCGGTAAGATAGTGCCAAGCCGTATTACCGGCACCAAGGCACGCTATCAGCGCCAGTTGGCTACAGCCATCAAGCGCGCCCGGTTTTTGGCGCTGTTGCCATTTACGGATAATCATCACGAGTAAGCACGTCACCTTATTTCGCTTGTTATGAAGGCTTTGGCAAATTATATAGTGCGTGGTCCTACGCAAGCGGTGCTGGTGGCGGTGATTGCGGCAGCATTTCCCTTGCTTTACTGGATTTCTGCGGCAGCTGTTGGTCTGATAACGCTGGCTGTGAGTCTGAGCGCAGGAGCCAAGGTTCTGTTTTGGGCGCTGATTCCCGCTGGCGGATGGTTCCTGTTTCAGGGGGATGCCGGGCCCGCGCTCGTCATCCTGGTGTCCTGGGTGATGGCCATCGTACTTAGATCAACCTCCTCGTGGGAGGCTGCGATTGGGTCGGGTGGGTTGCTTGGCGTGTGTGCCGGAGGGCTTTCAGCCTATCTGATGCCTGATTTGCTCGTCGAGTTGGTTGAGTTTTCGAAGAAGCTCTACACCGAAGTGGATCCGGCCATCATCACGGCGATGGGTGACAGTGTCGATGTGGTGTTGATTGCCTTGATGAAAGGCAGCTTTGCCGCGACTTATTTCAGTCTGGCGTTGCTCGGAGTGGTTTTGGCCAGATCCTGGCAGGCGAGTTTGTATAATCCCGAGGGCTTCAAGAAAGAGTTTGTGGCTTTCAGGTTTTCAGGGAAGTTTTCGGCATTGGCGCTGGTGGGGCTATTTCTGTCTCCGGCCCTTGGCGAAAATGCGTTGATGTTGGTGCTGGTGCTGTCGATATGTTATGTCTTTGCGGGCTTGGCATTGGTTCATGGCATTGTGGCGAAAAAGAAATTGGGTTGGCGCTGGCTGTTTGCCTTTTATGTTGCGGCATTGCTGTTGGGGCCAAGTTTTTTTGTACTGCTGGTTTTTGTGGCGATGCTTGACAGTTGGCTCGATTTTCGCGGTCGTGCCATTGATCCATCGCAAACATAAACGGGTGATCGAAGCTTAAATGAGGTTAGCGAGATGGAAGTTATTCTGCTCGAGAAAATGGGAAGACTGGGTGGCCTTGGTAGCAAGGTTAATGTGCGTGCCGGTTATGGTCGCAATTATTTGATTCCGTTTGGCAAAGCGGTTCCGGCTACAGCCGAGAATATTGCCGCATTTGAAACGCGCCGGGCAGAGCTCGAAAAAGCCGCTGCTGACAGATTGGCCAAGGCTCAGGCGCGTGCCGCAGAGCTGAATGAAAAGGCCATTACAATTGCAGGTAATGCCGGTGACGAAGGCAAGCTCTTTGGATCTATTGGTGCGCGCGATATCGCCGAGGCCATTACGGCAGCCGGTATTGAGGTAAACAAAAGCGAAGTTCGTTTGCCTGAAGGCGCGATTCGTCAAACAGGTGAGTTTGAAATTGACGTTCAGTTGCATTCGGATGTTACTGCAACGATCAAGCTCAATGTTGTGGCCAGCTAACGACACAATTTGTTTTGTGGTTGGTTGGTGTTGATTTTGTTACGGCCTGAGGGTTTTGCTCTCGGGCCGTGCGCGTTTTGTCTATAGCATTTCCCCTGACGCGGAGAAGGTGCCTGTTATGAGTTCGGTGCTGTCGTCCGACAAAGAAACCAGTCAGATCAAGCTCCCCCCCCATTCTGTAGAAGCTGAGCAGTCGGTGCTTGGCGGGCTGATGCTGGACAATACCAAATGGGATATTGTTTCAGATCTCGTGGTTGAAGATGATTTTTACCGCCATGCACATAAGTTGATCTTTAAGGCGGTAGCGGCACTTGCGTCCGAGGCCAAGCCTTTGGACGTTATCACCTTGTCCGAAGAGCTGGCACGCAATGGCAGTTTGGCGGCAGTGGGGGGGACGGGCTACCTGGCTGAGTTGGCTCGTAATACTCCGGGGGCGGCCAATATCCGGGCTTACTCCGAAATTGTACGCGAGCGGGCCATTTTGCGGCGCTTGATTTCGGTCTCGGGTGAGATTTCGGACGGCGCCTTTAATCTCAAAGGCCGCAGCAGTGCCGAGCTGCTTGATGAGGCGGAGCGGAAGATTTTCGAGATCGCCGAGGCCAGAAGCAAAGAAGGCGGGCCTGTCAGTGTCAACCCGATTCTTACCCAAACACTTGAGCGAATTGACGAGTTGTTCAACTCCAAAGACGCGTTGACAGGTGTGACGACTGGTTTTCGGGATCTGGATGACAGAACCGGGGGCTTGCAGCGATCGGATCTGGTGATCGTGGCTGCGCGTCCCTCCATGGGGAAAACAGCCTTTGCCATGAATCTGGTAGAGGCGGCAGTCATGAGTGCCAAGGGGCCGGTGCTGGTGTTCAGCATGGAGATGCCTTCGGACGCCATCATTATGCGGATGCTTTCATCCATTGGCCGGATTGATCAGACCCGTATACGCAGCGGACAGTTGCAGGAGGATGACTGGCCGCGCCTCACCTCTGCGGTGAGTCTGCTCAAGGATAAGCCGCTTTATATTGATGACACGCCTGCATTGAGCCCGACCGAGGTGCGATCCAGGGCGCGACGTATTGCGCGGGAGACCAAAAGCGAGTTCGCATTGATCATGATTGATTATTTGCAGTTGATGCGTGTTCCCGGCATGACGGAAGGGCGAACGGCGGAGATCTCTGAAATATCCCGCTCGCTTAAGGCGCTCGCCAAAGAGTTGCGGTGTCCGGTGGTGGCCTTGTCCCAGTTAAACCGGAGTCTTGAGCAGCGGCCCAACAAGCGGCCTGTCAACTCTGATTTAAGGGAGTCGGGGGCGATAGAGCAAGATGCTGATGTCATCATGTTTATTTATCGCGACGACTACTATCACCCTGAAAGCGACGACAAGGGCATCGCGGAAATTATCATAGGAAAACAGCGTAACGGGCCTACTGGGGCGATCAAGCTGGCGTTCCAGGGGCAATACACGAAGTTCGAGGATCTCGCCTATGTGGATTACGGTGCGGGAGAGTTTTGAGTGGCTTGGTTGGGGTCTGAGGGAGAAACGATATGGCTCGCCCGGCGCGTGCGCGAATCAATCTTGATGCTTTTTTACGTAATTTGCAGTTGGCCCGGCAGTGTGCCAAAGGGGCAAGCGTTGCTGCGGTGATCAAGGCCGATGGTTATGGTCATGGTATCGTGCCTGTCGCCCGCATCGCAGAACAGGCGGGGTGTATGCTTGCCGTTGCCAGCATCGAGGAGGCGGTGCGTGTTCGTCATGCTCAGGTGCAGGCGCCCGTATTGCTGCTCGAGGGTTTTTTTCATGTCTCGGAGCTTGAGGAGTGGGCGTTCAATGATTTGCAGTGGGTGATCCATTCGGATCACCAGCTGTTGGCGCTTGAGCGTCGGGCGCGAGAGTCCGGCCAGCTTCGATCCGTATCTGTGTGGTTGAAATTCAATACCGGAATGAACCGGCTTGGTCTGCTGGTGGCCGATGCCGACCAGCTTGCCCGGCGTATTTCATGCCTTCCTGGGGTGCGGCTTCTGGGGGTGATGACCCACTTTGCCTGTGCCGATGAACTGGCGAGCTGTTTTTCGGCGCAACAGGTTGACGGCTTTAAGCGGGCGATGACAGCGATTGAAGGGGTGATGACGGGTGTGCCGCTCAAGCGGTCGCTATGCAATTCCGCAGGGGTGTTGTACCTGTCTGATTTTGCAGGGGATTTGGTGCGTCCGGGAATCATGCTGTACGGCTCATCGCCGGTTGCATCTCGCAGCGCGGTTGCGCAGGGTCTGCAGGCAGTGATGACGCTGGAATCAGCGTTGATTTCGGTAAACCAGGTTGCCAGCGGCGAGTGCGTCGGGTATGGGCTCGACTGGTGTGCAGCCCGGCCATCGCGCGTCGGGATTGTTGCAATGGGGTATGCGGACGGCTATCCACGCCATGCACCTTCCGGTACGCCCGTCTGGATACTGGGCACGCGTGTGCCGCTGGTCGGTCGGGTATCCATGGATATGCTGGCAGTGGATCTCACTGATTGCGAAAAGGCCAGGGTTGGCGATCTTGTGGAATTGTGGGGAGAAAATGTCAGTGTCGATGAAGTTGCCGCCTGTGCCGGCACGCTGGGGTATGAATTGCTTACCGGCGTTTCGGCACGAGTGCCAAGAATCTACTGATACTTCTGTTGTGCTTTGATGTCAGGGCAGAATGCGGTTTGGTTTGTCAGAAGTTCAGTGTGTGAATTCTGTTGCCTGATCCGTTCTGTTTTTATACACTACTGCCCCCTCATGGTAGGAATATGCTCCCTGCAATATGGTTGCCAGAGCGCTTCCAGTAGAAGCAGGACAAGTTCGCAGCAGGTTCGGTTTTAGTCTGGCGGCAGCGTGTGTTTGCAATCGGGCGTCGTGCGTGTCAGGAATGATCAAGAGCTCCGGGCTGTGTGGTTTCAAGTGAAAGGCGGATGCGTCAGTCCATAGGTGATTGATGGTGTCTCGTTCAACAGGTCCGAGAAATCGGCGGAGAGAAAAATGTACGCAGTTATCGTAAGTGGTGGTAAGCAGCATCGCGTTGTAGAAGGCGAAGTGTTAAAGCTTGAGAAAATCGAAGTTGAAACCGGTGGTGCTGTCGAGTTTGACAAGGTGCTGCTGGTTGCCAATGGCGAAGAAGTCAAGGTGGGTGCGCCTGTGGTACCGGGTGCCAAGGTGACAGCTGAGGTGGTAGGTCATGGTCGCCATGACAAGGTAACCATCATCAAGTTCAGACGCCGCAAGCACCACATGAAGCGCATGGGACACCGGCAGTGGTTTACACAGGTTAAAATTACCGGCATTAATGCTGGCTAATTGTCATTGAATCAGGTTGTCTCGAAGGCGAGGCATCGAACGGCGAGAGGAGTAATCTAATGGCTCACAAGAAGGCGGGTGGTAGTACCCGCAACGGTCGCGACTCACATTCCAAACGACTTGGCGTCAAGCTCTTTGGCGGCCAGGTGGTAAAGGCTGGCAATATTATCATTCGTCAGCGGGGTACTCAGTACCATGCAGGTTCCAATGTTGGTTGCGGCAAGGATCACACCTTGTTTGCCACCGCGGATGGCGTGATCAAGTTTGAAGTTAAGGGCCCTTTGAATCGCCGCTACGTCAGCGTGCTGGCTAATTAAGCTCGACACAAAGGTCTGAAAAGCTCCGCCGTGGCGGGGCTTTTTTTGTGTTGGAGCTGATAACGTTTCTCAATCTGCCGGCGATATCCGGGTCACGTCAAGGGCAGGTTGTCAAAGTCGCCCTTCAGCGCCTGATGTGTTTGCGAGATGATCTCTTGGCTGCGGTGCGGCCCTCATCCTTGTGTGCGGTTGCTCTTGGCAATTGTGCGCGCTTTCCATGCAAGAGGTACTACTATGAAATTCGTAGATGAAGCAACTATTTACGTCGAAGCGGGAAAGGGTGGTAATGGGGTTGTCAGCTTTCGCCGCGAAATGTTTGCGCCAATGGGGGGGCCTGATGGCGGAGATGGTGGTGATGGCGGGTCTGTGGTTTTGGAGGCGGACACCAGCATCAATACGTTGATTGACTTTCGCTATCGACGCAAGTTCATTGCCACCAGCGGCAGCTCCGGCAGTGGTGCCAATTGCCGGGGGAAAAGTGGCGATACGCTGGTGCTGAAAGTTCCGGTGGGTACCACGGTTGTGGATGTCGATACCGACGAGGTTCTGGGTGACTTGACCCAGGCCGGACAGCAGCTGATGGTGGCTCGCGGTGGCTTCCATGGCCTGGGTAATTCGCGTTTCAAGTCCAGTGTGAACCGGTCTCCCCGCCAATGTACCAAGGGCAAGGATGGCGAGGCACGAAACCTGCGCCTGGAATTAAAGGTGCTGGCGGATGTTGGTTTGCTGGGGATGCCCAATGCAGGCAAATCCACGCTGATTCGTGCCATTTCGGCAGCAAAACCCAAGGTGGCTGATTATCCTTTTACGACGTTAGTCCCCAATCTTGGCGTGGTGAGTGTCGACCCTTACCGCAGTTTTGTGGTTGCAGATATTCCGGGACTGATTGAAGGGGCTGCGGAAGGCGCTGGCCTTGGTGTGCGGTTTTTGAAGCATTTGGTGCGTACGCGTCTGTTGCTGCATGTTGTTGATGTGGCGCCTTATGATGGCAGTGATCCGGCGCAAATGGTCCGGATTATTGCCGACGAGCTCGAGCGATTCAGTCCGACCTTGGCGACACGAGAGCGCTGGTTGGTGCTTAACAAACTGGATGCCTTGGATGTTGACGCCGTTGAAGCAGTTTGCGCTGATCTGGTGGATGAGTTGGGCTGGGATGGCCCGGTATATCGGATCTCGGCGATAACCGGCGAGGGAACGCGCTCGCTATGCCGCGATATCATGTCCTGGATTGAAGAGCGGGCGCGGCAGGAAAGTGAAAATCCGGAGTTGGCCCAGCTGGAGCGGCAAACCCGCGAGCAGATGGATGCCGAGGCGCGGGATACGATTCAGGCGTTGCGACAGGCGCATCTGGCCCAGCATGCAGATGACGCCGAAGACGATGATGACGATGAGGCAGAATCTATCTACATGCATTAAAGGGGTCAGCGGCACCGGGCAGGCTCTGTATTAACTGAATTTGGTAGGCTGTGATGAACGATGCTCTGATCGCTGAAAGAAAGTGTTTGTCAGGTTCGATGCGATGGGTGGTGAAGATCGGTAGTGCTTTGCTCACCAATGATGGTCAGGGGCTTGACTGTGCAGCCATTGGCGGCTGGGTCGATCAGTTGGCCGAGTTGAAGCGTGCTGGCATGGAGATCGTACTGGTGTCATCCGGGTCGGTTGCTGAGGGAATGACCCGGTTGGGGTTGAAGGTTCGCCCGCATTACTTGCATGAATTGCAGGCGGCGGCCGCGGTTGGGCAGATGGGCCTGGTGCAAACCTGGGAGTCGGCGTTTCAGCGTCACGGTCTTCATACGGCGCAGGTGTTGTTGACTCATGATGACTTGTCTGACCGCAAGCGTTATCTGAATGCACGAAGCACCTTGCGTACCCTGGTGGATTTCAACGTGATTCCGGTTATCAACGAAAACGATACGGTGGTCACTGATGAGATACGCTTTGGGGATAATGATACCCTGGGAGCCTTGGTCGCCAATCTGGTTGAGGCCGATGGCCTTATTATCCTGACCGATCAGCTGGGTTTGTTTGACAAGGATCCGCGCAAGCACACTGACGCGCAGCTGGTGCACGAATCGCCGGCAAATGCGCCTGAGCTGGATGTTATGGCCTCGGGAGGAGCCGGGTCGCTGGGGCGGGGCGGGATGCTGACAAAGATTCGCGCAGCCCGTCTTGCAGCGCGCTCCGGTGCCTTTACCATGATAGTGGGGGGGCGGCTTGAGTCTGTCTTGTTGCGCCTGCGTCAGCAAGAGCGCCTGGGTACATTGCTGCTGCCCCGGCAGGGGCGTCAGTTGGCGCGCAAGCAGTGGCTGGCAGGGCATCTTCAGGTGCGGGGTCAGTTGATACTGGATGACGGCGCGGTGGAGTCGGTGTCGAAGCGCGGGCGTAGTTTGCTGGCCGTGGGTGTTGCCGAGGCAAGGGGGAGGTTCAGGCGCGGGGAGATGGTGTCCTGTCTTGATGCATCCGGGCGCGAAGTGGCCAGAGGCTTGGTAAACTACAATGCCGAAGATGTGTCAAAGATTTTGCGGCAGTCCAGTGACAAGATCGAAAAGATTCTTGGCTATGTGCATGAGCCGGAGTTGATGCATCGTGACAACATGGTGCTCATCTAGCGGTGATGGCTGGTTGATCGAGGCAGTAGAGATCGTTTGCGATTGTTTAGCCGCGGGAATTCTTATGAAAACAAAAACGCCGATCGAAAGATCGGCTTTTTTGTTTTCTTGGGCAGTCAAACGAGAATCAGGCGGCTGCCTGAAGTGCCTTGACGCGTGCGTTCAGGCGGCTCTTGGTGCGAGCGGCCTTGTTCTTGGAGATGATGCCCTTGTTAACCATGCTGTCAATAACAGGAACGGCCGCGGTAAAGGCGGCTGCGGCTTCTGCATGGTTTCCTGCGTCAGCTTTTAATACAACTTTCTTGATAAAGGTTCGTACCATAGAGCGCTGGCTTGCATTCGCCTGACGACGTTTTTCAGCCTGACGTGCACGCTTTTTGGAAGAGGGATTGTTTGCCACCGTTAACTCCTCGAGTCGCGAAAAATTTGCCAGGGGCATTGGCCCCGAAATAAATGACGCGAAAATATGCCGGTTTGAGCGTTGTTTGTCAATATATAAATGTTGCGTGTGCCATCCTCCACCGTTGCTTGCATTGAGTGTAACACTGGAAATGCACAGGTTTTGAGGGTATGAACGAGCATTCTTTGTTGGTGTGCGCGGTGTTATAGTGGCTGCCCGAAAGTGGGCCGGGGGCATCGGAGTGGTCATGGGTGGGGTAGAGGAACAAAAACCGCAAAAACAGAATTCCAAAAGCCCGGGCTTGCTCAAGTCCAGCGGTATTGTAGGTATCATGACGCTGCTGTCGCGCATTTTGGGGCTGGTTCGGGATGTGGTCATTGCTCGCTACTTTGGAGCGAGCGCGGGCGCCGATGCGTTTTTTATCGCGTTCAAGATTCCCAACTTCTTGCGTCGCCTGTTTGCCGAAGGCGCGTTTTCGCAGGCGTTTGTGCCGGTTTTGTCAGAATACAAAACGAAAACGTCGCACGAAGATGTTCGCGGATTGATCGCCTCGGTGGCAGGCGTGCTGGGGCTCGTGCTGCTGGTGATTACCTTGGTCGCGATGTTGTGCGCGCCCGGTTTGACCTTTGTGTTTGCCCCGGGTTTTCACGGTGAGCCGGAAAAGTTTGCGCTTGCCAGTGATATGCTTCGAATTACCTTTCCCTATCTGCTGCTGATTTCACTGACGGCCTTTGCCGGGGCTATTCTCAACAGCTTTGGCAGTTTTGCCGTGCCTGCGTTTACGCCGGTTTTTCTCAATCTGGCGATGATTTTTGCCGCTATTTTTATGTCGCCTCTCTTCGCCGAGCCGGTCATGGCGTTGGCTTGGGGGGTGGTGATCGCCGGATTGCTGCAAGCGCTGTTTCAGGTACCCTTTCTGTTGCGGCGAAATCTGTTACCTCGACCACGGCTCGACTACCGTCACGAAGGGGTGCGGCGGATTTTGACCTTGATGGTGCCGGCGCTTTTTGGTGTGTCGGTCAGTCAGATCAACTTGTTACTGGATACGGTGCTTGCATCCTTCCTTCAGACAGGGAGTGTTTCCTGGCTGTACTACTCGGATCGTCTGGCGGAATTGCCATTGGGGGTGTTTGGTATTGCGATTGCGACTGTGTTGTTGCCTGCCTTGTCGCGTAGGCATGCCGAACAGTCGACTACGGAATTCTCGGCCACGCTGGATTGGGCCATGCGTGCTGTTTTACTGATAGGGGTGCCGGCGGCCCTGGCGCTGCTGACGCTTGCCGAACCCTTGCTGATTACGCTGTTTTACTACGGCGAGATGACCGTGTTTGATGTGGAAATGTCGGCCGGAAGTTTGCGCGCCTACTCGCTCGGGCTGATGGCCTTTATGCTGATCAAGGTGCTGGCGCCGGGGTATTTCTCCCGTCAGGACACCAAAACGCCGGTGAAGATTGGTATTCGGGCCATGATTGCCAATATGGGGTTCAATCTTTTGCTTATCTTTCCGTTGGCCCATGTGGGGCTGGCCCTGGCGACAAGTCTGTCTGCCTGGTTGAATGCCTTCTGGTTGTTCAGTGGTCTGAAGAAGTCCGGTGTTTTTGTTCCTCGTCCGGGTTGGCAAAGGTTCGCAGGACAATTGCTGTTGGCAAACGCCGCGCTGGGTCTGGTGATATGGGCAGTGGCGCTGCGGGGCCTTGACTGGTATCAGTTGTCGTTGGCTGCGCGTGCAACCTATATGCTGGCGACCGTCGTGCTGGGTGCGGGCGGCTATTTCCTCGTGCTCTATCTTTGTGGCGTCAGGGTGAGGCAGTTCATGCGGCGGGCTTGATGGTCTGCATGAGGTGACTGGTATATAATCGCCCGTTTCGGAAAAACGGATACGTGGAATGAGGTTGATTCGTGGGCTGCATAACCTGCATGCCATGCCCAAGGGTTGTGTCGCCACTATTGGCAATTTTGATGGTGTGCACCTGGGTCACAGAGTCATTATTGACCAGGTCAAACGCAAAGCGCAGTCGTTGAACACGCTTGCTGCTGTAATCATTTTTGAACCGCAGCCGCAAGAGCATTTTTGTGGTACCAAGGCGCCCGCCCGACTGATGCGTTTTCGCGAGAAATTACTCGCACTGCGGCAACTTGATGTCGATGTGCTGGTGTGTATGCCCTTTAATGCCCGGGTACGGAAGCTGTCTGCAAGCCAGTTTGTTGACGATGTGCTGATTGCCGGTTTGGGTGTAAAGCATCTGGTGGTTGGTGATGATTTTCGTTTTGGCGCAGGGCGTTGCGGGGACTTTCGGTTGCTGGAGTCGATGGGGCGGGAAGCCGGTTTTACGGTTGAACACACGCCAACCGTCCTTTACACCGGAAAAGAGGCAATGCCCGCGAGCCCCGATGAAGCAGCACTATGCAACCATCGTATCAGCAGCACACTGGTGCGTAGCGCCCTGCAGGAGGGCCGCTTCAAACTGGTCGAAGAACTGCTGGGGCGACCCTATAGCATTACCGGGTGTGTCGTACATGGCAATAAATTGGGGCGCCAGATTGGCGTGCCTACTGCCAACGTCTCGCTTGGACGCCTGAAGCCAGCGCTAAGCGGCGTTTATGCCGTACAGGTTGGCGTTCTAAAGCCGGCGTCTGCTTCAGGCGCGCTTGATGCGGGGGCGATGGACGAGACAGTAAACAAGCGCCTTTTTGGGGTTGCCAATTTGGGCACCCGGCCGACGGTAGACGGGGCGGCCTATTCGCTCGAAGTGCATCTGTTTGATTTTGAAGAAAATGTCTATGGGTGTCATATCTCGGTGGCATTTTGCGAAAAAATCCGGGAAGAGCGCAAGTTTACCGGTCTGGATGCACTGAAAGACCAGATTTGCAGCGATATAAAAACGGCAAAAGGCTTCTTCGGTTTGGCATAGCCGGCGTCTGCAGGTGGGCAATACCTGCTTATGAGTCCGGAACAAGGTGATATTGAGTGCCGATAGTGGCCAATGCATCAGCATGGTCTGACAGGGCCGCACTGGCACAACGACTAACGACAATAAGTGAAGCAGACATGAGCGACTACAAACATACCCTGAACCTTCCTGATACCGACTTCCCCATGCGGGGGGATCTCGCCAAGCGTGAGCCCGCCATGCTTGAACGCTGGCAGAAGCTGGAGTTGTACCAAAGAATCAGGCAGGCACGGGCCGGTGCGCCAAAGTTTATTCTTCACGATGGTCCTCCGTACGCGAACGGCAGTATTCATATTGGCCATGCGGTAAACAAGATTCTCAAGGACATCATTGTCAAATCCAAAACCCTCAGCGGCTACGATGCGCCCTATATTCCGGGCTGGGACTGTCACGGGCTGCCCATTGAACACAATGTGGAAAAGAAAATCGGCAAAGCGGGCGTGAAAGTGGATTTCAAAGCCTTCAGAAAAGCCTGCCGGGAGTATGCGGCCCAACAGGTCGATGGCCAGAAGCAGGACTTTATTCGCCTTGGCGTGCTTGGCGATTGGGATAAGCCCTATTTGACCATGGATTTCAAGTTCGAGGCTGACATCATCCGCTCACTTGGAAAAATCATCGAAAACGGTCATCTGCATCGCGGATTCAAGCCCGTGTACTGGAGCGTGGTAGGGGCATCGGCGCTGGCAGAGGCGGAGGTTGAATACCACGAGAAAGAATCCAACGCCATTGATGTCAAGTTTGTGGCTGTGGATCAGCAAGGCTTTCTTGAGGCTTTTACCCTGGAATCCGATGCGGGTCAGGGCTTGGTGTCTGTGGTCATCTGGACTACGACGCCCTGGACCCTGCCATCAAACCAGGCCGTGGCGCTTAATGCCGAACTGGACTACGTGCTGGTGGAGTGCGACGCCGGCGTGGGCAAGGAACGCCTGGTACTGGCGCAATCCCTGTACGAAGACAACATGGCCCGTTACGGGATTGATGCTTACCGGGTTGTGGGGCGGACAAAGGGCGCTGCCCTTGAAGGCAAGTTGCTGGAACATCCCTTTTATACCGAGAAACAGGTGCCGGTGATTCTGGGTGAGCATGTGTCGACCGATGCTGGAACCGGGGCGGTACATACGGCGCCGGATCACGGGGTGGATGACTTTAATGTGGGGCGTCTGTATGGGCTGGGCAGTCTCAATCTGGTAGACGATCATGGCGTGTTTCGGGAGGCGGCCGGGCCGTTTGCCGGAGAGCATGTTTACAAGGTCGACGACAAGGTCATCAACATACTCGAAGCAAATCACCGGCTGGTTTACAAAAAGTCGTTCCGACACAGTTATCCCCATTGCTGGCGTACCAAAACGCCGCTGATTTTTCGCGCCACCCCCCAGTGGTTTATCAGCATGGAGAAGAACGGGCTCAAACGGTCTGCCCTCGAAGCTGTCAAGGGCGTGCGCTGGGTGCCCGAGTGGGGCCAGAACCGGATTGAGGCCATGCTGGAGCAAAGCCCGGACTGGTGTATTTCCAGGCAGCGCACCTGGGGCGTCCCCATTGCTCTTTTCATTCATAAAGAAACGCAGGAACTGCACCCGGATACGGCGAACCTGATTGAGGCTGTCGCCAGCCGTGTTGAGGTCGCCGGAATGGATGCCTGGTTTGACCTTGATCCGAAGGCACTGCTAGGGGATGACGCCGACCAGTGGCAGAAAGTGACCGATACCCTGGATGTCTGGTTTGATTCGGGCGTTACCCATGCGGCGGTACTTGAGCCAAGACCGGAGCTTGGACAGTATCCGGCTGACTTGTACCTTGAAGGCTCGGATCAGCACCGTGGCTGGTTTCAGTCATCGCTGAAAACCGGCATCGCCATCAAGGGCGAGGCACCCTACAAGCAAGTATTGACCCACGGTTTTACGGTTGATGGACAGGGGCGCAAGATGTCCAAGTCCATCGGCAACGTGGTAGCCCCCCAGGAAGTGATGAACAAACTGGGTGCGGATATTCTGCGCTTGTGGGTAGCGGCCACCGATTACAGTGGCGAAATGACGGTATCGGATGAAATCCTCAAGCGCACCGCCGATTCCTACCGGCGCATTCGCAATACCGCGCGTTTCTTGCTGGCGAATATCAAGGGGTTTGACCCGGCCACCGATTTGGTGCCAGCCAATGACATGATTGCCCTGGATCGCTGGGTGGTGGATCGGGCGCTGCAACTGCAAAACGAAATCAAGACCGCGTACGAAGATTACAATTTTGTACGCATTTACCAGAAGGTTCACAACTTTTGCGAAGGCGATCTGGGTGGGTTCTATCTCGACATTATTAAGGACCGGCAATACACCACCCAGGCTGACAGTCTGGCCCGGCGTTCTTGCCAAACGGCGATGTACCGGATTCTGGAGGCATTGGTGCGCTGGATAGCCCCCATCATGAGTTTTACCGCCGATGAAATCTGGCAGTGCCTCCCCGGCGCGCGCAGTGAAAGCGTGCTGCTGGAAACCTGGTACGACCAGCTGGATGCCTTGCCTGGTGATGCGGCTTTGGGCCGTGATTACTGGCAAACCCTGGTAGCCGTCAAAGATGCAGTGAACAAGTGTGCCGAGGAAGCCCGTGTGGCTGGCAAAATCAAAGGAACCCTGGGTACCGGAATTACCCTGTTTTGTAATGCCGATCTCAAGGCGCGCCTCGACAGCTTGAAGGATGAGCTGCGATTTGTGCTCATTGCCTCGCAAACACAGGTCGAACTGCTCGAGGCACCCGGTGCCGAGGCCGCCCAGGCGACAGAGTTAGCGGGCTTGAAGGTGGCCATTGGTGTCAGTGAGCACAAGAAGTGTGTACGCTGCTGGCATCACCGCCAGGACGTGGGTGCTCATGCAGAACATCCTGATCTCTGCGGTCGTTGTGTCGAGAATGTCGCGGGCCCCGGTGAGTCGCGTCACTTTGCCTGAACGCGGTCGATAATGAGGGTGGCTTGAGTGGATGACATGAGTTCGAACAAAAAGATGCTTGGCTGGCTTTGGTTGTCGGCAACGGTAGTGGTGCTGGATTTGTTTACCAAGTATCTGGCGACGCAGTTGCTGGATTACGCCATTTCGGTTCCCATGATTCCCGGATTTTTTAATTTTACCCTGCTGCACAATACCGGCGCGGCATTCAGCTTTTTGGCAGATCAGTCGGGGTGGCAGCGCTGGTTTTTTGCTGCCCTGGCGGTGGGAGTAAGCATTGTGCTGGTTCGTTGGCTGGCGACCTTGGCCAACGATCGCTGGCTGGCCGTGTCCATTGCCTTGGTATTGGGCGGTGCCTTGGGCAATCTGTACGATAGGGTTGTACTGGGCTATGTGGTGGATTTTCTGCATTTTTACTGGGGAAACTACCACTTTCCGGCCTTCAACCTGGCTGACAGCGCCATTTCAATCGGCGCGGTGATGATGGCCATTGATATATTTCGCAAGCCTGCCGATGCCTGAGAACGGACGTTGTCGGGTTTTTTGGCGCTAAAGACAGAGGATTCACATGAGTACGATCTTGGTGAGCAAGGGCAGACAAGTCGTTCTGCATTTTTCCCTGGCGATGGAGGATGGCAGTCTGGTGGATTCCACCTTTGAGCGCCAGCCGGCGACGCTGGTGATTGGCGATGGCAATCTGCCCGAGGGGTTTGAGCGCCATTTGATAGGTATGAGTGCCGGAAGCAAGGGCGAATGGCATATTCCGCCAGAGCGTGCTTTCGGTCAGCTTAATCCGAATAACGTGCAGCACTTTCCACGCAGTCAGTTTTCCAAGGATATGGATTTGCAGCCCGGCCTGGTGATTTCTTTTGCCGATGCGGCAAAAACAGAACTGCCCGGCGTGGTCAAAGCTGTGTCTGATTCCGAGGTGGTTGTTGACTTTAACCACCCTCTGGCGGGCCACACTCTGGTGTTTACCGCGCAAATCCTTTCTGTTGAATAAAACCTTCTGTTGACTAATTGATACAGTGTTTCTGTAAGAGAGTGATATGAAAATCAGTCTGGCCAATCCCAGGGGTTTTTGCGCGGGCGTCGATCGTGCGATTGAAATTGTCAACCGTGCGCTTGATGTGTTCGGTGCGCCTGTTTATGTGCGTCATGAAGTGGTGCATAACAAGTTTGTCGTCGACAACTTGCGGGCCAGAGGCGCGGTGTTTGTTGATGAGCTGGACGAGGTACCCGATGATGCCCTGGTGATTTTCAGTGCCCATGGCGTATCCAAGGCGGTGCAGGATAATGCCCGGGTGCGGGGCTTGCGGGTGTTTGATGCGACCTGCCCGCTGGTGACCAAGGTACACCTGGAGGTGAGCCGTTATAGCCGTGATGGACGCGAGTGTATCCTGATCGGACACCAGGGGCATCCCGAGGTCGAAGGCACCATGGGGCAGTTCGATTTTAGTTTTGGTGGCCACATCTATCTGGTGGAAGATGAAGCGGATGTGGCGGCATTGCAGGTAAAGGATGCCTCACGCCTGACCTATGTTACGCAGACAACCCTGTCAGTGGATGATGCGGCGCGCGTTATTGATGCCCTGCGGCAGCGGTTTCCCCAAATCGAAGGGCCGCGCAAGGATGATATCTGTTATGCCACCCAGAATCGTCAGGACGCGGTAAAGCAGCTGGCGGTGGATTGTGATGTGCTGCTGGTGGTGGGCTCTCCCAACAGCTCCAATTCCAATCGGTTGCGCGAACTTGCCGAGCGCATGGGGGCGCCGGCCTATTTGATCGACAATGCATCACAAATCGACCCGGCCTGGGTTGCCAGTAAAACCCGCGTTGGGGTAACTGCCGGCGCATCGGCGCCCGAGGTGCTGGTGAAGCAGGTGATAGATCGTTTGATCGAACTGGGTGGCGAGGCACCTGAGGAAATCGCGGGTGTCGAGGAAAGCGTGGTTTTCAGTATGCCCAAAGAGTTACGGCTAAAAGAAGTGTGAACAGACGCCCGAATGGGCGTCTGTTCCTGTTGAGGTTAGCCAGGTAAGTTTCCTGCCATTGTCATTGCTACTCCCACTTGTTCTCGCCAGCGTCGGTGGCTACGCCGTTTTTGTTACGATCCCAGCGCTTGATGTGCGTCGAGGTGTATTCGAGTATGCCATCGCCAGCCATGGCGTTTTTGGGCGTAGCTCTTAGCGTATAGCTGTTGGCGGTTGCGGCATTGATGGTGAGATCGTAATACTTCTCGCTGCCATCGGCGGGTGCCTCATTGTAAAAGATGCCCGGTTTGCCGGTGTTGGCGCCGCCTTCGGCGGCTCCCAGATAGCTGCTGTTGACAGTGGCGTGGCGCTCCATGGCCGCCGCAAAGGCCAAGAGCGCCGACTGGCCGTCGGTTCGTTTGACTTTGGCGGTTTGACTGACGTAGAGAGGGAAGGCGACAGCGGCAAGAATGCCGACTATCGCCACCACTATCATCAGCTCAATCAGGGTAAAACCGCGTGATTTTGCTGTATTCATGAGTCGTTATTCCTCGTACCAATAGGTGTTGAGTATATTCAGCCCGCCAGCGAACTTAATGCACTCGGTACCCACGCATATGCTGTCTTTGCCATCAACGCGCATACGCTGGGGTGAGGCCGGCAGCCCGGTGGTTTTCAGGATGAATTCACGGTCTTCCTTGGTGAGCGCGTCAGCAGCACCGATACCGTCGTAGTTGACCATGGCGCTACCATCGACAATGTTCAGATGATAGAGCCTGGGCGTTCCGGCCGTAGGTGTGCAGCCTACGCTGGCACTGGAGGGCTCATAGGAGGTAATGAACATCTCGCCACGAATGGTTTGGCTGGATGCCAGCACTTTCTCGCCATTGCGGGTCAGACGAATGTACCATCCATGTGTACTCGATGCATTGAGTGTCGCACTGGCCGCCTTTTTCTGGGCGTCGGTGCCTTGCTGGATCAGGTTGTCGGTACTGTCAAACAGATTTGACTCTTTGAGTTTGACGTAATCCGCCACGCCGTCGTCATTGGCATCGGGGAAGCCAGTGGCATCATGGATGCGCAGCATGTAAATCCGGTCCTCAATGGTCTTGTTAAGCGGGTGTGCCTGATAGCCTGAGCCTATGACGAGCCCCAGAATCCGCTTGGTGCCGTACTTGAAGCCGAACAGGTCAGGTGTGTGATAGAAGCGTCTGTTGCCGGCGGTGGTGCCGTCAGCCAGGTCGGCGATCACGGCGCCAGACACCAGGTCTTTGGCCATGCGTCCGTTGACAATATCAAACCGCCAGACTTGTCCACCCATATCGCCAACGTAGATCTGGTCGGCTAATCCATCACCGGAAACATCCAGTACCCTCGGGGTGGCAGGAATGCTGTACTTCATGTCGGCCAGCTTGAGGTTGGCAGTGCTGCTGCTTGCAGGGCCGGCACTCCAGAGCAAGGCGCCCGTGGTGGCGTCCACAATATAGAGGGCGCGACCCACGGTATCTTCGGTACGCACATTCACGTTGTCTTGCTGGGGATCGTAACCGCCACTGAACACCAGCACATCATGAACCGTCTTGTTTATCATGATTTTGGTCTTTATCGGTCTGGACCAGGTTTGACCCAGTTCGGTAAAGCCGGTGCTGCCGCCATCGATGGTAAAGAGCATTTTGGGAGCGGTGCGATTGGTGACATCCAGGGCGTAGTAGTTATTGCCCCCGCGACGCATACCTATGTAGACGTACACATGGTCGCCCGAGTCGACCACGCCATTGTGGTTGGCATCCTTGACCCAGCTGTTGGCTGAACCGTCCAGTCCGTAAGGGTGGTAGGTCATGTTGGGGTCATTATCCATCAGATCAGCCTGAATGGACAGCAGCTCTTTGGGTATGAAGGAGAAATAAGCCTCCCCCGTATCACCGTTAACGGCATGGAGGAACCCTTGGTTGTCGCCGTAGAAAATGGTTATGTCGGCCTTATCTGTGGTACCTCCATAAGTGACGATATGAGGCACCGAGTGCAGCGGGTCGGCCAACCATTTGCGGCTGTCCTTGGTGCTGCCATCGCTATCGGCATCAAAGACATCGGCGCCGCGGGTCCAGTTAATCAGTTTTTCGTGATCGGCGTCGCTCATGGCGCTGTCACCGAACAGAGCTTTGCCTAGATAGGCCTTGTTGGCTACCGTTACCGCGTTGGTGGAAGCGGTCAGATCGTTGCCGGTCAGGTAGCTGTAGACCTTGCGTGTGGCATTGTCATCAGGGATTTTATGAGCGGCGCCGCCCAGGCCAACTTTTGGCCCGTCATTTTCCTCTGACCACCAGCTGCGTGCCTCATTACTGAAGAAGCCGGTGGTGGGGTCAATCGCGGCCTTGGAGGGGGTGCTGTTATCCATGATCGAGCCGTCACTGCCCAGGCGATAGCGTTTGAGGTTGCCATCCCAACGCGGGTTGAGCGAGGGCGAGAAGACCGAGAAGTACAGTTGGTCGTGGTGATTCAGGCGATTAAAGGTGTTAACCGCTATCCCCGGCGCCACAAAGGTGGAGCTGGTTTCAAACACGGTGCGCAGGATTTCGTTGAAGGCTTTTGCCAGCGAGTCGCCGTCGTTGGCTTCATAGAACTTGCCTCCGCCTGCTTTGGCGGTAGGAATCATGAGTTTGTTGACGGCCGGGTTATCAAACCCCACGGTGTGAATAGTAGCTGTTTGCACGCCTTTCATACCCTTGTGAATATCCTTGGTATGCATGTAGCCGGCAATTTCATCGAGACAGTTGTCGGTACAGTGGCCGACGACCGACTCTATTGTGGACTGGTGGTTGTCATCTCTCGTAGGCTGCCCATCGGTCATGATGACCACGTGATTGGCCTGGCAGTCATGGGTGATGGGGCTGTTATATTTGCCTGAGGTGACCACGCCCTTGGCATAGGGGCTGGTATCAAGGAAGGGCGCCTTGCCGCCGAGATAATGCATGGCTTCGAACAGGGCTTCCGAGAGCGGCGTCCAGGTATCGGGGCCAAGGCTGTTGATGCCGTCGATAAAGTCGCTCTTGGTGGTGTCGATATCGCCGATTTTTACTACTACGTGCCCGCCCTCCTCGGTGGCATCGGGGCGGAACGTCATCAGGCCGATATTGATGCCAGTGGTGCTTCGGGCCAGGTTGCGCGCCACGTCCTGAACGATTTCAAGTCGGGTGCGGGTTGTGGTGGTCTTGTGGTGGTTTTCCCAGTTGACGTAATTGCCAACATAGTAATCAGTGACACCGATTCTGGACCAGTCGATTTCCTGGGCCGAATTGGTGCTCCATTGGCTGGTGTCGCTGTTCATGGCGTACTTGGCAGAAGAGGTTGCGGTTTCACCATGAATGCCGCTATCGGGTAAGCACTCGGTCATCGAGGTGCCTATGGAGTTATCGGGTTTGATCCACTTGCCTTTGGCGGTGACCCATTTGCCTTTGTTGTTTTTGTAGGTGTAGCTTTCACGCCAGCGGGCCATTGTATAATTAGTGGCAACGCCCACGCTGTTAAGCTGGGTCCAAATACTGTTACAGGCATTGTTCGATAGCAGGTAATAGCTGCTGTTGTGTTTCAGAAAGATCTGCTTGGGGTCGACGCAGGGCGCACTTGTCGGGCAAGTGTAGGTAACGCCGGGGTCGTACTCGCTCGAAGTGGTGACTTCAGTCCTCATACTGCCCGAGTTATCGAGAAGAAACAGTACGTTAGGTTTGATGCTGCCCGACGGAATGTTGAAAAATATCTCGGTATCATCGGCCAGCACCCCCGTGCAACTGCCGACCGTCAGGGAAAAGGTGGCGATGGCGTGGGCCAGCGGCTTCCAGTTGATGTTCATGATGGAACTCCTTTTAGTTCGCAAAGAAGATGACGTCGTCGACAAGTCGGGATTTCAGGTTCACCAGCACGGTGCCAGCCTTGCCGCTGAGATCCTTTGCCTCAAGGGCACTGATCCGGGCGTTACCGACAAAGAGTGCCGTTTCTGGTGAAGCATCGAACTTCAATGGCACGCAACTGGCGCACTCCTTCAGCACGACCGAGTTGACCTGATTGTTGGCGTTGAACGACAACACTATGGATTCGACTTCATAGGCGTTCTGCTGGCTTTCCAGCGGAAAGGTCTTGGTCGATGCAGGTAGGGATTGCTGTGCCCATCCGGCGTTGGCGAAGAAACATGTGGTCACCACCAGGGGGGCGACAACCAGTCGAGTCAGGGTTTTCATGCGGTGGTTCTCCTGTGCGTGTGCGCGGTTAGCGATATTCGATGCCCTGGAATATTCGGGAGTAGGCTTGGGTTGCATCCATCCGGGCGGTACCAATCAGCTCAAAACGGTAACTTTTAAGCTGCACGCCGCTCTCGTCGGCATCGATGGAATTACCCTCGGTGATGATGACCTCGCCCAGATAACGGGTCTGGTAATTACTGCTGAGTTTTGTGTCACCTATGGAATAGCTGGTGGCTGTACTGAATTTGTCTGCCTTGGTCATGGCCTCTTCGAGATTTGTGGTAACTCCTGTAGACAGCTCGGCAGCCAGCGATCCTACGGCGCTTTCAGCAGCCTGAAAGACGCGTGAACCGTTTTGTGCATTTGCGGCCATTTTTTCCTGCATCAGGGAGGTGTTCATACCCGATACGGCAATGAGGGTGATCACCAGCAGAATGACCAGGCTGATGATCAGTACTACCCCTTGCTGTGCCTGGCGCCATGGACGCATCGAGGTGTGGCGGTAGGTTGACTTCATGGGTTTCGCCTCTTAGCTGCGGTTGCGAATATTGATGGTGGCGGAAAAAGTACGGCGTACTCGCTTGTCTTTGGCGTGGGTGACAGGGTCGCCTGAACCCTCAACGGTAATGGTCTGACCTGGAAGGGGATAGTTAAGCGTGTCGTAGCCATCCTGTACCGGGTCGGAGTGGGCGACCAGCAGGCCCATCTGCACCGATACCACGCGGGTAAAGTCAAGCCCCGCGGTGTTGGCTGGCACGTAGCGAATATTGCCGTTAGCCAGGCGTTCACCGTACAGGATCTGCATGCTCTCTACGCCTTCGACCAGTTCTTCAATGGTAAAACTCAATCCCGCTGTGAGCATGTTGTCGGTCTGCCGGTAGAGGGCGTACACGGGCTGGCCGGCAATGTCCCTGCGCCCTGTGTCGGCGACAAAATAAACGGTGGAAGTAAAGCGCAAGACCTTGGCATCTTCGTTGTACAGCTTGCTGAGTTTGTTGGTGGTGTTGGTGGAGTTGGCATGGGCAATGGTCACCTTGCCAGAGCCCTTGGATACGTTGGTGGCACGAAACAGGTCGGCGTACTCGCAATCGGAAATCATGATAATGTCGTCGGCCTTGAGTGCCATGGTGTTGTCATTGATCTGAATGTTGGCATTGAGGGTGGCCATATTACCGACCAGCTGGGTGTTGTCCGAGGTGGCGCGCTGGATGGCAATTACGTCGCTGCCAATGCGGGCGCGGGCTTCGATGGCGGTATTGTCAAATTCGGTGCCGGTGGCCCAGTTGCCGTTGGTGACCTCAAATCCACGCAGGGAGGTAGCTGCAAAATTAGAAGTAGGGGGGTTTTTGGCAATTATGTTCAGAGCAACATCGCCCGGGGATGCACAGCCCTGATAGCCGGTCATGCGGATATCCTTGGCCATGAACTCGGTGCCAAAGCGCCCTGACTCCTGAATGCGCGCCAGCGCTGTGCCCACCCGGTCGGTCTTTTTGGAGTCGAGGTACAGGGTGAAGACGCCGGTAATCAGCACGCCACTGAGGGCCAGCGAGATCATCAGTTCGATCAGGGTGAGCCCCCGGACGTGTCGCCGTGGAGCGAAGGATATGAGTTGCAGTTGCATGAGAGGCCCCCCTTTAGAGGCTGAAGTTCATGGAAAGGCTGGCGGTTTTGGGCTTTTCTTCACTGGTTTCTTCGTCCCACTCGCTGGCCGTCCAGTTGATTTGAATATTGAACAGGTTGCCTGCCAGGCGGGTGATAATGCCTTCCCCTTCGGGCAGCAGCTTGACGCCAGAGGCAATCCCGTTGATGGTGCTCGCCCACTCGGCCTTGTCGAGTGCTACCAATTGGGTGGCCGTGCAACCTGTGACGTTGGTGCTGCATCCCGGAGGTGTGCCCGCATACCCTTTGGTCGAAAAGCCATTGTATTGACCGGCAATAGCGGCACCGGAGTTGCGACGCATGCGGTCAGCAATGTCGGCGGCCAGGGTGGTGGCCTGGGAGCGCAAGTAGGCATTCTGATTGCTGCGCAAGCCGTTGACTTGCAGGCTGGCTAATCCCAGCAGGCCGATCGCCATCACAATCACGGCGACCAGGATCTCAATCATCGACAGCCCCTGTTGTGTTTTCTTGCGATTTAACTTGTGTAAAACGCCTGTGTTCATGAAAGTTACCTCGTCAATCGGTGCACTTAAGGGCAGGAGACATTGGTGGCGGCACCGGCATGGGTGTTGACAATGCCGTCGCTGTTTTCGTCCACGGCCAGCCGGGTCTGACCGGAAATACTGATCACGACACCCGATGCCCGGGAAACGCCCCGGCTGTCGCACAGTACAAAGGTGCCTGCCGAGGAGGGCATGCCATCATCAAAAAACTGGACAAAGGACGAGTTGGCAAAGCCGGTGGTGCGCAGGGTGCTGCTGCCCCCCAGCGAGGGAGCAACCAGCAGTATCTGATCGGTATCTATGACGCCGTCATTGTCGAGATCTTCACCCGGGTCGAGTGCGCCGTTGCCATTGGTATCTTCACTGTCGACTACCCGGTTACGGTTGGCATCGCTGAAGATGATCCAGCCGTTTTCCCAGTTGGCACTGTTGCTGCAGGCAGCGCCGTCGCTGCTGGCGCAGAGCGTGACAGCCCAGCCGGGCCGCTTGGCGGCTTCGGAACGGGCAAAGGCGATGTGGCTGGTGGTCTGATTGGTTTGCGCCACCAGCTGGTTGCTATTGATCATGGTGGTAAAAGCAGGCAGCCCGACGGCTACGAGTATGGCCAGTACGATCATGGTGACCATCAGCTCTATCAGTGTAAATCCCTTGGATCTCGTCATGATGTGTGCTCGCTGAAAAGGAAATTCCATAGCCTGAATTAAAGATCAGCACAGGAACAATCTCAATGCGGTCGGGATGAATGGCACTACCGAGTGTATGAGCGGTCGATAGTGCCCTGGATTTGTGAGCGGTATCACGATTTGATGCTGTGTCGGTGAGGCCGATCCTGCATCGGCTTCAAGTTGAGGTGCAGCTCAGTGGCTTGCCGCTGCTGTCCTTGAGGTACCCGTCCTTGTCGCGGTCGGTGGCCAATCTCACCCGCCCCAGAAAGTTGATGACAACCTGTTGGGCAAAACGGGCATCGCCGTGGTGGGGGCAAAGCACCAGATTGCCTTTGGGGCTGCCAGGTAATCCTGTGCTCTGGTACTGAAAATACGGCTTGCCTGCAAGGCTCGCCGTGATGCGGTGCTGTGCGCCCAGGTCGAGCGTGCGGTAGAGGGTTTCGCTTGGGTCGCGGATCCGGTTGTTGTCGGGGTCGGCAAACAGTATCAGCGGCTGGCTCCAGTCGGTACCGCAGTGTTGCTCGTCGTCACTCGGACACAGGGTGACACGGGTGTGGTGATGTACGGCATGGTTGCGGGCGAGGGCGAGCAAACCCACCAGTTCCTGTGCTGAAGCCTGGCTGCGACTGCGTTCGATCATCGACTGCAGGTTGGGGGCGGCGAGGGAGACCAGCATGCCGACAAGGGTTAAAACGGTCACTAGTTCAGGCAGGGTCGTGCCTGCGACGGATTTACGCTGCATTTTGTTGCTCCTGTGGGTTATATCAGTCCTTCCTGGACGGCGGCATTATATATAATTCAGGGCTTATGTGCGGATGGCGGAGGAAGTTTCATGCAGGCACTGGTGATTGGTGCAGGAATAGTGGGGTTGTTGCAGGCGCGCGCACTGGCGCAACAGGGGCTGACGGTGACCCTGATCGACAAGGGGCTCTGTGGTCGTGAGGCCAGTTGGGCCGGTGGCGGCATTGTGTCGCCCCTGTATCCCTGGCGCTATTCGCCGGCGGTGACGGCGCTGGCCTCCTGGTCTCAGGCCTATTATCCGAATCTGGTGCAGTCGCTGGAGGCCGACAGCGGGGTGGATGCCGAGCTTTCGCGCCATGGCCTGCTGATGCTCTCGGTCGATGACGAAGATGAGGCCCTGCAGTGGGGTGGCAGTTCTGGCTGGGTGCAGCCGGTCGATAAAGAGGCACTGTATCGGCTGGAGCCGACGCTGCGCGAAGGTTTTGCCGGGGCGCTCTGGATGCCACAGGTCGCGAGCGTGCGCAATCCGCGCCTGTTGCGGGCATTGCGGGCGTATGTCGCCAGCGAAAAACGCATCACACTGCTGGAAGAGTGCTCAGCCCATCAGCTGCTGCTGTCCCAGGGGGCGGTGCGCGGGGTGCAGACCAGCAAAGGGACCTTGCTGGCGGATCAGGTTATTCTGACTGCCGGTGCCTGGACGGCCGGTGTGCTTGAATCGGCGGGGGTTACGCTGCCCATCACGCCGGTGCGGGGGCAGATGATTCTCTTTGCGGCGCAACCCGGTACGGTGAAGCGGGTGGTGATGCGTGATGGCAAGTACCTCATTCCTCGCCGTGACGGGCGGGTGCTGGCCGGCAGTACGCTGGAGCATGCCGGGTTTGATAAAAGCACCACCGACCTGGCCCGTAATACCCTGACCGATATGGCGATTGATTTGTACCCGGAGCTGGCCGATGCCCCGGTGGAGGCCCACTGGGCAGGATTACGTCCGGCCGCTGCCGATGCGATTCCCTTTATAGGGCCGGTGCCGGGAATGGACGGCCTGTGGATCAATGCCGGCCATTACCGCAACGGGCTGGTGCTGGCGCCCGCCAGCGTGCAGCTATTGACCAGTCTCTTGCTGGGTGAGGCGCCGCCACTGGATCCGGCGCCCTATGGCCTCGAACGCGCACTTACTCCATGCCGAGCTTCTTCAGTCGATAGCGCAGTGCCCGAAAGCTGATGCCGAGTTTTTTCGCGGCGGCCGTTTTGTTCCAGCGGCAGTCTTCCAGCGCCCGTTCGATGGATTTGCGCTCGATGCTTTCGAGATAGTCTTCCAGCGATACTTCCTGCTCGCGCGGGCCGGCGGGTTCAAACGGCGGCGCAAGCTGCGAAGTGGAGGCCGTCAGTGTGTCGGCCGTGATGCCGTTGGACCGGAAATCGGGGCCTGCATCGGTACGCAGCTGCAGGTCGCGCACTTCAATGGTGTCGTTTTCGCAGAGCGTAAAGGCCCGCTCGATGATGTTTTCCAGCTCTCGCACGTTACCGGGAAAGCTGTAGTCTGCGAGTATGTTCATGGCCTGCGGTGAGATGCGGGCATCGGGTACCTCACACTCGCGGGCGATCTGGGCCAGAATGTGATTGGCCAGCAAGGGGATGTCCTGCCCCCGGGCCCGAAGCGGCGGCACCTGCAGTTCAATGACGTTGATGCGGTAATAGAGATCCTGACGAAAGACGCCCTGCTCAACCAGTTGCACCAGATCCTTGTGCGTGGCGCTGAGAATGCGCACATCAACGGTACGCTCCTTTTGCTCGCCTACGGCGCGCACGGCCTTCTCCTGAATTGCACGCAGCAGTTTGACCTGCATGGCGAGGGGTAAATCGGCCACTTCATCCAGAAACAGGGTGCCTCCATCGGCCGCCTGAAACAGCCCCTCCTTGTTCTCAAAAGCGCCACTGAAACTGCCTTTTTTGTGGCCGAAGAATTCGCTTTCCATCAGCTCCGAGGGGATGGCGCCGCAGTTGACCGGCACAAAGGGCTGATCTTTGCGCGGGCCTAGCAGGTGAATCATGCGTGCCACCCGCTCCTTGCCGCTGCCGGATTCGCCGCTGATATACACAGGCGCCTGACTGCGGGCGAGTTTGCGGATCTGCTTGCGCAACTGATCCATGCACTCGGAGTTGCCCAGCAGCAGGTTGTCGGGGCCGGATTGGGCTTCGGCCACCTCGGTGTCGGTATCGGGCATCAGCTTTAGGGCCGTGGTGACCAGCTCCCGCAGACGGGCCAGATCGACCGGCTTGGAGACAAAGTCGAAGGCGCCGGCCTTGAGTGACTGGATGGCGGTTTCCATACTGCCGTAGGCGGTGATGACGGCGGCCGGCATCTGCGGGTAGTTCTTCTGGATGTAGGCGACCAGATCAATGCCTGAGCCGTCGGGCAGGTTCATGTCGGTCAGGCAGAGTGAAAACCGCTGCTCTTTGAGCAGCTGCCTGGCCTGCGTGAGGTTTTCGGCCGAACGGGTCTCGATTCCCATGCGCATCAGGGTGATTTCGATCAGCTCACGGATGTCAGGTTCGTCATCAACAATCAGGGCGTTTTTAATGCTCATGCGCTAGTCCATGGTTACAAGAGAGGGGTGTCGTCATACAAAGACTTGTCGCTCCATGCGTTGTATCACTATATCAGCCGTGTATCACTATATCAGCCGCTTGGGGTGGGCAAAGGTTACCCTGAAACAGGCGCCCAGGGGAGCGTTTGCACTGTTTTGGGTGTCTGTGTGCTGGCGAAGCGTGCCCTGGTGAATGTAGCTGAGGCTGGCCTGGTTGGCCTCGCACAGCTCTTTGGAAAGGTACAGGCCCAGGCCCGTGCCGTTGGTTTCGGTGGTGAAAAAGGGCTCGAACAGGTGTTCGCGGGTGTCGTCGTCGATGCCCTTGCCGTAGTCCATGATGTCAATGTAGCCCTGCTCGTTTTGCGGATTCTGGTCGATAACCACCTCGACCCGGGGCGCGCCGATACGCGCCAGACTGTAACGAATGCCGTTATCGATCAGGTTGGTGAGTACCTGTTCGATTTGCAGCGGGTCGAAGCGCGCCAAGATGGTGCCTTTGGCCGGAAGGTAATGGATTTCTGGCGCATGGTGATGGGCGCTGGAGTAGTCTTGGACAAAGCGGCGCATCCAGCTGTTGAGTTCAATTTCCTGCGTGGCCGGTTCGGAGCGGCGCGACAGCTGCAGGATGTTTTCGATAATGCCGTTGACCCGCTTGGCATGGCGCAAAATGATTTCGTTCATTTTGCGGTCGGCAAAGTCCAGGCTTTCGGATTCCGCCATCAGTTGCGCGGCATGGCTGATGGCCCCCAGGGGGTTGCGGATTTCGTGGGCAATGCTGGCGGTGAGTCGCCCCAGTGACGCCAGCTTGAGCTGTTGCGCTTGCTGGGTGATCTTGCTGGTATCTTCAAGAAAAATCAGAATCTCGGGGCCGGAATCTTTTTGCAACCGGGTGAAGTTGGCCTGCAGGTAAACCGGGGAAGGCTCAATCTGAAAGGGGTCGGGGCGTAACGCGGGCTGGGTTTGCCACTGATTGAGCCGCACCAGCAAGGGGGCGGGCAACTGATCGAACTTGTCGGCGTTGAGCAGCTCCGATGCGGCCTGGTTGATCAGGCGTACGGTGCCTGTGTGGTCGCACACCAGAATGCCGGTGCGCATGCGCTGAATGATCTGATGATTGAGTTTTTCCAGTTCGGCAATATCTTGCGCCTGGGTTTGGGTCAAAGCTTCGCTTTGGCGAATGCGGCTGGAGATGTTTTGCAGCAAAAACGCAGCGGCGAAATAAATGATGCCAAACAACCCCGCCTTGGAGAGAGTGCTGGCCATATCTGTGTGGTACTGGGCGGCATCGGCGTAGGCGGCGACGACCAGCGTCAGAATGGCAGCCAGTGCAGCAAAGAAGGTACCGATGCGACCGTGAATCAGAATGTTGGTCGCCGCCACGCTGATGACCACCAGATTGCCCAGTCCGCTGCCGATGCCGGTGCTGGCGAGCATCAGCCCGTGCATCAGCAGAATGTCGATGGCCAGGGATATCATGATATGGCGATGGGTCGGCTTGAAGCCCGCCAGCAACAGCAGGCCGGCAAAGAGGTTGAGTGAGAAGTAGGCCAGGGTGCCCATGGAATAGAACTGGGGTGCCAGGTATTTTTCGGCCTGCTCATCGACGATGATCAGCGCTACGGCCAGTATCACGCTGGTGATCAGGCGGTAGTGATTGTAAAAGCGGAAGAGCCGCAGGGTTTGGGTGTAGGATTGCAAGCGGGTATCTGCCTCGGGCATGGGCGAGTCACGATCTGACGCCGCCACTAATTCT
>JBFHRO010000005.1:0-34385 GCA_041591635.1 Oleiphilaceae bacterium | reverse complement strand
CTCATTTACTGCCACACGTTCACTGATCTGCGACAGCAGATCATCCACCTGGGTGGTTGCCGGGCGCACCTCAATCATCGGGTCTACCAGCCCGGTCGGGCGCACGACCTGTTCCACTACGCGCCCGGCATGGTTTGCTTCATACTCGGAGGGGGTGGCTGACACCATAATCATCTGCGGTGCAATACGCTCCCACTCATCGAAACGCATGGGGCGATTGTCCAGCGCCGAAGGTAAACGAAAGCCGTAGGCCACCAGGGTTTCCTTGCGTGACCTGTCGCCACGGTACATAGCGCCGATTTGAGGAATGGTGACGTGCGATTCATCGATAATCAGCAAGGCATCGGGCGGCAGATAATCAAACAGGGTTGGCGGCGGCGAGCCGGGCTCGCGCCCCGATAAATAGCGGGAATAGTTTTCAATGCCATTGCAGTATCCCAGCTCCAGCATCATTTCAATGTCGTAGCGGGTGCGCTCTTCCAGGCGTTGCAACTCAACGAGCTTGTTGTTTTCACGCAGCCAGGCAAGGCGGGTGTCAAGCTCGGCCTTGATCGCATCGGTGGCGGCTATAATGGTTTCCCGCGGTGTCACGTAGTGCGACTTGGGATAAATGGTGGCACGCGGAATGCGGCGTATGACTTCCCCGGTCAGCGGGTCAAACAGGCTGATGTTCTCGACTTCATCATCAAACAGCTCAATGCGTATCGCCTCCTTCTCTGACTCGGCCGGAAAGATATCGATCACATCGCCTTTTACCCGGTAATTCGCCCGATGTAATTCGATGTCGTTACGGGTGTACTGCAACTCGGCCAGGCGACGCAAAATGCCGCGCTGATCAATGCGATCGCCACGCGCGACGTGCAGCATCATCTGCAGATAGGACTGAGGGTCACCCAGGCCATAAATGGCCGATACCGTGGCAACGATGATGGCATCGCGGCGCTCCAGCAGAGCCTTGGTCGCCGACAACCGCATTTGCTCAATATGCTCGTTGATCGAGGCGTCTTTTTCGATAAAGGTATCAGAGGCTGGTACATAAGCCTCCGGCTGATAGTAGTCATAATAAGAAACGAAATACTCCACCGCATTGTGGGGAAAGAATTCCTTGAATTCGCCATAGAGCTGGGCTGCCAGCGTTTTGTTGTGTGCCATGATGATGGTTGGGCGCTTAACCGCGGCAATCACATTCGCCATGGTGAAGGTTTTCCCCGAACCCGTGACACCGAGCAACGTCTGATGAGACAGGCCGGCCTGAATGCCCTCGACCAGCTGCCGAATGGCCTCGGGCTGATCACCCGCAGGCGCGAATTTCGACACCACTGAAAACTCTTCGAACATGGATTTCAAGACTCCGGATTGGTCGTGCTGATGGTTTTGTGGCGCAAGGATTCATGCTATAGTTTTGCGGTTTTGGCTGTAGCCAGGGTTACCCGACCCACTGCCAGTGCGAACGCTCACAAACCGTCATTTTGAACACTCCCGACCGAGGATAGCAAGCTTGGACGTTCAACTCTCCACCCGTGTACAACTCATCAAGCCATCGCCGACGCTCGCCGTAACCAACAAGGCGGCGGAACTCAAAGCGGCCGGACAGGACATTATCGGCCTGGGCGCCGGTGAGCCCGACTTCGATACGCCTGCGCACATCAAGGAAGCGGCCATCAAAGCCATTCATGATGGCAAAACCAAGTACACCGCCGTTGACGGAACGGCCGGACTCAAAAAAGCCATTATTGCCAAGTTTCAGCGTGATAACGGCCTTAGCTACAAACCCGAGCAGATTCTGGTTTCCTGTGGTGGCAAGCAGAGCTTCTTCAATCTTGCACTGGCACTGCTCAATCCTGGCGACGAGGTAATCATTCCGGCCCCCTACTGGGTGTCCTATCCTGACATGGTGATCATTGCCGAGGGCACACCGGTCATCATCAATACCACCCAGGCCGCCAGCTTCAAGATTACCGCCGAGCAACTGGAAGCCGCCATCACGCCGAAAACCCGGTTGTTTGTCATCAACAGCCCCTCAAACCCCTCAGGCATGGCCTACAGCAAAGAAGAATTGGCCGCGATCGCCGAAGTTCTGAGAAAGCACCCCCACGTCCTGATCGCGACCGATGACATGTACGAACCGATTTTGTGGACACCAGAGCCTTTCGTAAACATCCTCAACGTTGCGCCCGAATTCTACGACCGCACCTTCGTTCTTAATGGCGTATCCAAAGCCTACTCCATGACCGGTTGGCGCATTGGCTATGCCGCCGGGCCCGCCAAGGTGATTGCGGCCATGAAGAAAGTCCAGTCACAAAGCACCTCTAACCCCACCTCGATTTCCCAGGAGGCCGCCGAGGCAGCACTAAACGGCCCCCAGGAGTGCGTGCAGGAAATGGTGCAGGAATTCAAGCGCCGCCACGATTATCTGGTCGCAGCCCTGAACGAGATTCCGGGAATCGACTGCATTGCCGCCGACGGCACTTTCTATGCCTTTCCCAGCTTTCATGGCGCTATCGAGAAGATGTCAGGGATTTCCAACGACATCGAGATGGCCGAGTACTTGCTGACCAAAGCCGGCGTTGCGCTGGTTCCCGGCTCGGCTTTCGGCAATCCCGGGCACATGCGACTGAGTTTTGCCACCAGCATGGAAGCATTGCAGGAAGCCGTCGCCCGTATCAAAAAAGCCCTTGCCTGAGGAGATGGCGTCAAGACCCGTTTTTTAATTTCAGGTCTTGACGCTATGAGGCAAGCTCTTTAATATACGCGCCTCAACCGACACAGTTCCTCGATAGCTCAGTCGGTAGAGCAACGGACTGTTAATCCGTGTGTCCCTGGTTCGAGCCCAGGTCGAGGAGCCACTTATTTCGGCTGACAAGTATCTACTGTCAGTCAACAAATTGAGTCAGTAAAACAAAGACTCAATCGTAACAAGAACCTCGCGTGAGACATCAGCGGGGTTTTTTTATGACCATTATCCGGAAACAGACAAAAGAGCAGACCCAAAAAACTTACGCATTTGACCAAGGGAAGGAAGTGAAAGACTTCCGCCGCCCCGCGACTGTAATCGTGACGAACGTCTTGTATACCACTGCCCGGAACAACGGGTGGGAAGGTAGACCAGTAGGATGAACGAGAGCCAGGAGACCTGATCTATGCACATATTGTCCAATCTTCGTGGGAAAGATAAGGAGCACCTATGTCGAAGAAACACTTCGCAGGCATATCGCTTGCGTTTACACCTGCACTACTGACACTTGCCATTGCCGCTCAGGCGCAAGCCAAGACGTCAACCCCATCCACTGACGCCTCGCTCGGGGCCGACATTCTGGTTACCGCAAACCGGCTCGAAATGCCTGCATCGCGCACTGGCAGTTCGGTCACCGTCATCCCGGCCTCGGTCATTGAACGCAGCCAAAAAACTACGGTTGTCGAGCTACTGCGTACCCTTCCCGGCCTCAGCGTCAGCCAGAGTGGCACCGGTGGAACCGCATCGGTATTCATTCGGGGCGCCAACTCCGGCCATACCAAGGTACTGATCGACGGCATTGATGCCAATGATCCCGTGGATGGCAACCGGGCCTATAACTTCGCGCACCTGTCGCTCACCAATATTGAACGCATCGAAATCCTGCGTGGCCCGCAAAGCACGCTCTACGGATCCGATGCCATGGGGGGTGTCATCAATATCATCACCAAAAAGGGCCAGCGCACCACCGAAGGCGGCCTGGGCATCGAGGCTGGATCATTCGGCACCTTCAATCAAAATGCGCATCTCAGTGGCGGTAACGACCGCGCCAACTACGCCCTCGCCGTAGGGCATACCCGCACCGACAGCATTTCCGCAGCGGCCAGCAAGGCAGGCAACCGGGAAAAAGACGGCAACGAAAATACTACCTTGTCCGGGCGCGCCGGCTTCATTATCAATGATCAGCTCGACATCGAACTGCTGGGTCGAACCCAGCACGCCGTCTACGATCTGGATGATTACGACAACCTGTCTTTCCAGTTTATGGACGATCATAACCATGTCGCCGATGACAAGCAGCAACTGCTTCGGCTGGCTGCGAATCTCGCGCTCTTTGAGGATCGATGGACGCAAACCCTCGGGGTATCGCTCACCAAGAATGACCGCATCGACCAGGATAATGGCAGTGATCCGGCCCAACCGGCAGATACCTTTTTCCGGGACGAATTTCACGGCCGCACGCTCAAGGGCGACTGGCAGCACCGCCTGCAGCTAAGTGACAGCAACACACTCATCGGTGGCCTCGAATCAGCGACCGAGGAAGCTTTTACCATTAACCAGTACGGCAACCTGCCTAAACACCGCATCACCACCCAAAGTCTGTATCTGCAGGACAGCTTTCAGCTCATCGAGCTGATCGACGGCACGCTGGGCGCAAGACACGACGACAATGAAGACTTTGGTTCACAAACCACCTACCGCGCCACCCTGTCGTACCAGGCGCTTGCCGGGACGCGCCTCTTCACCACCTATGGCACAGGATTCAAGGCGCCTTCCATCTTTCAGCTTTACGCCCCCGGATATGGCAACAAGGCATTGCAGGCCGAAACCAGTAACGGCTTTGATGCCGGCGTGGAGCAACAGCTCACCGATAGTCTGGCGCTCAAGCTCACCTACTTCCAAAACGATTTCGATGACTTGATTTCCTACGATTACGTCGCCTCGAAATTCATCAACGTTGCTGCCGCCAAGACCTCCGGCGCCGAATTCGAACTCACCGCCCAACCCGGCGAGAATGTTCAGATCAGCGCCAGCTACACCTATACTGATACCGAAGATAAAAGCAACGGCAAGCGCCTGCTTCGTCGGCCACTGCACAAGGCGGCCACCGATATCGCTTACCAGTTGAACCCGCAAACTGAAATCGCCATAGGTGCCAACTACACGGGAACTCGCGATGACATTGGCTTTCCAACCAACGTCGAGTTAGATGACTACGTGCTCATTGATCTTCGCCTCAATCACCAGGCATCCAAGGCGGTAAAACTTTTTGGCCGCATCGAAAACCTGTTTGATGAGGACTACGAGGAAGTACGGGGATACGGTACGCGCGGACTGGGTGCCTACGCAGGGGTAAGCCTCGACTTTTAATCGTATTGCGCCGGTGTTTGCCGGCGCAAACCCTGCTGGCATGCCAGATTACCGATGAAGACGACAAACGAGACCTTATCCGGCCACAAGTCAATCTTTGTGACTGCCCTGCTTGGCTCAACTCTGCTGCACGCGGCTGTTTTGACGGGTACACAGGGCTGGCTCCCCTGCATTGAAGCGCAGTGTCTGCCAAAACCGCCAAACCACCCGGTGACTCACGTCTATCTGCGCCAAAGCGATGCTTCGGCATCAAGCACGCCGGCAATTCCCCATCAGGAGTCAGCCATAGACAAGAATGACGCGGTAAAAGTTCAAGATCCAGAAGTAACGCGGATTCACACCATGAGCGTAACCCGCCGACTCCGCCCTGCTTCAACACCCACGCCAGCATCACCGGTCGTGGCGCGCCAAAACGCCAAGATTTCGCAATCCATTGCCACCGCGCCAGACAGCGAAGCGGATCCACCGGCAATCATTCCTGAGCTTCAAAAGCCCGTCACCGATGCCTCCCCACAGGTTGCAAGCAATGCCCGTGAAGACCTGCCGCCGTCAGATACGTCCTCATCCTCTGTCCAGGTGCGGACAGCACGTATTCAGACCATTGCCACACCAGCGTACCCCGCCACATCAAGACGGCGCGGCGAGGAAGGGCGAGTCCTGGTCAAGGTTGATCTCGATGCACAGGGGCATGTGACCGCCACAACCATCGTCGAATCCAGCGGTTATTCACGTCTCGATGAAGCGGCTCAAAAAGCTGCCCTTGGCTCGACGTATCAGTCCGCCATCGCCAACGGTGTTGCCGTGGCTTCCTCCACCACCCTGCCATTTATGTTCAAGTTGAATTGATATGCTCAAACACCTTATCGCCCTAGTACGGCATTGCACCGTTCAGCTAATACAGAGACTGGGCTACACAGCGCTCTTTCTGGCGACAAACCTGTATGCCGAAACCCGGTCAGCTGAAATACAGGCATCGCCAAGAATCGTATCGCTTGCTCCCAGCATCACCGAAACCTTGTTCGCGGTGGGTGCCGGTTCGCAAATCGTTGGCGTCACCCGTTATTGCCGGTTTCCCGCGCAGACCGACAGCATTCCCAAAATAGGCGGTTACTATGACCCAAACTACGAGGCCATTCTTGCCCTCAGGCCAACGCTGGTGTTGCGGCTCAAGGAGCACGTTCAGGTTGCCCGGATGCTCGATACCGCAGGGCTCACGCACATCAGTGTCGATCATCAAAGCCTTGCCGGAATTCTCGATTCCATTACGCACATTGGCCAATATAGCCATGCCGAAAAACGTGCCCAACAGCTGCGCCGGCAAATCGAAGACCATTTCGAAACCATTCGCAACCTCACGCGAAACACGGTCGAAAAACGTGTGCTGATTGCCTTTGGTCGCTCTCTGGAGCAGGAGTTTGTCACCAAAGTCTACATTGCAGGCAATGATCAGTTTTACAGCCCGCTGCTGGCAATGGCCAATGCACGCAACGCCTACACCGGCACGGTGGCATTTCCGGTTGTCTCGGCAGAAGGCCTGGTGGAATTAAAACCGGACGTGATCATCGACATTACCACCGACCCACTAAGCACGCCGGCAAAAGAGCTGGCCGCCCGCAACCAGTGGCTTAACACCTTCGCCCAGGCTGGACTCAAACCCGACCAGATTCACCTGCTTCCCTACGACTACATGATCATACCTGGCCCGAGGGTAAAGGAGCTGGCGCTGGCATTAAGTCGTGCCATCCATCCCGACCTCGACTTTTCCGCAATAACAGCCGTGCCGGTTTTGCCACAGGAGCAGCCGTGATTCTTTACACTGCCAACCGGCTCGGCTTTGCTTACGATGCAACGCCCGTATTGAAAGACCTCTGTTTCGATATTTTTGCCCACGAATTTCTTTGTATCGTGGGCCCCAATGGCTCGGGCAAAAGCTCGCTGATCCGGCTCCTTGCCCGTCTTGCTTCGCCCTCGTCTGGCACGCTTACCTTTGATTCCAAAGTCACCACCGCCTGGCCGCCAAAAGACTTTGCCAAACAGGTTTCCTATGTACCTCAAAGCATAGTGACCGACCTGGCCTTTACCGCCCTGGAGTTCATTTCCATGGCACGCTACCCCCATGGCCGGCTGTTCAGCGCCCGCAATCATCAGGATGAAAAAGCCATCCAGCACGCCATCCACATCAGCGACTGCGCTGCCTTTGCCGATCGTCCCATGAACACCCTCAGTGGTGGTCAGCGTCAGCTGGTATTGATCGCTGCCGCACTGGCTCAGGAGTCTCGTGTGCTGTTGCTGGATGAACCCACCAGCGCGCTGGATCCCCGACATGCCGACGATCTCTGCAACCTGCTGTACCGGCTCAATCGCGAACACCAGATAACGATGGTAATGATAACCCACGACATCAACCAGGCCAGCCTGTTAAGCCACCGCGCTCTGGCACTGAAAAACGGCGAACTTGTTTTCGCCGGCCCCACTGCCCACATGATGAACAACGAAGTCTTGGCTCCTCTGTATGACAAGTCCTTCGTTTTCCTCCCTCACCCCGTCAGCGGCCTGCCAATTGTGCTGCCCGACTATCAGACCGGCCATTGAAACGATGCAAAAACCCTCCTCCCCTTCGTTCGACCGCCGCCAGATCTGGATTGTTGCCACCATTGTCTGCTGCTGCCTGCTCACCCTGCTGATTACGCCTTTTGTGGGCATAACGTTTTTCGGCATCAGCGATGTATTGCCACTGTTTCAGCCCGGCTCGGTGCAAACCCTCAACGCCAGTATCTTCATCAGCATGCGGGTACCACGCGTGTTGCTTGCCTTTTTTGCCGGCGCTGGGCTGGCCCTAAGTGGTCTCGTGTATCAAACCCTGTTTCGAAATCCGCTGGCCACCCCCTACACATTGGGAATATCGGGCGGAGCATCCCTGGGGGCGGCACTGTGCGTTATCAGTGGAGTCAACTTCGTTATTGCAGGTTTTGATGCCCAAACCATCTTTGCCTTTTCCGGGGCCATGGTTGCCATCGCTATCGTCTACAGCATCGCCCGCTTCAACAAGAGCTTTTCCGTCATGACGCTTCTCCTGGCAGGCGTGGCACTGAATTTCTTCTTCTCCAGCATCATTTTATTTATTCAGTACATAGGCAACTTTACCGACTCGATTCGCATCATGCGCTGGCTAATGGGGGGTGTGGAAACCGTTGGCTATCAGTCCCTGACAACACTGATCCCGGTCACCCTGGTCTCGACGCTGGTCATACTGTGCCTGACCCGTGAACTCAATCTTCTGAGTATCGGCGAAGACATTGCGGCGACTCGTGGTGCTTCTGTTTCAAGACTCAAGATCACACTGTTTCTCGTCACCTCCTTACAAATCGGTACCACGGTGGCACTTTGCGGGCCGATCGGATTTATCGGCATGATGGCCCCCCACATTGCGCGGATCCTGGTCGGGCCTGATCACAAAGTGCTGAGTTACACCAGCTTATTGATCGGCGGCAGTTTTCTCGTGCTTTGCGACACCCTTGCCAGAACGCTCATCGCTCCGGCGGAAATGCCAGTCGGCATTATCACCGCCTTGCTTGGGGGGCCATTTTTTCTTTGGCTGTTGCTTAGCGGCCGTGCGCGTCAACACTAACCCCCAACGAAACCACACCGTTCGCTTTGCGTCAGGGCGCTTTTTGTTTTATGCACATTAATGCAAATCATTATCATTACCTCTTGCATTTAATAACTATTAACTTAGAATACCTTGAAAGCCTCCTGTCACACGTCAACGGTGCCTTATGCTGGTATGTATCTGCCATGGTATTACCGATAGAGACCTTCGCGATGTTCTGCAAGAAGGTGCAGTCGATTTCAAGGAAATCTGTCGCAAAACCGGCGTAGGCACCTGCTGCGGCAATTGCGCCAGGTTCGCCAGGGAATTTGTCGTCAAGACCATCCAGGAACGTCAACCTGTCCCAGCCCTCTCGCTGGCCTACGAGGTAGCTTGCTGAGCACCATTGCGGTGCGCAGTCAGAGCCGGCGCCAGCCCCGCTCCCCGTTCATTAGATCACCTTCCAGAATGCTGCTATGCTGATAGGCTTCACTAACAGCTAACTTCATGGATGCACACGGCAGGTGACACAATGAAAGGCGATAAACACATCATCAAGCAGTTAAACCAGGTCCTTGGCAACGAGCTCATTGCCATCAACCAGTATTTTCTGCACGCCCGAATGTTCAAGAACTGGGGGCTGGACGCACTGAACGAGAAAGAATACAAAAAGTCGATCAAGGACATGAAACAGGCTGACCGACTGATTGAACGCATTCTTTTTCTCGAGGGTATACCCAACGTACAGAAGCTGGGCAAATTGCTGATTGGTGAAAATACGCAAGAAATGCTGGAATGCGACCGTGCACTTGAGAAAACCATCCTCAGTGATCTACGTGTAGCCATCGAAGCCTGTGAGAAGGCTTCTGACTACGTTAGCCGGGATATTCTGGTAGAGATTCTTGAAGACGAAGAGGAATACCTTGACTGGCTTGAAACCCAGCTTGAACTCATCGGCAAAATCACGATCCAGAACTATCTGCAAACCATGATGCACGGCTAGGAGTACATTCGCATGAAAGGTAATGAACGCGTCATCAAGGCATTAAACGAGCTTCTCGGCGGAGAGCTGACAGCGATCGATCAGTATTTTATACACTCACGCATGTTCGATGAATGGGGCCTGGGCCGACTGCACGAACGCCTTGCTCATGAAATGCAGGAAGAAACCGAGCATGCCGACCAGATGATACGGCGAATTCTGTTTCTTGAAGGCACACCAGATCTGTCCAAACGCGAGCCACTACTGATCGGGAAAGATACGATCGAAATGCTCAGGAACGATCTCGCCGTGGAGTATCGGGTCATCAACAATCTCAAGGCCGCCATTGCCCTGTGCGAAGAAGAAGGCGACTACCAGACCCGGGAAATGCTCTGCAAACAATTGCAGGACTCCGAAGAAGATCATGCCCACTGGCTTGAGAAGCAACTGGGTCTGATCGAAAAAATCGGATTGCAAAACTACTTGCAGTCGGCAGCCGCATCGCAAGCTTCCTGAGTTCGCCACCCGTACCATGTCTGACTCAGGTTTTTATGCCAGCTCCGCCAGTATGGCTTCCAGCGCAGCACTTGGATCGGTCGCCTGCGTGATGGGCCGGCCAATCACCAGATAGTCGGAACCGGCCTGCAGGGCTTGTTTGGGCGTCATCACGCGGCGCTGATCCCCCAGATCGGCGCTTATCGGCCGAATACCCGGCGTCACAAGCGCAAAGCCGGTCGGCATGGTCGCCCTTAACGGCACAACTTCGTGTGCGGAACAGACCACCCCGTCAAACCCACTCTCGGCTGTCAGCTTTGCCAGGCGTTGCACCTGCACCAGAGGATCGACATCCAGTCCTACTTCAGCCAGATCTTCGCGCTCCATGCTCGTCAAAACGGTCACGGCAATCAGTAATGGACGCTGGTTATAGTGTGCCAAACGCTCCACACAGGCAGTCATCATTCTACGCCCGCCAGCGGCGTGCACATTCACCATCCACACCCCCATGTCAGCCGCTACCTTAACGGCAGACGCAACGGTATTGGGAATATCGTGATACTTCATATCGAGAAAGACGTCGAACCCCAAGGTCTGCAATTTGTCGATAACCAAGGGGCCCTCTGCCGTAAACAACTCCTTTCCCACCTTTACGCGACACTGCTGAGGATCCAGCCTGGAGGCCATCGCCAGCGCTTCTGTGCTTGATCTATAATCCAGTGCCACCACTACAGGTGAGCCCGACCGGCCTGCTTCATTTACCATATAAAACCTTATGATCCGTTCAAATCCTGTTGATCCTTCTCTGCGGACGAACCAACCCCCACTGCTTGCAACTTGGGCACAACCAATGAAGGCGCATACCCGAAAAACCACAGCCCTTGCAACAAAAGCGTGGCGATGCGACCAATAAAGGTACGGTTACCTGTTTGATCGCTTTAAGGAAATCTTTATCGAAGGGATTGTTCGCAAGTTCAAGTCGAAGATCAATCCATCGATCGAGAACCAGAAGGTCAGGATAGCTCATCACGGCTCGGGTCAAATAGGCTTCTGCCTCACGATCCCCCAAACTTCGCCGGATGGAGTCGGCCATGCCAATAAATACATAGGCATTGTCTTTGTCTTTCAACCCTTCAATGTACTTCTGCAGCTTCGCATCCTCATCAAGCACTTGTGCGCAGAGCAGAAGTCGTGACATCAATTCACACATAAAGTCAGGCGCGACCTCGACAGCACGACGAAGCAACACAACGGCCTCCTTATGCCCTTCTTGTTTGATAAGCAAATCAGCGTACTCAATGTAAGCACGTATCGAATTTCGATCAGAATCAAGTGCTGCACGATACAGCCGGCCGGCGTCAAAAAGATCGCCTCTGTTGATGGATTGGGCGGCAAGTTCGCAATAAAAATGAGCGCGCTGATCCTGCATGGACTCTTTGTTCTGACTGAGTTTGTTGGCAATCTCAAGGGCACTTTGCCACTCTTTCTCTTGCGTATAGATTTCAAGCAGCTTACGCAGGGCCTTGTTGCAAAAGTGTTTGGATTGCTGCAACTTCACCAACAAAGACTCAGCACGATCCAGCAACCCCGCGGCCATATAATCTTTCGCAAGTTCGTAGGTTACCTCTTCGATCAATTCATCAGCTATTGCGGGGTCTGCAAGCAGGTGTTGGTGTATTTGCAGCGAGCGATCAACCTCACCTTTCTTTCTGAAGTGGGAGGCCACCGACAAATGTAAAGCCAAGGTGTCCTTTTTTATGACTAGCGATTGGGTGAACTTTTCGAGGGATTCATCAGAATAGGAGCTGAGAAACAGCTTCATTTTTTCTTCCAGGGAGGCCCGATTGACAGCGCCTAACGTTCTCCCTTTATGCCTTCCCTGCCAAACCCCAAGCCCCCAGCCAATAGCAATGGCACAGAAAACAACAAACCACTGCAACGCAACTTCCACCATAAAGGTTCCCGCCGGGAAGGCACCCTCAGAACATCAGATTTCGGATGTTGTGTGGTTTTTCAGGCGTGCAAGCTCGGCCTCTGTTCTCAGCAACCTTCGACCCGAGACAGCCACCCTGAATTTTGCGCGCAGGGTTGCGGCACTTGACATAACAAGGCCACACAAACCTCCAAACAAAAATGTACCCAACACCAACAAACCTGAACCAATTTCAGGCGTCTTGGCGACTACAAAATCCAGTGACAATGGTTGAGCATTTCTTACGCAGAACAATACACCAAAGGTAAACACAAAAACGAATAACAGTAGCGCTGCTAAACGAACAATCCAAACCACAAGCCATCTCCCCTCACATCAATCGCAACAAACCATACCATAATCGCGACCTAGAGATCTAAAGAAAACCTCTAGCCGTACTAAGGAGATCGTGATTCACTCCTGAGAAATTCAATGCAAACAATCAGGTCTGATTTCAATCGAATCGGGTAAACAACCAGACCTCACCAGCAACCCGATCGACATTGCAACAGATGGTTTGCTAGTAGCCTTTCTTAAGGCCGTTATTTACCTGATCACGCAGTTCCTTTCCAGGCTTGAAATGCGGAACATTCTTGGCATCCAACTCTACTGTATCCCCTGTTTTGGGATTTCTTCCCACCCGAGGCAGGCGAAAATGCAGCGAAAAGCTGCCAAAACCTCGAATTTCGATTCGATTGCCCTGGGCCAAGGCATTGGACATATGATCAAGAATCGTTTTGACTGCCAGCTCAACATCTTTAACCGAGAGCTGGGGTTGTTTGCTTGCAATTATCTCGATTAATTCAGATTTTGTCATGGATAATCCCTTTTTTCTTATTACCCCCTAGTTTAGTTCAACCGAAAAAAAATACAAAAAAAACGGGCAATTAGCCCGTTTTTCTTAATCCGAACAACCTGTCAGGATCAGTCGCGATTGGCCATCTGCTCTTTAATCAAATCACCAATTGTGGTAGGACCTGATGACTCCACCTGCTTTTCACGAACATCACGAATCGCCTGTTTCTCGTCATCAATATCCTTCGACTTCACTGACAAACTGATCGTCCGGTTTTTCCGGTCAATGCTGATAATCTTGGCTTCAACTTCATCACCAATATTAATCACATTGCGAGCATCCTCGATTTTGTCACGACTAAACTCGGAGGCTTTCAGTGTGGCTTCCACACCTTCGCACAAGGTAACGGTTGCCTGCTTGGGATCAACATCCTTGACAACACCACGCACGATGGTTCCCTTGTCATTCGCCTGCACAAACTCAGCAAAAGGATCACTTTCGAGTTGCTTGATACCCAGCGATATACGCTCACGCTCAGGGTCAACAGACAGGATTACCGTCTCAAGATCGTCACCCTTCTTGTAGCGACGAACCGCCTCCTCCCCAGGCTCATTCCAGGAAATATCAGACAGATGCACCAAGCCGTCGATACCGCCATCCAGACCAATAAAGATTCCGAAATCAGTGATTGACTTGATCTTTCCAGAGATCTTGTCGCCCTTGTTGAAGCGGCCAGAGAAGTCTTCCCAGGGATTGGAGTGACACTGTTTGATACCCAGAGAGATCCGGCGACGCTCTTCGTCGATATCCAGAACCATCACTTCAACCTCATCACCCACCTGTACTACCTTGGAGGGGTGAATATTCTTGTTGGTCCAGTCCATTTCAGAGACATGCACCAAACCTTCTACACCCTCTTCCAGCTCGGCAAAACAGCCATAATCAGTGAGATTGGTTACGCGTGCAGTTACCCGTGTGTTTTCAGGGTAACGAGCCTTGATGGCTACCCACGGATCTTCGCCCAGTTGCTTAAGACCCAGAGAAACACGATTGCGCTCACGATCAAACTTCAATACCTTAACGGTGATTTCATCACCTACACCCACAATTTCACTTGGGTGCTTGATACGCTTCCACGCCATGTCGGTGATATGGAGCAGACCATCGACGCCGCCCAGATCAACGAAGGCGCCATAGTCGGTCAGGTTCTTAACGATACCCTTGACTTCCATACCTTCGCCAAGCGCTGCCAGCAATGCATCGCGCTCAGCACTATTTTCAGCTTCCAGAACGGAGCGACGTGATACCACGACATTATTACGCTTCTGGTCAAGCTTGATTACCTTGAACTCAAGCTCTTTGCCTTCGAGATGGGCGGTATCCCGTACCGGACGCACATCTACCAGAGAGCCAGGCAGGAACGCACGAATACCTTTCAATTCTACGGTAAAGCCGCCTTTGACCTTGCCGTTTATAACACCCTTGACGGCTTCTTCTTTTTCAAAAGCCTTTTCAAGATCTTTCCAAGCTTCAGCACGCTTGGCTTTTTCACGAGACAAACGAGTTTCGCCAAAACCATCTTCAACGGCATCCAGCGCTACATCAACTTCATCGCCAACATTCAGCTCGAGCACGCCGTTATCATTCAGGAACTGTGACAGGGGAATCACGCCCTCGGACTTAAGTCCGGCGTTAACAGTTACCCAGTCGTGATCAATGGCAACCACTACACCGCGCACGATGGCGCCAGGTTGCATATCCAGTTCTTTTAAGCTTTCTTCAAAAAGTTCCGCAAAACTCTCGCTCATTTTCTTTCCTATGTGATCAACCAGTATTCCCACGCCTTCGACCCACGTGGTCAATTCAACAACACCGGAAACTTTCAGGTCGAATTCAACAAGTTTCCGGCCCCAATCTCAAAATCGGATACATACAAGGGCGTTTACAAAAAACAATCTGGCCAGAAAGTGACGCACACCAAAGCCACAGTGTGGCAGGGCCGCAAATCTATCACTCCCGATCAGCCGCGATGAGCACGCACTCCAGTACTTGCTCAATATCCAGCCCGGTCGTATCAATAACAACCGCATCGTCAGCGGGTCTCAAGGGCGCTTCCGGGCGATTCATGTCTCGCTCGTCGCGCACTTGTATTTCCTGCAAAAGATCGCCGATTTTAACATCCAAACCTTTTGCCAGCAACTGCTTATGGCGCCGCTGCGCGCGCTCCTGGGCGCTGGCAGTCATGAAGATTTTTGTTCTGGCTGAGGGGAACACCACGGTACCCATATCACGCCCATCAGCCACCAGGCCCGGCCATTGAGCAAAATCCCGCTGTCGCTGCAAGAGTGCAGCCCTCACTTTGGACAAAGGCGCAATCAAGGAAGCGTTATTGCCCGCCACTTCGGTTCGCAGCTCCGCTGTCACATCACAACCAGCCAACAGTACCCTGACCGGCTCGCCTGCGCAGGAGGGCTCAAACGCAACATCGAGACTGCCAGCCAGCAACGCGAGTGCCTCCTCGTCGTCCAGTGCAACCTGAGCCTGCTGGGCGGCCAAAGCGGTAAGGCGATACAGTGCACCGCTGTCAAGCAGGTGCCACCCAAGCTGCCTTGCCAGCAACTGACAAATAGTGCCCTTGCCCACACCGCTTGGGCCATCAATGGTAATCACCGGAATATCCGTATTCTCACCTTGTCCGCTCATCACCATGCCTCCCCATCAGGCTGTTTCAATCCGAAGCTTCATTCCCACTTCCTGGGCAAGCTCAACAAAGTTGGGAAAGGAGGTCGCCACATTCGCACAATCCTTGATTGTGATTTCGCCCTGGGCACGCAGCGCGGCAACACTAAAGGCCATGGCAATACGGTGATCTCCGTGACTATCGATGACCCCACCCTGGATTGTTGAACCGCGAATCACAATGCCATCAGGCAACACTTCTGTCTGAACGCCAACATTTACCAAGCCATCGGCCATTACCTGAATCCGATCGCTCTCTTTCACCCTCAACTCTTCGGCGCCACGAAGGCGAGTTTCGCCCTCAGCGCAGACAGCCGCGACAAAAAGTACAGGGAATTCATCTATGGCCAGAGGCACCTGATCTTCAGGAATATCTATCCCTTTAAGAGGTGCATGGCGTACTCTCAGATCGGCCACAGGCTCGCCACCCACGAGACGCTCATTGAGAACCTCAATATCTCCTCCCATGGCTCGCAGTATATTGATCACTCCGATACGGGTCGGGTTCACACCCACGTGCCGCAACGTCAAATCTGCACCCGGCGTGATGGACGCAGCCACCAGAAAAAAGGCAGCAGAGGAAATATCGGCCGGCACATCTATTCGGGTAGAAGACAATCTCCCGCCACCTTCCACGGCAGCCGTTGCTCCACTACAACGAACTGCGTAGCCAAATCCGCGCAACATCCGCTCGGTATGATCTCGGGTGGGCGCCGGTTCCGTGACAGAGGTTTCACCGCTGGCATAGAGGCCTGCCAGCAGCAGGCAGGATTTCACCTGGGCGCTTGCCATGGGCATATCGTAATGTATTCCACGAAGCGATTGCCCCCCTTTGATCTTCAGCGGTGGGCGACCAGCTTCTGCCGTTTCAATGGCAGCCCCCATTTTGCGTAACGGATCGGCAACCCGCCCCATGGGGCGTTTGGTAAGGGATTCATCGCCTGTCAACACGGTATCAAACGACTGACCGGCCAAAATACCGGCGAACAATCGCATCGCCGTACCGGAATTCCCCAGATAAAGCGGTGCGGCGGGGGCCTTCAGCCCGTTCATTCCGGCACCGTATATTCTTACACGCCCGCGATTGGGCCCCTCAATCACAACCCCCATATCGCGAAATGCCTGGAGTGTGGCGAGGCTGTCTTCTCCTTCGAGGAACCCTTCAACTTCTGTGATGCCGTCAGCCAAGGCTCCGAGCATGATGGAGCGATGGGAAATGGATTTGTCGCCGGGGACGCGGATATCTCCCCGCACTTCGCCGCCTGGCAATGCCTTGAATGTTACTGAATTGGTCGTCATGGTCTGAGTATATGCCTGTCCAGAAAGAATTTTCGTAAAGTGGTCCCGTGCAACCTTGGCCCGGGTGAAAACACCCAGCAAGGTCGTACTATCGGCGTTTTCAATCGCAGTTTTTAACCTCGCAAGATCGCGAGTGAAGTGCTCCAGCGCTTTTAAAGTTGCCTCTTTGTTTGCAAGAAATATGTCGCGCCACATTAAAGGGTCACTGGAGGCGATTCGGGTAAAGTCCCGAAAACCGCCAGCCGCATAGCGAAATATTTCACGACTTTCCTCTTCACCAGCCAGTGTATCAACCAGCGAAAACGCAATCAGGTGTGGTAAATGGCTGGTTGCGGCCAACACTTCATCGTGGTGAACCACATCCATTTCGAGCACTTTGGCGCCACATCCCTCCCAGATTCGCTTGACGCAGGCAACGGCTTCAGGCGCAGTTTCGGGAAGCGGCGTCAGAATCACCTTGTGATTAACAAACAGGCGTTCATCGGCGGCAGCCACACCACTTTTTTCTGAGCCTGCAATGGGGTGGCCGGGAACCAGGGTCGCCGGCACAGTGCCGAAAACCGCTTTTACCGCCGCAACAAAACTCCCTTTCACGCTGCCCACATCGCTGACAATACACCGGGATGAAAGCGCGCCGGCTATTTCTCGCAACACCGCTTCAGCCGCCCGAACAGGCACCGCAAGAAACACAAGATCGGCCCCCTGAACGGCTGCCACGGCACTGGTGGCGGCAATGTCTATCACCCCGTTGGCCAGTCCTGTCTGCAGATCGGCTGTCCGCGCATCGAAACCCACCACAGAGGTTGCCAGACGGTTCGTCCGAATGGCCTTGGCGAGTGAGCCGCCAATCAATCCAAGCCCAATGACCGCTACGTTCATGCTGGTTTCAATCTCGCTGTGTGCTGGCCATTTGTTCGCGTATCTCACTCAAGGCACACAAAAACCGCTGGTTTTCATGAGCCAGACCGATAGAAACTCGTAAATGATTGGGCATGGCGTAATTTGCTACCGGTCGCACTATCACCCCTTTACGCAGCAAAGCCTCGTACAGGCTTTTGCCCGCCATCTTCACATTGACGCACAGAAAGTTGCCAACCGATGGGATATATTCATACCCCATCTCCCGAAGGCCGGTTTCGAGCTGATTCATTCCATCGGCATTGACTCTTTTCGAACGCGCAAGATAGTCGGTATCGCCCAGCACGGCTGCTGCTGCCAGCAACGCCGGCTGATTGACATTGAATGGCTGGCGCACCCGATTAAGAATGTCTGCCACCTGTGGATGGGAAACAGCATACCCCACCCTCAATGCTGCCAAACCATAGGCCTTGGAAAAGGTTCGAGTGACCACCAGGTTCGGGTATTTCGCGATAAAGCCCACGCCATCAGGAAACTCGGGTAAATCAATGTATTCGCCATAGGCCTCATCCAGAACCACAATGACATTGGCGGGAATCTGCTCAAGGAATGCGGTAATGGCTTCCCGATCCAGCCAGGTGCCGGTCGGATTATTGGGGTTGGCAATAAAGATAATTCTTGTTGCCGGCGTCACTGCACGCACCATGGCATCGAGATCATGCCCCCAGTTCCTGGCTGGTACCACTACAGCCTTGGCGCCAACGGCCTGTGTCGCGATCGGATATACGGCAAATGCATACTGGGAAAACATCACCTCGGCCTGATGATCGGCGAAGGCTCTCGCAATCAAATCCAGCACATCATTGGAGCCATTACCCAACGTCAACTGATTAAGATCCACACCCAGCCGTGTTGCCAATGCCGCTTTAAGTATGTAACCGTTACCATCCGGATAGCGGCAGGTTTGTGACAATCCCCGACGCACGGCTTCCAGCGCAACCTCGCTCGGACCGAGCGGGTTTTCATTGCTGGCAAGCTTTACAATATCGGCAAGGCCCAGCTCACGCTGCAGTTCCTCGACAGGCTTGCCAGGAATATAAGGCTGCAAGCCCTGCACCCCTGTGGTCGCCAACGCAAAATAATCGCAACTCATAGCACCCCTACCGGATAAGATCCTAAATGCTTCAACTCGGCCGACTCTTTCGCAACGGCCTCCATCACTTCCTGCACATCGACTTGCTGTGCGTGCCCCTCAAAATCAATGAAAAACACGTACGACCAGGTTCCCGATGATGAAGGCCGGGTTTCAATGCGCGTCAGACTGATGCCTTTGCGATGAAAGGGTTCCAGCAAATGGTACAGGGCGCCGGGTTTATTGCGCATTGAAACGAGAATGGTGGTTTTATCGTCGCCACTCGGTGGTACTGAGTCTCGTCCGATAATCAAAAATCTCGTGGTGTTGTCGGGTCGGTCTTCGATGTTCTGGGCGATTTTTTTGAGACCATAAAGTTCGGCGGCCATATCACCGGCAATCGCGGCGGCATTGGCCTCGGCCTTCACTCGGCGCGCCGCCTCCGCATTGCTGCTCACCGCCACACGCTCCACTTTGCTCCAATGGGCATCCAGCCACTGACGGCACTGGGCAAGGGACTGCTGGTGGGAGTATATCTTTTCGATTTTCGCAATGTCGGTTTCGGTCGTCGTCAGCAAGTGCTGGTGAATGCGCAGCTTGACCTCGCCGCATATTTTCAATGACGAAACCCGAAACATATCCAGGGTGTGATTGATCATGCCTTCCGTCGAGTTTTCCACCGGAACCACGCCGTAGTGGGCGGCCCCCGCTTCTACCTCACGAAAAACCTCATCAATGGTCGCCATTGGCACACTGACAACCGAGTGGCCAAAATGCTTCAGCGCCGCCGCCTGGGTAAAGGTTCCCGCAGGCCCCAAAAAGGCAATATGCATGGGCTTTTCGAGGGCAAGGCACGCCGACATGATTTCACGAAAGAGTCTGCCGACCTCTTCATTGCCAAGGGGCCCCTGGTTGCGCTCCATAACGCGCCTTAACACCTGAGCTTCGCGCTCGGGTCGATAGAATACGGGCTCAAGGCCCGGATTTGCCGTCAGCTTGATTTCGGCCACTTGCTGGGCGCATCTGGCCCGTTCGTTGAGCAAGACCTGAATTTGCGCGTCGATTGCATCAATCTGGTCGCGTATTTTCCCAAGTGCTGCCGCTTCATTATTGTTCATTTACACAGCTCACCATTAATCTTGACGCCTTAAGTTTGCCTTGCTGTCAACCGCGCGACCAGGCCAACGCACTGATCACCCCTGTTATCAGGCACGGTTTTTCTCGAACTCCGCCATAAAATCGGTCAGCGCTATGACACCTTCCTCCGGTACCGCATTGTAGATACTGGCACGCATCCCCCCTACGGAACGATGTCCCTGAAGATTCACCAAACCTCGCTCCTGCGCCTCGCGCAGAAACAGGTCGTTAAGCCGATCGTCTGCCAGGGTAAAGGGAACATTCATCCAGGAACGACTCTCCCGGGAAATGGGATTATGGTAGAAATCGCTGGCATCAATGGCCGCATAAAGTCTGTCGGCTTTGCGGCGGTTGATTGCCTCCATGGCTTCAAGCCCCCCCAGGTTCTTGAGCCATTTAAATACCAGCCCCGACAGATACCAGGCGTAAGTCGGCGGGGTGTTGTACATGGATCCGTTGTCTGAGGCGACTTTATAGTCCATGCTCACTGGCGTTTCGGCACGCGCTCGACCGAGCAAGTCCTTGCGCACAATCACAACGCACACGCCGGCCGGACCGATATTCTTTTGCGCGCCGGCATAAATCACACCGAATTTATTGACATCAAGGGGCCGTGACAAAATTGACGACGACATATCGGCCACCAAGGGCGTGTTTCCCGTCTCCGGAATCCAGTGAAACTCCAGCCCGCCAATGGTTTCATTGGGCGTATAGTGAACATAGGCAGCCTCAGCCGAGAGCCTTAACTCCGCCGGCAAAGGCACGCGTTTAAAGCCTTCGGCTTCGGTCGAAGCGACAATGTTCACCTGCCCATACCTTTTGGCTTCGGCAATAGCCTTTTTGGACCAGATGCCGGTATTGATGTAGTCGGCACTTTTCGCTGATCCAAGAAGATTCAGCGGCACGGCAGAGAACTGTCCGGTAGCGCCTCCCTGCACGAAGAGCACGGCATAATCGTCGCTAACGCCGAGCAAATCGCGGAAATCACGCTCTGCTGCTTCCGCTACCTGCACAAACTCATCACTGCGATGGCTCATTTCCATGATCGACAGGCCTTTTCCGGCCCAATCCACCAGCTCTGCCTGTGCCTGCTGCAAAACTTCCAGCGGAAGCGCCGCAGGACCGGCGCAAAAATTAAAAACTCTTGCCATAGTCAAAGACCCTACATCCGGTTTTAAAACAATCGTTGCCTATCCATCGGATCACTTTACGCGATTGTGCCGACAGGCGTATCACTCATCCGTTACCGTATCGGCACCTGCACTCTCACCGTTGCCATTGTCCTCGCCTTCAAACATCTCGTCCGACTCAGGTTCCTGAATTCGACCTACGCCTACCAGACGCTCATCCTCCTGCGTCAGTTTGATCAGGCGAACCCCCTGGGTATTTCGCCCAAGGATGGATACCTCATCGGTGCGGGTCCGCACCAGGGTTCCCTTGTCGGTGATCAGCATCATCTCGTCGCCGTCTTCAATGCGCAGCGCGGCCACCAGGCCGCCATTTCGCTCCGAGCACTGCATGGCGATAACACCCTGGCTGCCACGGCTGTAAACGGGGAATTCCTCGGCTTTTGTGCGTTTGCCATAGCCGTTTTCGCTGGCAAAAAGGAGTACATCGTCGGCCTGAGGCACAATGAGAGAAACCACCTGATGCTCGTTTGCCATCCGGATGCCTCGCACCCCGCGCGCTTGTCGGCCCATGGGGCGAACCGCTTCTTCGTGAAAGCGCACTGCCTTGCCCGAACTGCTGACCAGCATGATGTCTTTGCTGCCATCGGTAATAGTGGCGCCAATCAGAGCATCGCCCTCATCGAGATCTACCGCAATCAGACCGGTTGAACGGGGCCGCGCAAAGCTTTCGAGCGTCACCTTCTTCACGGTACCGTTGCCGGTGACCATGAAGACGAAATGATCTTCTTTGAATTCCGCCACCGGCAAGAAGACCGTAATGCGTTCGTTTTCATCCAGCGGCAGGATATTGACCATCGGCCGCCCCTTCGACGCCCGGCTTGCCTGGGGGATTTCGAACACCCGCAACCAATAGACCTTGCCCTTATTGCTGAAACAGAGAATGGTGTCGTGGGAATTGGCCACCAGCAGGGTTTCGATAAAATCCTCGTCCTTGATTGATGCCGCCGACTTGCCTCGCCCGCCCCGGCGCTGCGCCTGGTAGGCCCCCACCGGCTGGGTTTTGGCATAGCCTGAATGGGATATGGTTACGACCAGCTCTTCTTCGGTGATCAGATCGGCGACCGTCAGATCCTGGCGCGACGTCATGATCTCGGTTCGCCGCTCGTCACCAAACTCTTCCTTGACCTGTTCCAGCTCTTCCCGAATGACTGCCATCAGCCTTTCGGGATCACTGAGAATAGCGAGCAGCTCAACAATTCGGGCGAGGATTTCTTTGTACTCGTCCATCAGTTTTTCGGTTTCAAGGGCCGTCAGCCGGTGCAGGCGCATGTTAAGAATTTCCTGCGCCTGAACGGGTGACAAATAATAGCCCTGCTCCTGCAATCCGAAATGCGGCTCCAGGTCGTCGGGACGACAGGCGGTCTCGCCGGCAGCAGCCAGCATGGCCGTTATCATGCCCGGCTCCCAAGCTTGCGCCAGCAGGCGTTCTTTCGCCTCGGTGGCACTGGGCGATGCCTTGATCAGCTCGATAATGGGATCAATGTTGGCCAGCGCCACCACCAGCCCCTCAAGTATGTGTCCGCGTTCCCGCGCCTTGCGCAACTCATACACAGTACGACGGGTAACCACTTCCCGGCGGTGGCGGATAAAGGCTTCCAGCACCTCTTTAAGGTTCAATATACGGGGCTCGCCATCGACGAGCGCCACCATGTTGATACCGAAAACGCATTCCAGCTGGGTTTGCGCATAGAGGTTGTTCATGATGACTTCGGGCATTTCGCCACGACGCAATTCGATTACGATGCGCATGCCTTCCTTGCTGGATTCATCACGCAGTTCGGTAATGCCCTCGATCTTCTTTTCTTTCACCAGTTCGGCGATCTTTTCGATCACTCTGGCTTTGTTCACCTGATAGGGAATCTCGGTCACGATAATGGCGTGTTTACCGGTTCTCTCGTCGGTTTCGACTTCGTAGCGCGAGCGGGTGTAAATGCGCCCGCGACCGGTGCGGTAGGCTTCAACAATGCCTGCCCGGCCATTGATAATGGCTGCCGTGGGAAAATCCGGCCCGGGGATGTAGGCCATGAGATCGTCCACCGACAAGGATTCATCATCCATTAATGCGAGACAGCCGTTGACGATCTCGCCGAGATTATGAGGCGGAATGTTGGTTGCCATGCCCACCGCAATCCCGGCAGAGCCATTGACTAGCAAGTTGGGAACCCGCGTCGGAAGTACCGCCGGAATCTGCTCGGTGCCGTCGTAGTTAGGAACGAAGTCCACCGTTTCCTTGTCAAGATCGGCCAGCAGCGAATGGGCAATTTTCTTCATGCGAATTTCGGTGTATCGCATGGCGGCAGCACTGTCGCCATCGATAGAGCCAAAGTTGCCCTGGCCATCAATGAGCGGATACCGCAGTGAGAACGGCTGCGCCATCCGCACTATGGTGTCATAAACAGCGGAATCACCATGGGGGTGATATTTACCGATAACATCACCAACAATACGCGCCGACTTTTTGTAGGCCTTGTTCCAGTCGTTACCCAACTCACTCATCGCAAACAGCACGCGCCGGTGGACAGGTTTCAAACCATCCCTGACATCTGGCAACGCACGCCCGACGATGACACTCATGGCATAATCAAGATAGGACTGCTTCAGTTCATCTTCGATATTGACTGGTAGTATTTCTTTGGCTAACTCACCCATTGATCAACCTTATTATATTTTTGTTTCCATGCATTACGCGTGCTTGCGAAAAACGATCTTCACAGCAAACCATGCCTGCTTGGCAACCGTTTATCAGACACGCCGGATTTTGAAGAAAGTACCGCGATAAAATGGGAGGATTTTACCTTATAGCGACTGGAAAACCTAACACTTAGCCGACAAAAGCACGGGAGCCGGGTACCTGTGACCGTTTTTGGTCTAAGCTCTCCTAGAACCCACTAAACCACCGTCACTCCTTCGACGCCTTGTAACCGGGACACTCATTACTGATGAATCGCTTTCTCCTTGTTGAAGACAGCCCCTTGGTCGCCAAAATCATGCGCCATCTGATCAAAAACGAGGAACAGCTCGTTTTTGATCACGCACTGTCATTTGCCCAAGCTCGGGACATTCTTGAGACGACAGACAAAGACAACAAACCCCCGGCACAGAGATACCTCGCGGCTGTGGTTGACCTGAATCTTCCCGATGCACCTAACGGTGAAATTGTGGATTACGCGCTCGATCACGGATTACCAACGATCGTACTCACCGGCAGCTTTGATGAGCACACGCAAGATCAAATGCTCAGCAAGCCGATCGTTGACTATGTGGTAAAGGAGAGTCGCTTCTCGTATGAATACGTCATTCGCCTGATTCACCGGTTAGATCGAAACAAGCAAATCAAGGTGTTGGTCGCTGACGACTCGGCAACCTCGCGACAATACATAAGACGCATGCTGGCGACCCACCTTTATCAGGTGATGGAAGCCGAAAACGGCCAGCAGGCGCTTGAGCTGATTCATCAGAATAACGACATCCGCCTGTTGATCACGGATTACAACATGCCGGTTATGAACGGCTTCGATCTGGTCAAACAGATTCGCAAGGAAGTCGACAAAAACTCCCTGATCATCGTGGGTCTGTCTGCCCATGGCAGCGGAAGCCTGTCAGCCAAATTCATCAAAAACGGCGCCAATGACTTTTTGGCCAAGCCTTTCAGTCACGAGGAGTTCCATTGCCGCATTCTGCAAAACATCGAAACCATGGAGCAGGTTGAACAAATACGTTATGCCGCCAACCATGACTATCTTACGGATCTCCCCAATCGACGCTATTTTTACGAGCGTGCAACCGAAACACTGGAAACCGCGCGCCAAAAAAATGTTCCCGTTTCGGTAGCCCTTTTCGACGTGGATAACTTCAAGAAAATCAATGACTCTCGTGGACACGAGGTGGGTGACACAGCGCTGCGGCAATTGGCTGACCTCATTCGCCAGTCGTTTGACCGCTTTGTTTACGCCCGCACCGGCGGTGAAGAGTTCTGCGTCATGATTTGCGGCCTGGAGCAAAACAAGGTAGTGATTTTGCTCGAAAATTTTCGCGCTCTGGTCGAAGACTACATCATCATGCTGGCAGCGGACACGCTCACGCTGACGGTCTCCATCGGCATTGCGTCCGGCAATCATTATTCCCTGGACGATCTGATGAACGAAGCCGACCGCCAGCTTTACGAGGCCAAACTCGGCGGTCGTAACCAGGTTGCCTTTCAGGAATAACTGCCGAGACACCAAGCCGACCACAAAAAGCCGGCCGGCTGGCCTTGCGAAACAACCGGATCAGCCGAACACGACGGTTTTGTTCTCGTGAATGATGACCCGGTCTTCAAGATGACAGCGAAGCCCTCTCGCCAGCACGTTCTTTTCTACGTCCTTGCCTAGCCGCACCATGTCTTCGATGGAGTTGCTGTGACTGACCCTGGCGACATCCTGGTCAATAATGGGGCCTTCATCGAGATCTTCCGTCACATAGTGACAGGTTGCCCCGATCAGCTTCACACCCCGATCATAGGCTTGATGATAGGGCCGCGCACCGGCAAAGGATGGCAGAAAGCTGTGATGGATATTGATGATGCGACCGGAATAACGCTGACAGATGTCTTGCGGGAGTATTTGCATGTAACGGGCAAGCACCACCACATCGGCCTCGTAGTTATCAATCAGCCAGGCGGTTTCGGCAAACGCCTCCGGTTTGTTTTCCCGGGTCACCGGCACGCAGTGGTACGGAATTTCATGCCATTCCACCATGCGCCGCAGATCATCGTGATTGGCGATCACCGCAGCAATATCGGCATCCAGCTCCTTGCTCTGCCAGCGATGCAGCAAATCGGCCAGGCAGTGCGACTCTTTTGAGGCCATTAGCACCACGCGCTTGCGCACGGCCGAATCGGTTACCTTCCAGCGCATCGAGAACTCGCGCGCAATGGGCTCAAAGGCGATTCGAAAGGCATTGAGATCCAGCGACATCGACTCGGCCTTGATTTCATTGCGCATGAAAAACCAGCCGGCTTTCTGATCGGCATGGTGACTCGCCTCGGTAATCCAGCCGTTATAAGTGGCCAGAAAACCGCTCACCTTGGCCACGATGCCGGTACGATCAGGGCAAGATATAACCAGGCGGTAAGTTCTCTCCATGGGCATTCCCTTTTCTCGCGTAACAGATTACTGGCCGACTGACTTGCTGGCGATTATCCGGGCCTGCCATTCTTTCGGCCCTGTGTCGTGTACCGATACGCCGTTGACATCCACAGCGACCGTCACCGGCATATCCTTGACATCAAATTCGTAAATCGCCTCCATGCCCAGCTCAGGAAACGCCAGCACCTTCGCGCCCTTAACGGCTTTCGAAACCAGGTAGGCTGCACCGCCCACCGCCATCAGATACACGGCGCCAAACTCCTTGATCGCTTCAATCGCCGCGGGCCCGCGCTCGGATTTGCCGATCATGCCCAGCAAGCCGGTTTTTTCCAGCATGGTGCGGGTAAATTTATCCATGCGCGTCGAGGTGGTGGGGCCGGCGGGGCCAACAACCTCGTCCCGCACCGGGTCGACCGGCCCGACGTAATAAATGAAGCGTCCCTTGAGATCCACCGGCAGTGATTCGCCCCGGGCAAGCATGTCAGTCATTTTCTTGTGTGCCGCATCGCGCCCGGTAAGCATTTTGCCCGACAGAAGAACGGTTTCCCCCGGTTTCCAGTCGCGCACATCTGCTGGCGTAATTGTGTCGAGATCAACCCGGCGCACCGAATCACCAAGCTCCATGGTAATCTGGGGGTACTCATCAAGACTTGGGGGTGTTTGCAGGGACGGCCCGCTACCGTCAAGCACAAAATGCGCATGGCGGGTCGCCGCGCAGTTGGGAATCATGACCACCGGCAGCGAGGCGGCATGAGTGGGATAATCCAGTATCTTGACATCCAGCACAGTGGTAAGCCCCCCCAGTCCCTGAGCACCAATGCCCAGGGCATTGACCTTTTCCATCAGCTCCAGACGCAGTTCATCAATGCGGTTTTGTGGTCCGCGCGCTCTGAGTTCATGGATATCAACGGGCTCCATCAAAGACTTTTTCGCCAGCAGCGCGGCTTTCTCGGCGGTGCCACCAATGCCAATGCCAAGCATCCCCGGTGGGCACCAACCTGCCCCCATGGTCGGCACTGTTTTGATGACCCAATCCACAATGCTGTCACTGGGATTGAGCATGGCCATCTTGGACTTGTTTTCAGATCCGCCACCCTTGGCAGCAATCTGTACATCGACCGTATTGCCGGGCACGATTTCGTAGTGAATCACGGCAGGGGTGTTGTCTTTGGTATTTTTTCGCGCCCCGGCCGGATCGGCAAGAATCGACGCCCGCAGCACGTTGTCTGGCTGCAGGTAGGCGCGCCGGACCCCTTCGTTGATCATGTCATCCAGGCTCAAGGTGGCATCCCAGCGCACATCCATTCCCACTTTCACAAACAGGGTCACTATGCCGGTATCCTGACAGATCGGGCGATGTCCCTCGGCACACATGCGCGAATTGATGAGAATCTGCGCCATCGCGTCTTTTGCTGCCTGGGATTCTTCGCGTTCGTAGGCCTCGTGTACCGCCTTGATAAAGTCTACAGGGTGGTAATAAGAAATGAACTGGAGGGCGTCGGCCACACTGTCGATAAGATCATCCTGGCGTATCACTGTCATATGCTGTCTCTCTCTGTTATGCGTTTACCAAGGCACAACCCACACGGGCCGACAAGCTGCCGGTGTCTGCAGCAATCCCCGTGATCGCGCCCTGTATCTACCCATTCACGGCTGGCCCGCGGGCCCTCCCCCGTTCTAAAAGCGTGCGCAATCTTACCTTATTGCAGGAACGATTACAGTCCTTGTCTATACTGGCTACACAGCATGCTCTATTTACCCTGTGCCAGAAGAAGCGGGTGCGTCATGTCCAATGAAATATTGCAAGTGATTGAAGACGAGATCCTGACGATTGCCATAAACAGGCCACGAAAAAAGAACGCCCTGACAGCGGCCATGTATGCCCAGCTCACAGACGCACTGACCGCCGCTGAGGGCAACCCGGAGGTCAACTGCGTTATATTGACCGGCACCCACGACTGTTTTTGTGCCGGCAACGACTTGATGGATATTCTCGAAACCGCGACCGATGATTTCGACAACTCGAACATCGCGGCTTTTCTCGACATGCTGACCCACTTTACCAAACCGCTGATCGCTGCGGTGGAAGGCTACGCCATCGGCATCGGCGTTACCTTTCTCTTGCACAGCGATCTGGTGGTCGCGGCCGAAGATGCGAACTTCCAGGTACCCTTTGTCAACATTGGCCTGTGCCCGGAGGCCGCCACCAGTTATTTGTTGCCACTGCGGGTCGGAACTGCCAAGGCCTCGGAATGGCTATTGCTGGGAGAGCCCTTTTCTGCAACCGAAGCCATGGCCGCCGGCCTGATCAATCGTGTCACCGCTTCCGGGGCAGCGCTCGCCGAGGCACAAGCCATGGCCGAACGCCTTCTTGATCAACCTTCCAGCGCCTTGCGTCTGACCAAGCAACTGCTCAAAAGTCAACAGGCAAAAATGGTCGAAAGCGTGATCCGTCAGGAAGCCGTTCTTTTTTACGACCGTTTGACATCTTCCGAGGCAGAAGAAGCCTTCCAGGCCTTTATGGAAAAGCGACAGACCAACTTTCGACAATCAAGGCCCCGGGCCACCGACAAGTACTGAGCCGTGGCATCCGGTTAACACCTTGAGAAAACAAAATAATTCGACAAACAGGTTTTCTGCGTCTACGTTTATCTAGAAGCCTGAAACCAATGCACTGAGCAGTCATTTAAAAACTGCCTGTGCGAGCATTTAAATACATTAAAACAAAGAGTTACCGAAGCCATATCAGCAGTGGTACAGCTTCTGTGTTTCGCCCGAGCAAGCAAAAAGACGCAAGGGCAGAGTGTTCGAACTTCACCCCCCCAAAAATGATGAAGGTAATAGAAGGTCTTACCTATGTATAAAAAAACCTTATTGAGCCTGGCCATAGCCTCTTCCATCACACTGACAGGCTGTCTTGACGATGGTGAAACCAAAGCAAATGCCAGTCCGGAATACAAAATCACAAATCCGTTGACAGATGGTAAAACCTACGCACGCTTCAACGCCGCGACCGGTGACCTTCCCATACCAAATGACATTCTGTTTGCCAAGCAGATTCCTGTCGATGGCACCATGAGCGCTTATTCAGGGCCCAGCAATACAGCAACTGCGGCAGATCTTGCAAACCCGGTGGTGGTGGGGGTCGATTATCTCGACGGCAACTCGGTGCTGGCACAATTCGACATTCCGTTTTCTGACTCACTTGATCCGAATCAGACCCTTGACGCGGCCAGCTATGTGGATGTCGGCGGCGGCACTGTGATCCCCAATCCGAATCAAAACGTCTTCCTGCTGCCGCTGAGATATCCGGGAACCGATGCACTTAGCCAAGCCAAGGTAAACGGTACTGCCGTCGAGGTGCCTACCTTTGCGGAGGCGGTCAGCTATCAGACTGCCGCAGCACTCAAAGACGCCACCACCCTGGCCAAGCTTGCGACCCCGGTTGCCCGGGCGGAAATCATCAGCCTGGATGGCGGCACCAATAACGTACTGCGGATATCACCGCTGACGCCGTTAAATCCTGAAACCAAGTACCTGATCATAGTCACCAACAAGATCAAGGATCGCAACGGTGACCCGGTAGCGGCATCAGACCAGTATCAGAACATGCGCCTCAATGGCCCGGTGGCTTCGTCAGCACTTGCACCGGTACAGGCAGCTGTACTGCAGTGGGAAACGCTGGCGGCCGGTTATTTTGCTTTCATGCAAAAAGTGTATGACGGCGCAGGTTTGACCAGTTTCAAAGCACCCGCCAAGACTGACATCGTCTTTACCATGACCTTTACCACTGGCGGCACAGATTCGGTTCTCAAGCACATTGCCGCCCCCGGTACTTTCTTTCAGAAGTCGCTGGCCATCGGCTACCGGCAAGATGCTATCTCCAAGCTGGTCGCAGGTACCTATAACCTGAACAAGAGTAACAGTGCCCTGACTTCTGCCACCGATGTTGCCATTAACACGACCATCAATACCCTGCTGACCAGTCAGGTGTTGAGCAGCGGCGCACCCAACTCCCTTTATAACGCCACCATTGCCGGCGCCATTACCGCGGGTGCTGCCACCAAGTACAGCGATCTGTCATCTGACGCGACGGCGGCCTTTATTCTCCAGTCTGCCGCGGCAGAGGCCGCCTACGCCATTCACAACAGCGGCTCGACCGCCAGCGGTGACAAAGACAGCTACACCATTGCCCAGGAAGGTGCCGGCGCAGCCCTGCAATTCCACAGCGGCATTCTGGCCAAAGGGGGTAGCGGTTTGCCCATGCCCAAGAGCCGGACTACCAAATTCTACTCAATGGCTGCGGCCAGCACGATCAACAAGGCACTTACCGCACCGGCAGTGGTGTCACAGGGTGAAATTACCCTGCCTTACTACCTGAAATCGCCTGAGAACGAGGGTGACGGATCGAACATCCGTACCAGCAAGTGGGAAGCGGACAAGATTATTGGATCAGCCATTGACACCGCCAAGGGAAATGCTGCCGGCACAACACCGCCTTCTTCCATGGTCACCTACCGCTATCCCTTCCCTGCCAAGCAGAGCGACAAGACAGTGCCGCTGCTGGCTGTTGCACCGGCAGTACAAAACTATGGCACGGTTAACGTCAGCAAGCCCAGCGGTGGCTGGCCTGTGGTGATTTATCAGCATGGTATTACCACTGACCGCAGCGCCGTGCTGCCCATGGCAAATGCACTGGCCTTTGCCTGTGTGAACACCAACAGCTCAAGCAATCCGGCAAACTGGGCGGCATCAGGCCTGCCCTGCTTTGCCACCGTGGCTATTGATCAGCCTCTGCACGGTGTAAGCCCTGCCGGCAGTACTGTACCTGGACTTACCAGCGTCAGTCACCCCACCAGCAAGCCTACCGGCAACATAGGCACGCCGTCAGCCACACTGACGGAGCGCCACTTTAACTTTACCGCAGACGCCAGCCTGGCCGCGACCCCCATGAGCTACACTTCGGGGGCTGAGGTAGGTAAATCCGGCAGTCTGTTCATTAACATGACCAACTTCGCCAACAGCCGCGACAATCTGCGCCAGATGGCCGTTGATCTGATGAACCTGAATGCCTCGCTTGCCACCATGGATATCGACGGTGACGGCGTGGTGCCGGATCTTGATGTCAGCAAGGTTTACTTTATCGGTCACTCCCTCGGCGGCGTTGATGGCATTCCTTATGTTGCCGTCAATAACGACAGCAGTGTTGCCACATCAAATGCCACCATCAGCGCCATTTCCGGCGGTGCCATGAAGTCGCCTTTGAACAAGATTGTTGCAGCTTCCTTGCTCAACACCGGTGGCGGCATCATGAAACTGCTTGAGAACTCGCCAAATACCAGTTTTGGTGCGGCGGCCATTCTGCCAGGACTGAGCGCTGCCTCTAACGGGGTACTGGTTCAGGGTACATCTTCGCTGGAAAAATACTTCAGCGTGTTCCAGGGATTACTGGACTCAGGCGATGCCATGACCTTTGCGAGCAAACTGTCGGATAAAAACACCGGCATTCTGCTGACGGAGATTGTCGGCAGCACCGAGACCGGAAAAGCGGCGGAGGACACCATACCTAATGGTGCTGATACCAAGTGGGGCGCAAACAATGGTCCATTGAGCATGGTGACCTCGACAGGGTTCACAATCAAATCACTGCCCGCTCCTCTGGGTGGTACCGAGCCGCTGGTCGACCAGTTCAAGGCAACCAAGACTGCCAGCGCCACTGCCGGTCCAAAAGGGGTTGCGGTAACACGCTTTGTTGAAGGTCAGCATGGGACGCCGGTCAGTGCAGGCAGCCGTGAAGGCGACAGCAGTGCCGTGTTCCTGGAAATGGTAAAGCAGACTGCCATTCTGTTTGGATTTGATGGCGCAGCGGTTAGCATTTCAAACACTGCAATCGTAGAAAAGTAAGACAGCTAGCCTCGCCCTCCTTGTAACTACAAGGGGGGTTAAAATAAAAAAGCCCTGAGTTTCAGGGCTTTTTTTGTTTCAAGAGGCAACAACCACCGTTATTTCAAGGTGCGCCCTTTCTGAGCAGCAATGCGCAACCGCAAGGCATTAAGCTTGATGAACCCTTCGGCATCTTTTTGGTTGTAGGCACCGGCATCGTCTTCAAATGTGGCAATTTTGCCATCAAACAGTGAGTTTTCGGATTTGCGTCCGACCACCGTCACCGTGCCCTTGTAGAGTTTTACCCTGACCACGCCGCTGACAACTTGCTGGGATTCATCAATCATGGTCTGCAACATCTGACGCTCAGGGCTCCACCAGTAACCGTTGTAGATCAGCTCCGCGTACTTGGGCATTAGCGAGTCTTTCAGATGCGCCACTTCGCGATCCAGCGTAATGGATTCAATGGCCCGGTGAGCGCGCATCATAATGGTACCGCCGGGGGTCTCATAAGCGCCCCGGGATTTCATGCCTACATAACGGTTTTCAACAATGTCGAGGCGTCCGACACCGTTCTCACCACCGAGCTTGTTAAGCTTTGCCAGCACTTCGTGCGGGCGAAGGGTTTCTCCATCAATGGCTACAATGTCGCCCTGGCGGTAGGTCAACTCGATATAGGTCGGTTTGTCCGGTGCCTGCTCGGGGCTCACTGACCAACGCCACATGTCTTCTTCGGCTTCGGCCCAGGGATCTTCCAGCACGCCGCCTTCATAGGAAATATGCAGCAGATTTGCGTCCATGGAGTACGGCGACTTCTTCCCCGCCTTTTTGAAATCTACCGGAATATTGTGAGTTTCTGCATATTCCATGAGCTTTTCACGGGAAAGCAGATCCCACTCCCGCCACGGCGCAATCACTTTAACCCCGGGCTTGAGCGCATAGGCCCCCAGTTCAAACCGCACCTGATCATTGCCCTTGCCGGTAGCACCGTGCGATATCGCGTCGGCACCCGTGGCGTTGGCGATTTCAACCAGCCGTTTGGCAATCAGTGGGCGAGCAATAGAGGTGCCCAGCAGATATTCGCCTTCATAAATGGTATTGGCGCGGAACATGGGGAATACGAAATCACGCACGAACTCTTCGCGCAGATCTTCAATATAGATTTCCTTGACACCCATGGCCTGAGCCTTGGCACGGGCGGGCTCCAGTTCTTCCCCCTGACCAAGATCCGCCGTAAAGGTGACCACCTCGCAACCATAGGTATCCTGCAACCAGCGCAAAATGATGGAGGTATCCAAACCACCTGAATACGCCAATACAACTTTTTTGATATTCGACATGCCCGACAAGCTCCGATAAGAGTGATTCGATGTGATGCACTAAGACTTGTTCAAAGAGGGGCATTTTACTCGTTGCGCCGGGCTATTCCCAGTGGCAGATCAAGTGCCACCAAAACCATCATCGTCGTCATCGGGATTTGGCGAATCGCCACGTTCCAGCCGGATCGTGGTGCGGCGGTTTTTTGCCTTGTTTTCCTTGGTGTTGTTTTTCGCCACCGGGTAACGCTCTCCATGATACCTTGTAGTGATCATGCTCTCCTTGATCCCCCGATCCACAAGGTATTGGGTAACAATTTCTGCCCGCTCCTTCGAAAGCCGGCGATTATGCAGCCTGCGCCCACTGGCATCGGTATGCCCGTCCACGTAAATCGCCGTTACAGAGGGGTCTGCCTTCACATAAAGAATCAAATTTTTCAGAACCCGGTGATCATCTTTGGTGAGAATCGACTTATCTACTTCAAACATCACGCGCGAGCGCGCCACCTGGCGAAAATTGACCGGTAACAAACCGGCAACACACTTCAGATAATCCGGATAAAGCGCAGGAAAATTAATTGGGGAAACCCGCACCCTCACATCCTCTTCATTAAACCAGGCTTGTTGTGTAAAGGTGGGCATCATGCCGCTTAACAGGCTATCCATCATGTCGCGTGCGCGTACGTTATCGACCATGAGCGGTCGACTGCCATCGACGACGGCCACCGTCCCCAAGGGTTTGGCATTCAGGCCCGGCTTCCACTGCG
>JBFHRO010000004.1:0-36546 GCA_041591635.1 Oleiphilaceae bacterium | reverse complement strand
GCTGGAGAAGCCAAAGCCGATTACCACAGCGAGCTTTTTGGACGCACCGCGCAGCAACGGCGTCGTTTTCGCGAGCAGGTGCTCAAGGTCACTATAGCGGATCTAAAACGGGTCGCCGCCTGCTATCTCAAACCGGAACTGGCAAGCGTCGCGGTTGTCAGCGGGGCGTCACAGCGTGAAAAGCTGCGAAGCCTGGGGATGACTGTTTACGAGCTGTAAGCAGCCTTGCCAGTCGCTCTGGGTGCAGCAGCATTAATTCCTGCTGCGCCTTTCTATACCTGTGTTTACCATGATTCGGGTGGCGATTTCTTCTACCGAAGAGTCGGTAGTGTTCATGTGGGGAATGTTCTCACGACGGTAGAGTTCCTCGACGGTTTCCACTTCGTGGATGCACTGCTTCATGGAGGCGTAGCGGGAGTTTGGCCGGCGTTCGTGACGAATCACTGCCAGACGCTCCGGGTGAATGGTCAAGCCAAAGAGTTTGGACTTGTGTTTGACCAGGGGAGCAGGGAGCTTGTGTGACTCCAGGTCTTCTTCCGTAATCGGGTAATTGGCTGCCCGAATGCCGTAATGGAGTGCCAGATAAAGACAGGTCGGAGTCTTGCCGCTACGAGACACGCCCACGAGAATGACATCGGCAAGATCATAGTGGCGTGTGCGCGCACCGTCATCATTGTCCATGGCGTAGTTGACCGCCTCGATACGGCGTTCGTAATTGCTGCTGTGCTTGATAGAGTGCGAATGTCCCACAGTGTAACTCGAACGGGCGCCGAGCTCCTGTTCGAGGGGGCCGAGAAAAGTGCCGAAAATATCAATCATGAAGCCTTTGCTTTGCCCGATCACATCCCGAATGTCCGAGTTGACAATGGTGTCGAAGATAATGGGCTTGATCTGATCTTCGTCGGCAGCCCGGTTGATTCGCAGTATGGCGGCATGGGCTTTGTCCACCGAGTCGATGTAAGGCAGAGTCACCTTGTCAAACTCCAGCGAACCAAACTGAGATAACAAACTCTGGCCAAGGGCTTCGGCCGTGATGCCGGTGCCGTCAGAAATGAAGAAAACCGTGCGTTTCATCGCTACTGTCCTGAATGCTTGCGTCATCTGATCTGCATGGCGATACCACCCCGGCGTCGGGAAAAGTCTCTATACTGCAGAGCGTTGGGTGTTTCTGATGGCTTCCACTGATTGATGAGGTAAAGTCTAGCAACATGCAGTATTATTGGAAAATTGTTTTAACTGTTTGACTGCTGAGAGAAAAAAGCAAGGGAGATCTATTTTGGAAGACTACATTCTTTGGTTTGATGACCTTGGTATGCATGATGTGGAGCGCGTTGGAGGCAAAAACGCATCGCTGGGAGAAATGATCAGTAATTTATCGCACGCGGGAGTTTCTGTGCCCGGAGGCTTCGCAACGACGGCCTGTGCGTTTCGCAAATTCCTCGCGGCCAATGGCTTGAACCAGAAGATTGCAGACAGGCTCTCGGCACTTGATATCAACGATGTCAATGAACTCGCCCGCGTGGGTGCGGCGATTCGTCAGGAAGTCGTTAACGCCCCATTTCCGCCAGAGCTGGAAGCGGCCATCGAGTCTGCTTTCCTTCGATTGCAGGCAGGCAACAGTGCCATGGCCGTTGCTGTGCGTTCTTCAGCGACCGCCGAAGATCTGCCCGAAGCCTCGTTTGCCGGTCAACAGGAAACCTTTTTAAATATCGTGGGTATCGATAACGTCAAACATGCCATTAAAGACGTGTTTGCCTCACTTTTTAATGACCGTGCCATATCCTACCGTGTACATCATGGGTTTGAGCATGCGCACATCGCCTTGTCAGCCGGGGTTCAGAAAATGGTGCGCAGCGAAACCGCCAGCAGTGGTGTGATGTTCACGCTCGACACCGAGTCCGGATTCCGCGATGTGGTTTTCATAACATCATCCTATGGTCTGGGTGAAACGGTTGTGCAGGGCGCCGTCAACCCGGATGAGTTCTATGTGCACAAGCAGAGTTTGTCGGCCGGCAGGCCGGCGATTTTGCGCCGCAACCTTGGCAGCAAGGCCATCAAGATGGTGTATGGCGCCGCATCTGTGGTTGGGCGCTCAGTGGAAACCGTGAAAGTCGAGCCAGAGCTTCGTGGGCGTTTCTCGATTTCCGATGAGGAAGTATCCGAGCTGAGCCGGCAAGCGATGATTATAGAGGCTCACTACCAGCGCCCGATGGATATCGAATGGGCAAAAGATGGCGATGACGGCAAGCTCTATATAGTGCAGGCACGCCCTGAAACTGTGAAAAGTCGGGCTTCGGCGGCGGTTCTTGAACGTTACCTGATGAATGAAACCGGCAAGGTACTCATTGAAGGTCGCAGTATTGGTCATAAAATCGGCAAAGGTCCGGTGAAAGTGATCACGAGCATTTCCGAAATGGATCGCGTCAATGAAGGCGATGTACTGGTAACCGATATGACTGATCCCGATTGGGAACCCATCATGAAGCGGGCATCGGCAATAGTGACAGATAGAGGCGGCCGGACCTGCCATGCGGCCATTATTGCGCGTGAGCTTGGCATTCCGGCTGTCGTGGGATGCGGGCATGCCACTGAGATTTTGCGAGATAACCAGCCGGTGACGGTTTCCTGTGCAGAGGGTGATACCGGTTTTATCTACGATGGTCTGCTTTCGTTCGAATTGCGTGAAAACAGCGTCGATTCAATGCCCGAATTGCCTTTCAAGATCATGATGAATGTCGGTAATCCCGATCGGGCCTTTGATTTCCAGTCCTTGCCCAATGCCGGAGTGGGATTGGCTCGCCTGGAATTCATCATCAACCGCATGATCGGGGTGCATCCGAAGGCCTTGTTGAATTTCAATTCTCTGCCTAAAGACATTCAGACGATTGTGGAGAAACGCATCTCGGGTTATGCCTCACCGATTGATTTCTATGTCGAAAAACTGGTGGAAGGCATTGCGACGCTCGCGGCGGCATTCTGGCCCAAACGGGTCATTGTTCGCCTGTCTGATTTCAAGTCGAACGAATATGCTAACCTGATTGGCGGAACGCTTTACGAGCCCGACGAAGAGAATCCCATGCTTGGATTCCGGGGAGCGTGCCGCTACATTTCCGAGACCTTCCGCGACTGCTTTGAGCTGGAATGTCGGGCCTTGCGAAAAGTGCGCGATGTCATGGGCTTTACCAATGTTGAGATTATGGTGCCCTTTGTCCGTACCCCCGGCGAGGCGAAGCAGGTGGCCGAACTTCTTGCGGAGCATGGCCTCAAACGTGGCGAAAACGACCTGAAACTCATCATGATGTGCGAGTTGCCAGCCAACGCCTTGCTGGCTGACCAGTTCCTTGAACATTTTGATGGTTTTTCTATCGGCTCCAACGATCTGACCCAGTTGACCCTTGGGCTGGATCGGGATTCAGGCATTGTGGCACACCTGTTTGATGAGCGTAACGAGGCCGTTCGCGTACTTCTGTCGAGCGCAATTCAGGCTTGCAAGAAGGCAGGAAAGTATGTGGGCATCTGCGGGCAAGGGCCATCGGATCACCCGGATCTGGCGAAGTGGCTCATGGATCAGGGAATCGACAGCGTGTCTCTGAACCCCGATTCGGTTCTGGATACCTGGTTTTTTCTGGCAGAGCATCAAGGTTGATGCTGGCAGGTTTGCATCAATACATTTGATGGCCGACTATTAATCCACTAATCATCAGGGATGTTTGACTATGGCGAATGGTACCTTGCGGGCTGCAAAGCTGGTTGGTGCAGAACGCTTGGGAGGCCTGAACGAGGATCTCTACCGGATACAACCAGCCAACACACTGGATGCGGGTGTGGAGTTGGGGCTTTTGCACGTTTTTGGGGATGGATCCATTACGCGTAAACCGCCTGTGTTGTTGTGGCATGGCATTTTTGGCAGTCATCGCTATTTTTATGGCGATGGCGTAGGTATCGCGCAAAAACTTGCCCGTAGCGGTTTTGATGTGTGGGTCGCGGACTGGCGCGGGCACGGCTTTTCGCCGTCCAATCCGAACGCTATCAACAATACGGTATGGGATTTTGTCGATCATGATCTCCCGGCCATTTTGGCGTTTATAGCCCGGTATAATGAATTGAGGCCACGATTGGTGGGTGTTGACGTCAGTGGTTTGATGATGCTTGCAAGCTCGTCGCTGGCCAAGCTTCCGGTGAAGCCAGAAAGCATTACCATGATCATGGACTATCAGTCGGATGTTTTGGCGCGCCTGAACGGTTCGATTTTTACCCGCAAGGCGCAATGGCGCTGGATGAGTCGCGGGCATGTCACACCGGCGATGGTCGGTTTTGGTAACGAATCCGAGCCTTATGGTTTTGTTCGATCGGCGGTGAAGTGGCTTCAGGGGAGTGACAGGTTTGTTAAGCAGAATGAGTTGCTGTGTGTTTCCATGAACGCGCAGGAGATCCCCTGTCTGATCATCGAGAACATGAGTCACCTCAAGTCAGGCAAACCCTTTCTTGGGCGTTTGGCCAGCATGTCAAATGCAGTGCCTTGGCGTTCAAAGCATCCTGCCGCTTGTTACGATGCTGACTTCAAGGCATCGCCAAGTGCATTTAACCATCCCGACCAAGAGGTGTGGACGCTGTTAACCCGTTGGGTGGCGGGAGAATATGCCTTTGTCAGGGAACGTAGGCAGGTAATATAAACAGGTTGGGGAGGGTCGTATTGTGGAACCATCTGCCAGGATTGCACTTTTGCTTGGGAGTACTGGCCTTGTTGGTGGCTTGTGCCTGCGGCAGCTTCTGGATTCCGGTGTCTATGCAAAGGTGATTGCCGTCACTCGTGCCAAGCTGCCGCTTGCGCACAGCCATCTGGAAAACATCATTTCCGATTTTTCGCCAGCCTCACTTGAAGCCCTGATGTCCGGGATTCACGCGGACGACGTGTTTTGCTGTTTGGGAACCACCCTGAAGAAAGCCGGAAGCAAAGCCGCTTTTGAACAAGTGGATTATTCGATTCCCATGATTTTGGCTCGGCTGGCGAAGAAGACTGGAACAAAGCAGTTCTTGCTGGTGAGTGCTCTGGGTGCAAATCCGGATTCGGCGTTATTTTACAGCCGGGTGAAAGGGCGCCTTGAACGCGACCTGATTGCCTTGAACTTCGATCGCACCCTGATACTTCAGCCCTCGCTGCTTGACGGTGACCGAGAGGAGTTTCGGTTGGCCGAAAGCCTTTCGGTCATTGCCTATCGGTGTATTAAACCCTTGATAGGAAGTCATTTCTCGCGCATTCAGCCGGTAAAGGCCGACTGTGTGGCGAGATGCCTGGTGGCGGAGGCGATAAAGCCTGTTACCAGTGACCGCTCGGTCATTCGTATAACTTCTGATTTGATTGGGCAGTATTGAGCGGGAACCTGTTTGCGCGGTGAGGCTGTCTGAGGTGATTTCACGCCGCTGACAACTTTCTGGTGATTATGAAATATGTGCGTTTGATGTGATAAGGAGAAAACTGATGACTATTGTAACCCCGGATTTGTGCGATGAATTCCCGGATCTGGTACAAGTGGTGGAACCGCTATTTACCAACTACGGCGGCAGAAAGGCCTTTGGCGGCGAAATCGTTACCGTGAAGTGCTTTGAAGACAATTCTGTAGTCAAGTCTCAGGTAGAACTGCCTGGGCAAGGCAAGGTGATGGTTGTTGATGGCGGCGGGTCCCTGCGTGCGGCTTTGCTGGGTGACATGCTGGCAGAGAAGGCGGCCAAGAACGGTTGGGAGGGGATCCTCGTTTATGGTTGTATTCGCGATGTTGATGTGATTGCTCAAACCGACCTGGGCGTGCAGGCATTGCGTACCCACCCGAAAAAAACCGACAAACGGGGTATTGGTGATCTGAATGTGCCCGTTACTTTTGGGGGGGTAACCTTCAAGCCTGGCGAGTACATTTATGCAGACAATAACGGTGTGATTATCGCGCCCGAGCCGCTGATTTCTGCCTGAAAGCCGCCTTTTTAGCTTTAACGCAGGTCGTTATCTTAAAATCAACAAAGCCCCTTGAAGGGGCTTTGTTGATTATCAGGCTCGCCGTCTAAACAGAGGCAAGGGTTCATCGCAAGCAGGCTGATAGACCACACTAAAGTCATCGAGGCCTTCCATTGCCTCTGTAAGATCACGGTCAGCCCGACCTTCAAAAGCATTAAAGCCTACGCGGCTCATGTAAAACAACTGGTCACGCAACACATCGCCCACCGCGCGCAACTCGCCCTGATACCCGTAGCGTTCGCGCAACAACCTGGCGTAGGAGTATCCGCGGCCATCGGCAAACCTGGGGAAATTGATAGCAATCAGTACCAGTTTGTCAACGTCGTTCTCCAGCGCTTCCGGCCCCTGGTCGCTGTCAAGCCAAACGGCGGCGCGGCCTGTTGCCAGAACCGCTTCCTTGTGTGCTAGCCAGTAGTTCAGGGGAACTATGACGGGCGTTGATGGCAGATCGCCCTCAAAGTCGACCGCAAGTCGCGTCCATTCATTGTCAATGATTTGTCTGTCTTTAATGAGTTTTGTCATACACGCGCTCCTTGAAGGGGTTCATGCCGATTCGCGTGAAGGTATCGATAAAAAGCTCTTCATCGTTTCTGTTTTCGACATACACCTGCACGATTTTCTCAATGACATTGGCCATTTCTTCCTGGGCAAAGGAAGGGCCGAGGATTTTACCAATCGCGGCTTGCTTGCCGGGATTTCCACCCAGAGACACCTGATAGAATTCCTCGCCCTTTTTGTCGACGCCCAAAATGCCAATATTGCCAATATGGTGGTGGCCACAGGCATTCATGCAGCCCGAAATATTGAGATCGATTTCGCCCAGGTCATAAAGGTAATCAAGGTCGTTGAATCGCTCCTGAATCTGGGTAGCGATCGGAATGGACTTGGCGTTGGCCAGCGAGCAGTAGTCTCCGCCGGGGCAGCAAATAATGTCGGTCAGCATCCCCAGATTGGGGGTGGCGAAGCCGGCTTCTTTCGCGATTTGCCACAACTCAAAGAGTCGTATCTGTGGCACGTCTGCCAGCACGACATTCTGGGTATGGGCTACCCGAATCTCGCCAAAACTGAACCTGTCGGCAAGATCAGCCAGCAGGTCCAGTTGTTTTTCAGTGACATTGCCAGGCGTCATGCCTGTCTTCTTTAACGTTAATGTCACAATGCTGTAGCCGGGCTTTTTGTGTGTATGGGTATTGCGTTTTATCCAGTTATCGAACGCCTTGCTTTCTTGCCGCTGTGCGATCAGTGCACCCGGGTTATGCTCGAGATCGTCGTAGGCAGGCTCGGTGAAATAGGACTTGAATTTGGCAATGACCTCCGGCGTGAGTTTGCTCGGGCCATCCTTGAAGTACTGCCACTCCGCTTCCACTTTTTCGCGATAGGCTTCAATTCCCAGTGCTTTCACCAGAATCTTGATACGCGCCTTGAACTTGTTGTCCCGTCGGCCATAGCGGTTGTAGATGCGAACGATGGCCTCGAGGTAGGTAAGCAAGTCCAGTTCGGGCAGGAATTCGCGAATAACTTCGCCAATAATAGGGGTTCTTCCCAACCCACCGCCGACAAACACCCGATAACCGAGCTCGCCTTGCGCATTGCGCACCATTTCAACACCGATATCGTGCACCTGCACGGCAGCCCGATCATCGGTGGGAGAAGCGTTGACGGCAATCTTGAATTTGCGCGGCAGATAAGCAAATTCCGGATGGAAAGTCGACCACTGCCGAATCATTTCGCAGTAGGGGCGAGGATCCGTGACTTCATCGGCGATAACACCGGCAAACTGATCTGTGGTGGTGTTACGAATACAGTTGCCGCTGGTTTGTATGGCGTGCATTTCGTGGTGCGCAAGTTTCTCAAGAATGTCTGGCACATTCTTGAGTTCCGGCCAGTTAAACTGAACGTTTTGCCGGGTAGTGAAGTGCAGGTAGCCCTTGTCGTAAGTGCGCGACAGATCAGCGAGGTTGCGAAGCTGTGCCGAGGAGAGCATGCCGTAAGGAATGGCCACCCTGAGCATGGGCGCATGGCGCTGGATATAGAGCCCGTTTTGCAGCCGCAACGGCAGGAATTCCTCGGGTGCCAGTTTGCCGTCAAAGTAGCGCTGGGTTTGGCCGCGAAACTGCGCGACCCGTTCAAGCACGATTTTCTTGTCGTAACCGTCGTATTTATACATCGCTATTGTCTGCTGTTCGTATCAGATTGTTCACTATGTTGACCCGAGCCAGGTCAAAACTGGGCTAAAGATACCAGTTATTCTATATAATTAAAATTTCGATAATTGAATAACATTATCGGTTTTACCAATTAACGCCGTCATTGCGCGTTTCAGATCGCCGGCGTCAGATCTTGATGTGAGCCCATTCACGCTGCATCCACATGCGTCCGAATACCAGTGAGTTGATGGCACGTTGCAGCAACTGCAGGCACCAGATCACCACCAGTCCGTAACCGGCCACCGGGCCGATCAGATAGGCAAGGGGAAGAAAAAAGCACCATTGCATGCAAAAGCTGATTTTCATGACGGCACGGTTTGCACCGGCACCCAAGAGGGCTTGGGTCAGCACGATTGCGGTGGCATCCAGGGTAATGCCAAGGCCGGTGATCATGAGCGCGGGGGCCCCCAGCTCGATAAGGCGCGCTTCGTGTAAAAAAGCGCCAAGAATCCATTCGGGGGCAATCCACATGGGCAAACCCAGTAGAAACAAAACGGCAATGGAGACCTGAACTGTGTGCCATCCCCATCGATAAGCCTCTTCTCTGGCGTTTCGACCAAGCGCCTCGCTCACGAGCGTGGTGGCGGCCATGCCAAGGCCGACCGCAGGAAGAATCAGTAGCAGGGCCAGATTGACCAGTACGTTGGCGACCGCCACCTCATCGGTACCGATTTGACCCAAGATCCAGAAGAGGGTGCTGATGCCGGCGGCGAACACAAACTGCTGTAACGAGTTTGGTACCGAAAGCTGAAGCATGGACCGGCGTGTTGCGGCATCCGAGAGCCCGGCCAGAAAACCGTGCTGGCGCGCGGTGGAACAGGTTTGAAGAAAATACAGCAGGCTGCCCAGGTAAAGTGAAATGCTGGTGCCCCACGCAGCCCCGGTGGCGCCCAATTCCGGCAAGCCAAAATGACCAAAGATGAGGCCATAGCTCAGAATAATGTTGGTCGTGTGGATCACAAACAAGGTGCGAAAATAGACGAGCGCCCGGTTCAGCCCATTCCAGTAACCACGAAACGAGAAGTTAAAGGCAACCGCCAAAATGGCCCAGGTTCGCACCTCAAAATACGGCGTGGCGACGGACTGCACTTCTTGATTGTTATTGAGCAGTGCAATTAACGGCTCCTTGAGCCAGATCGCCAGAAGCATTAACGGTCCACTGAGCAGCAGCGCCAGCGTCAGGCCGGTGTTAAGCGGGCGTGCCAGTTCGTGCGTCCTGCCTTCGCCGCGCCGCCGTGCCACCATGGCCTGTACGCCCGACGACAGGCCCATCACCAGTGACACCATGAGAAAATTGGCATAGCTGCCAATGCCCACACCGGCCAGCGCGATTTCGCCGAGACTGCCGACCATGGCAGCATCCACCAGATTCAGAAGGCTTTGGCTTGCCATCCCGCCCATGATGGGTATGGCAAGCGTCAGAATCCGCCGCACTTGCTGGCCGTCAGGGTAGAGTGACAAGGCCACGTCAGCTCGGATCGTAGGCGAGATTCGGTGAGAGCCAGCGTTCGGCTTCTTGCAGCGTCATGCCCTTGCGTTCGGCATAGGCGGCCACTTGATCCTTGTTGATTTTGCCCACGGCAAAATACCGGGCGTTGGGATGCGCAAAATAAAACCCGCTGACCGAGGCGGCCGGCGTCATGGCGAAGTGCTCTGTCAGGCAAATGCCGGCGGCTTGCGGCGCATCAAGAAGCTTGAACAGTGTAGCCTTCTCTGTATGATCCGGGCACGCAGGATAGCCAGGTGCCGGGCGTATACCCTGGTACATTTCCTTGATGAGTGCGCTGTTGTCGAGGTTCTCCTCGGGAGCATAACCCCAAAATTCGGTACGTACCCGCTGGTGCATGTGTTCGGCGAAGGCTTCTGCCAGCCGGTCAGCCAGTGCCTTGACCATAATGGAATTATAATCATCGTGTGCGGCGGCAAATTTCTGAGCCAGTGCTTCGGCGCCAATGCCGGCGGTCACGGCGAAGGCACCCAGATAATCTTGCCTGGTGCCTTTGGGCGCCACAAAATCGGCCAGCGCGTGCTGGTGCTCCCCTTTCACCGCCTGTTGACGCAGATGATGCAATTTAACGGCACCTTTTTCTGTGGTGAGTTCTATGTCGTCCTGGTCGACACTGTTGGCAGGCCAAAATCCTATAACGCCGCGGGCTTCCAGCAGGTTTTCATCAATAATCCTGCGCAGCAGGGCCTGGGCATCGTTGTACAGTGAGGTGGCGGCTTCACCGATTTTTTCGTCGGTAAGGATTTTTGGGTATTTCCCTGCCAAATCCCAGGCAATAAAAAAGGGCGTCCAATCGATGTAAGGAAGCAGTTTTTCAAGCGGGTATTTGTCAAAGATTTTGGTGCCCGTAAACGCGGGAACGGCGGGGGTATAGCCGCTCCAATCAAAGACGGGCTTGCGCAGCAGGGCATCCTGATAGGTCAAAAGCGCGGCGGCGTCACTGCGGTTTTTGCGGCGCTCGCGCACCGCGTCGTAATCGGTGCGCACGTTTTGCACGAAGTCGGTCTTAAGCGTGTCGCTCAAGAGCGAGGTGGCAACACTGACGCTGCGCGAGGCATCGGTAACATAGACAGTGACATCACGCTGATACTGGGGTTCGATTTTTACCGCCGTGTGCGCCTTTGAGGTGGTGGCGCCACCGATCATCAGCGGAATGCTGAAGCCTTCACGTTGCATCTCTCTGGCGACATGCACCATTTCATCCAGTGATGGCGTAATGAGTCCACTCAGACCAATGATATCGACTTTTTCTTCCCGGGCCCGCTGCAAAATGGTTTCACAGGGCACCATTACGCCCAGATCGACCACGTCGAAGTTGTTACATTGCAGGACTACGCCCACGATATTCTTGCCAATGTCGTGAACATCGCCCTTAACGGTCGCCATCAGAATTTTGCCTTTGCTTTTCACCTCAGGGCCGTTTTCTTCCTCGATGTAGGGCACCAGGTGGGCAACGGCCTGTTTCATGACGCGTGCGCTCTTTACGACCTGCGGCAAAAACATTTTGCCCGAACCAAAAAGATCGCCCACCACGTTCATGCCGGCCATGAGCGGGCCTTCGATAACTTCGATCGGACGATTGGCTTGAAGGCGAGCCTCTTCGGTGTCTTCAACGATGAAGTTGGTGATGCCTTTTACCAGTGCATGCTCCAGACGTTTGCTCACTGGCAAGGTTCGCCAGGCGAGATCTTCCTCGGTTTTCTTCGCACCTTCGCCGCGATAGCGTTCAGCAATTTCAAGCAGGCGGTCGGTGGCATCGGCTCGACGGTTGAGAATCACATCCTCGACCCGCTCTTTGAGTTCGGCTTCGATATCGTCGAAAATAACCAGCTGAGCCGGGTTGACAATGCCCATATTCATACCCGCCTGGATGGCGTAGTAGAGGAATACCGAGTGTATGGCCTCGCGCACATGGTCGTTGCCGCGGAACGAGAAGGAAACGTTGCTTACCCCTCCCGATATGCTGGCAAAGGGCAGGTTCTGGCGAATCCAGCGCGTTGCCTCAATAAAATCCACGGCATAGTTGTTGTGCTCTTCAATGCCGGTGGCGACTGCAAAAATGTTGGGGTCGAAAATGATGTCCTGGGGCGGAAAGCCGATGGAGACCAAACAATCGTAGGAGCGCTTGCAGATGTCGATCTTGCGTTGCAAGGTATCTGCCTGGCCTGACTCATCAAAGGCCATGACCACGGCGGCCGCACCGTAACGCATGCAGGTTTTGGCGCGGGCAATAAACTCGGCTTCACCTTCCTTGAGCGAGATGGAGTTCACCACCGCCTTGCCCTGGATGCAGCGCAGACCGGCCTCAATGGCATCCCATTTCGAGGAGTCGACCATGATGGGTACTTTGGAAATGTCGGGCTCCGAAGCCACCAGATTCAGGAAGGTGGTCATGGCGGCGGTAGCGTCCAGCATGCCTTCGTCCATGTTGATGTCGATGATCTGGGCGCCATTTTCGACCTGCTCACGGGCGACACTCAGCGCTTCATCGTACTTTTCTTCCTTGATCAAACGCAGGAATTTTTTCGAGCCGGTCACGTTGGTGCGCTCGCCCACATTGATAAAAAGGATTTCCTTGGTGGCAACAAAGGGCTCCAGCCCCGCCAGTCGCAGTGTCGGCGGAATCGTCGGGATTTTTCTCGGCGCAAGGGGTTGAACCGCTTCGGCAATGGCCTGGATATGTGCTGGCGATGAACCGCAGCAGCCACCGATAATATTGACGAAGCCGTCTTCGGCGAAGGAGCGGACAATGGCAGCCATTTCTGCCGGTGTCTGATCATACTCGCCAAATTCATTGGGTAGCCCCGCATTGGGGTGGGCGCTGATGTAAACATCTGCCTTGTTGGATAATTCCTCGATGTAAGGGCGCAAGGCATCGGCACCCAAAGCACAGTTGAGTCCGACTGACAGCGGTCTGGCGTGGGCCACGGAGAGCCAGAAGGCCTCAGCGGTCTGGCCTGACAGGGTGCGACCGGAGGCATCGGTAATGGTTCCCGAGATCATGACGGGAAGTTCGATGCCAAAATCAATAAAGAACTGCTGTACCGCATAGATGGCCGCTTTGGCGTTCAAGGTGTCAAAAATGGTTTCGATCAGGATGATATCGGCGCCGCCATCCACCAGTCCGCGGGTTGCCTCGTAATAGTTATCGACCAGCTGGGCAAAAGAAGTATTGCGATAGCCGGGATTGTTGACATCGGGAGAAATAGACGCTGTTCTGGAGGTAGGACCAATGACACCGGCGACGAACCTTGGTTTGTCGGGCGTCTGGTTTGTGTAGGCATCAGCGGCTCGTCTTGCTACCGCAGTCGCGGCGACGTTGAGTTCGTATACAATGGATTCGAGTGCGTATTCGCCCTGGGACACCCAGGTTGCATTGAAAGTGTTGGTTTCAATGATATCCGCGCCGGCCTCAAGGTACTTACCGTGGATTTCTTCGATGATTTCCGGGCGGGTCAGGCACAAAAGGTCGTTGTTGCCCTTGAGATCAATGTGATGACTGGCGAACCGGGTGCCACGGTAATCCGCTTCCTGCAGGCCGTAGCCCTGAATCATGGTGCCCATCGCACCATCAAGAATCAGTATGCGTGACTTGATGGCTTGGTGAAGACGGGCGATACGTTGTTCGCGGTTAGTACTCATGATTCGTTAAAGCCTCTGTAACTCAGTTGTGCGGGATAGTCCGGAAAAGGGCGACGGCCATAGTGCAACATAATGCCGATCTTGGCCAGACTGTCAAACCGGGCATAGTAGCAGAGGAGCGGTGGGCAGTCTCTATGCCGATTTCTGTACGTTCAGACTCGGCCGGAAGGGGGCTTCGCAAACTGGCAGGATTTTAGAAGACAAAACCAACTAATTTGGTTAGGTATTTAATCTCTATGAGGATTGGCTTAGAATGAAATTCTGTGATCGCCGGTCAATGTATGTGGGTTGGTAATTTAATGGTAAAAATATCGGATTCAGCACAAGACTACCTGTACCAGTTGCTTGAAAAGCAAAATGTGGAAGGGGTGGGAGTAAGAATGTTCGTCACCCAGCCCGGTACCAAGCATGCAGAAACGTGCCTGGCGTATTGTCGTCCTGACGAGCGGGTACTTACCGATGAAGTCGTGAGCCTGGAAAAATTCACACTGTATCTTGAAGAGAAGAGCCTGCTGTATCTCGAAGATGCTTTTGTTGACTACAACACCGACAAAATGGGTGGCCAGCTGACCATCAAGGCTCCCAATGCGAAAACGCCCAAGGTCGATGAAAACTCACCGCTGCCGGATCGGATCAATTACTTGCTGGTAACAGAAATCAACCCGGGTCTGGCTTCGCACGGCGGCGATGTCAGCCTGGTTGATGTGATCGATGAAGGCATTGCTGTACTCAAGTTTGGCGGCGGTTGCCAGGGATGCAGTGCGGTGAGCATTACGTTGAAAGAGGGCGTCGAACGCAAGTTGATGGAGCACATTCCTGAACTTAAGGGCGTGCGGGATGTTACTGATCACTCCCAAACGGACGGCGCTTATTTTCGCTAAGGTGAGAAAGCAAAGTGGAGCGCGAGGCGATTTGAGTATTTCTCCTTGCGCCCGAGGTCGTCGGTTTATAAAAATCGAAGATGTGTCACATTTGGTTACAAAATAGCTCGCATATGAGTTATTTGGTACATTTGCACAGTATTTTGTCGATAATATTGCTTATAATCTCGCTAAATCAATGTGTCAGCGAGTCCTATGGAATCACAACTTCACGCCTTTATTGAAAGTCATGGTTTGGTCAAGCTGATAAGCTTGCCGCTCATTGCCGCCTTCATTGGCTGGGCAACCAACTGGATTGCCGTACAACTCACCTTTTATCCGTTGCAGTTTCAGGGCGTCGGGCGCTGGCTTGGCTGGCAGGGTGTCATTCCCCGCAAGGCCGAGAAAATGGCGCAGATCTGCGTCGACCGCACCGTGGCGCGGTTTGGTGATCTGCACGATGTATTCCTGAAGCTGGAACCGGAGCGGATTACCGCGCAGATCATTTCCCAGATTTTGCCTCGTATCGAAGAATACGTAGACGATGTGATGTACGAAAAGCATGCCGTTCTCTGGGATAACCTGCCGTATACGGTCAAACGAAAAATCTATGACTGGGCCCGGCAACAGATTCCCCGGCGAATCGAAGCGCTGGTAGCTGAATTTGGGGATCAACTGGATGAGTTGGTCGATATCAATGCATTGTTTTCCCAAGAACTTAAAGCACACCCGGAAGTGATGGTGCGAATATTCAAGGAAGCAGGATCGGCGGAATTCAGCTTTATCGTGAAAAGCGGGTTGTTGTTTGGACTGCTATTTGGACTGATGCTCATTCCAGTGTGGTTTTACAATCAGAGCTTTCATTTGTTGCCCTTGTTCGGCTTTTTTGTTGGGTTTGCGACTAACTGGCTGGCTTTGAACTTTATTTTTCGCCCGCTTAACCCCCGTTACCTGTTCGGGTTCCGTATACAGGGCTTGTTTCTCAAGCGCCAGGCCGAGGTCTCGGATGTGTGGAGTCGGATCATTGCGGAAGAACTGATCACGGTTGAAAAAGTGGCCCATTCCATGGTGTTTGGAAAGCATGCTGATCGTACCCGGGCTATCATTCAAAAACACATGCGGCCGATTATCGATGAATCCACCATTCTGCGCACCTTAACCCAGATTGCCATGGGGGCAGCGGGTTATGCCGATCTCAAGCGGGCGTTGCATGAAAAGGCCGTGGAGATTTCGACCAAACCCTTTCGCGATGAAACCTTCAACAAAGGGAGAGCTCATGTGGTGGCCCATGCCATGGCAGAGCGAATGAAGGCTCTGCGCCCGGCGGAGTTTCAGGATGTGCTAAGGCCAGGATTTCAGGAAGAAGAATGGCAGTTAATGTTGATTGGTGGCGTGCTGGGAGCCATCACGGGGGTGGTGCAGTGGTTTATCTTGTTCTGAACGAGTGCGCGGTATGAGCATGGCGTCCGTGCTGCTGGTTATTCTGGCGACATCCGTAGGTGCTTCAAGTTTGACTTGCCTGCTGCTGTACGTTGTTTATATCCGAAAAGTGCTGCCGGCGCTGGAGGCCAAAATACAAGAGATTCACAAGGCAAGTGAGTCCATAGAGAGCCGGGTCGCCGCCGGTGTGCGAGAAGGTATCAAATCGGCAGTACGGGAACTGCCATCGGCTACCGTCAAAGATACTACACGTACGGTAGTAAAGCGGGGGTCAGAACTGGTTGAGGGTGGACTGGCTTCCCTGTTCAAACCCCGCGACAGTTAGCCCCCGTAGCTTGAGCGCCTGACGGATATCTGTCAGGCGCTAACCAAATAGCGCCTTGTTTCTCTGATCCCATGTGGTTTTTGCCTGCTGCATCGCCGCTTCTTGTGTGGTCACCTTGCCAAGCTCTTTAAGTGCCAGGGCCAGGGTGCCAATGATCGCGCCTTCGCCATATTCATCTTCTTGTGTGCCAGACCAGACTTGCTTCATGTGTTTGATCGACAAATCTGGCGCCTTGACATGCCTTTTGGAAAACATGGGTGGCCAGTCCTCGGTCGCGAGCACACCCTGTTTGCTGGTGTAGGCTGTGAGCCCGGTATCAGGGTTGCGTTCTATTTCACCACCTTCGCCCTTGATAACGCACAGGGTTGGATAGCCAAGCAGCATGCCGGCTTTTTGGTGTAACTGGGCGTAAGGAGGGTGAAATATGCCCTGCAGGACCACCGGCGCCCCGAGCGGGTTCAACAATCGGCTCAAGGAGTGCACGGGGGATCGCAGGCCGAGTAAGGCGCGCATATTGATCATGGTATGCATGTAGGGGAGCATGTGCTCAAGTGACATATAGGCGAAGTTGGTGCAATTGAGTTGTGCTTCAACATCGGACCAAGTGGTGCAGAGTGCAAATCCAAGGTCGTTGAGGGCATCTTCGGTATAGATTCGATCTGCTGTGTGACCACTGGCGCCGTGCATGAATATTTTTACGCCTTGTTGCGCCAGCAATAAAATCGAGAAAAGATACCAGGGCAGATGTCTGCGCTTGCCGGCATAAGATGACCAGTCCAGATCAACGCGCAGGCTGCTTGGTGCGGCAATTCTCTGTTGGGCGGCTTTGACGAAACCGCTGAGCTCTTCCGGCGACTCCTCTTTTACCCGTAACAGCATGAGAAACGCGCCCAGTTGTAGATCTTCAACCTTTGCGTTCAAAATCATTGACATGGCATCAAAAGCTTCGGATTCACTTAAGGACCGTGAGCCTTTTTTTCCCTTGCCAAGTATGCGCACATATTCAGCAAATGGGTGTTCGGTGTGTGTGATAGCCATAGGGGTTTCCGTATCGTGTTTTGATGGGGTTACAGGCAATTGGTAGGTTTGGGCAAGCCGCCAATCAGGCAGGCAAGCTTCATCGGACTGTTTGGATACAGCATCATAAGATAGGCGCTGGAGCCTTTTTTTTCCCCCAGTTCTTTGGCGAGTTGCTTTACAAAGATTCGCATGGGGGGAATGATGCCGTAAGCCGCATAGAAATTGCGCAACACCTGAATCACCTCGAGGTGTGCCTCGGTCAGATGCAGATTACGCCCTAGCGCCAAGGTTTGGGCGATTTCGACAGACCAGGCATGAAAGTCAAGCAGATAGCCTTCCTGATCCTGTGCCGGCAGATTTGATGCGGACATCTTATATCCAGCTCACGCTTGTGGTACAGGTTTCGGTAAGCATCACGAAGCCGTCAAAGTCGATGACCTTTATCCTCGGGGACAGGTGGGGTGTGAGTCCTCGCGCGGTAATATCCGGTTCAAGTGCAAAGAGATCAATATCCGGTGCGATCGCGTTGATGGTGTGCGCTGAGGTAAGGGCGCAATATACACCGTCCTCGATAAACAAGATCTTGTCACCTTTTGATAATGTGTGAAAGCACTTGCTTAGGGCGGCCTCATGCTCGGGCGATTTGTTAAGTATATGAAGTAACATCTTGATATCTATATGGTAATAATTCGACTGTGCGTATGAATCAGGCTTGTTATGTCTTCGCGAGTGGCGATTTTGGCGCAAATGCAGGGGTTGAGTTCCGTCATGCCGCGTTTTTGCAGTGCCTCTTGAGAGACGAACACATGGTCGATGCCATAAATGGCAAGTGCGCCAAGCGTATCACTCAATGGGGTGCCTGCGCATTGAGAAGAGGGCTGCTGATCTGGAAGCAGTGAATAAACCCCATCGTCAATAAACAGCAAGGTTGTTGGTAGTTCAAAGGCGGCAGCCGCAAGACTGGCGTCAAGGATGTCGCGCGTCAGGGTAGAAGAGGGGGCGCGTGAGAAGATCATCAATAACGGATTGGCTGCGGCGGCGGTCAAGGCACTGTCTCTCTAGCTGGCAAACGTAATTAATCGGTCACACTCCTGGCTGGCTTCTACTAATTGCCCCAGGCCGGACAGAACAAAGCCTGAATGCAGGTTGCTTGCCGGCTTGTTGTAGCGCTTTGCTTCGTGCGTGTCGAGAACCCCTCTGCGAATGGCGGCGGTGACACAGATCACCAGGTCGATATTGTGTGCCTGGGCGATTTCCTGCCACTGCTGAGCCAGTGGTGCTTCATTGCGAACAGCGCCGGAAAAGCTGTTGCCTATGGCTACAGCCTCCGCATAGAAGAATACACGCAAAATGCGGTGTCCTCGGGTGAGGGCTGCTCTGGCAAAATTGAGCGCACTCTGGTGGCTTTGAGAAGCATGTGGCGAGCCGGTAACAAGAAGAGCATAGTTCATGGTATTCGCTGCGCAAACAATGAGAAAGACCCTTGACGGGTAGCGCCAAGGGTCTTCTTGGGATCAATGTATGATCCGGTCAAGTCAAATCGTTACAAAAACCTGGTGATTAATCATCTCCCGACAGGGCTTGCAGCAAGTGCAGCAAATGCATGAAGAGATTGACGATATCAAGGTAAAGGCTGACGGTGGCCATAACATAGTTGGTTTGGCCGCCATTAACGATTGCGCTGGTGTCGTAAAGTATGTAGCCAGAAAAAATCAGCACCGCTGCAGCCGAAATCATCAGGTGCAGTCCGGATATTTCAAAGAACATACCCGCCAGAGAAGCAACAATAATGACCAGCAATCCGGCGAAGAGGAATCCACCCAGGAAACTGAAGTCTTTTTTGGTGGTCAAGGCGTAGGCCGACAGCGACAGAAAGATTCCCGCTGTTAGCGCCATCGCGGTCATTACGGTTTGGCCACCATTGGGCAGCGAAAGGTACATGTTGATTGTTGGCCCGAGGGTGAAGCCAAAAAAGCCCGTGAAGGCGAACACCATTGGAAGGGCCATGGCCGAATTGCGCGTCCACATCACGCCAAACAGCAGCAGCAGGGAGCCGCCCAGAGAAAGCAGCCAGTGCAGGGGCGCCGCATTGGTCATAATGGCCATGCCAGCGGTGAATGCGCTAAAGAGAAGCGTCATCGAAAGCAGCAGGTAAGTGTTGCGTATCAGCTTGTTGGTTTCTATCGCCGGATTAAAGGCATCCTGCTCGGATATAACCGCAGTGCCGCCACCCTGACGCCGAAACATCGAGTTTATTTCGTTTGGATTGAATTTTTCGTTACTCATCGAACCTGACTCCTTTTGAATGCCAGCACCTGTTGTGTGCTATCCACTTGTTCCTATCATAACGATGGTTTGGCCGATTTCAACCAGCTTACGGAATTGAAATAATTCAAGACTGAAGTGGCCAAGAAGGATTGACAGCAAAATGAAATGGGGTATCATGCACACCGCTGACGCTTGGAGTCAGTGTTCTAGCAGTTTTTCCAAAAAGGTGGGCTGGCAGAGCGGTTGAATGCAGCGGTCTTGAAAACCGCCGTAGGTTAATAGCCTACCCGGGGTTCGAATCCCTGGCCCACCGCCATTTCAATATCAATCAACGCTGTTGATTGTATCATAATTTCTTGTTAGTCAGTTTTGTTCGATATATTTGACTGTGTTCAGTCATGCTTAAACTCAGTTCAATGGTGTGTTCACGAAAATGCCTATCCACGCAATAGCAAGACGGGTGGCAGGGTTTCATGTGTCGATGCCGTTTAGAAGCTTGTTCATGTTGATCAAACGACCCGCAACAACATTGAGCGTTTTGCCTTGTCGTTCAACCAGCCCGTGAACTTCCAGCAGCCTTGCTGTCAAAAGTGGTTTGCGTTGCGCGTGCGCGGTAGCGGGAAAGACAATCAGATTGATATTGCCTGTTTCGTCTTCCAGTGTCATAAAGTTGACCCCGGCAGCTGATGCGGGCCGTTGGCGGCAGGTGACAAGACCTGCAACGCAAACCAGCTGCCCCTGTTTGCAATGACTCAAAATGCGGGCGGTGATGCAGTGCTGCAGATGCCCTTGATTGCGCAACAGGGCTAGCGGATGTCGGGCCAGCGTCAAACCGGTGCTGACATAATCGGCTTTTATCTCGGCACCTTCGGTTGGTTTTGAAAGCGAGCGGCGCTCTGCGGCGATCTCTTGAGTGCGAATACCGCTAAATAAGGGCGCAGAGCAATGATTCTCGGCCAGTATGTCCCAGCGTGCCTGATATCGATGCCCGCAGATGGACTCCAATGCATTGGCTGCGGCAAGCGCTTCCATATCGACCGGGTTCAGTCTGGCGAGGCTGACAAGCTCGGCAAGATCCTTAAAGCCGCGCTCAGGACGTGCCTGACAGAGTTGCTGCATTCCCCGCCACGAAAGCCCCCTGATCTGACGAAATCCCAAACGCACGGCCGGTCGTAATGAATGGCCTTGTGCTTCAAGCCGGTGATCTTTGTCGCTATGGTTGATGTCAATGGGCAGGATGTTGACGCCTTGGCGCCGGGCTTGCTGCACAAGTTGAGACGGCGAATAAAACCCCATGGGCTGGCTGTTAAGAAGGCTGCAGAAAAACGCCTCGGGCTCATGGCACTTGAGCCAGGCAGAAATGTAAACCAGCAGGGCGAAACTGGCGGCATGCGATTCAGGAAACCCGTATTCGCCAAAACCGGTGATTTGCTGACAAATCTGATCGGCAAATCCAGGACAATGCCCGCGCTCAATCATGCCGGTTTTGAGTTGTTGCTGAAAAGCGGTCAGATCACCGTGCTTGCTCCAGGTTGCCATGGCACGTCTTAGCTGATCAGCGGCACCGGCCGTAAAACCGGCAGCGACCATGGCGAGCTTGATGACCTGTTCCTGGAATATGGGGACTCCCAGTGTCCGGCCCAATACCTCCTGTATGGCTTGATTCGAGTACTGTGCTGGCTCCAGTCCCTGCCGACGACGTAAATAAGGGTGAACCATGCCTCCCTGGATTGGCCCCGGGCGAACAATTGCCACTTCGATGACAAGATCATAGAAGCAGGCCGGCTTGAGGCGTGTCAGCATGCTGATCTGCGCACGGGATTCAACCTGAAATACGCCGATGCTGTCACCCTCCTGCAGCATTTGATACACCGCCGGGTCCTCGCGCGGAATGTTCTGCATGCCAAAAGAGGTTCCCCTGTGTTGGCCAATCAGGTCAAGTGTTTTGCGAATGGCGCTAAGCATTCCCAAAGCCAGGATATCCACTTTTAGCAACCCCAGTGTTTCAAGATCGTTTTTGTCCCATTGAATGACTGTGCGCCCAGCCATGGCGGCGTTTTCAATGGGAACCAGTTCCGACATGGGGCCAGCAGAGATCACGAAGCCGCCCGTATGCTGGGAAAGGTGTCTGGGGAAGCCGATGATCTGGTTCACCAGTGTGATGAGGTGCTTGGCAACAGGAGGCAGCGGTGAACGCTGTTCCAGCATTCGCTGCAACTGCACGCGCCACGGCTCTGTCTGACTGCGCCAGTCAATCTTGTGAATGAGTTGATCCAGTGTGTGCTGGTTCAGTCCCAGAGCCTTGCCGATGTCTCTGATGGCGCTGCGAGCACGGTAGGTGATGACGGCTGCCGTCAGGGCCGCACGTTCACGGCCGTATTTGCGATAAATGTACTGGATCACTTCTTCACGTCTTTCGTGTTCGAAGTCGACATCAATATCGGGTGGCTCATGCCTTTCTTTGGAGATAAAACGCTCAAAAAGCAGGTGAATCTGCATCGGGTCTACTTCGGTGATACCAAGGCAGTAGCAGATGACCGAGTTTGCAGCAGATCCCCGCCCCTGGCAGAGAATCTTTTGATCGCGTGCGTAGGTGACAATATCGTCGATCGTCAAAAAATAGTGTTCGTAGCCAAGCTCATGAATCAACTGCAGCTCATGTTCTATTTGTCGGGTTATGGCAACGGGAACCCCAGAGGGGTAGCGCCGCTGTGCACCTGTATACACTTTGCTGCGCAAATGGGACTGAGCTGTGATTCCGGCGGGCACCAGTTCAGGAGGGTATTCATAACGCAGTTCATCGAGGGAAAATACACAACTATCAGCAATGAATTGCGCCGTGCAGACTTGTTGCCTGGAATACAGGCGTGTCAGCGTGGTTACCGGACGCAAGTAGCGTTCCCGGTTGCTGTAACAGTGTGAGCCCGCCTGAAATACGCTGCAGCCGGTGCGGATCGCTGTGACCGCGTCTTGCAGAGGTTGTCGACCGGCTTCGTGCATGTGCACATCATTGCCACACACCTGGGGAATACCGGTTTGCGCCGATAACGCTTCAATCACCTGGTGCTGAGTCTGCCCGTGAGCTTGCAATAACTGCTCTTCCATTAACCACAGGCGATCCGGGCACAGGCATTTCAACTGTTCGGCCCAAGGCAAACTTGTGGCAATCAATGCGGCAACCTGACTTTCATGGCTTATACGCGCAAGGTCCGACCAAACCGGCCATAGGATGAAGCAGTTTTGCAGTAAGGTGAGGTCCTGAAGAAACAGCTGATAACTGCCCTTGCCGCCGCGCCGGCGCCCGGTCGTGACAAATTGACACAGCTCCCCGTAAGCTCTGCGCGTGGGTGCAAGAATTACCAGTTTTAGCGGTACATCACTGAAGGTCACTTCGCTGCCTACAAGCAGTTTTAATCTGTTAGCGCGCGCAGCCACCTGTGCCCGTACAATCCCGGCCAAGGAACATTCATCGGTAATGGCCAGCGCCTGGTATCCCAGCGCGGCAGCCCGGTTGACCAGTTCCTCCGGGTGAGATGCACCGCGTAAAAAGGTGAAGTTGCTCAGACAGTGCAGTTCACAATAGCGGGATGTTTTTATGGAGGCGGTGCTCATGCAAACCAGCCATGGACAAACCAGTGCGATGGCTGCGTTGCCGAGCCGGTAGTGAGCGTGCAATAGTCATGCTCGCTCATGGCCGGGCCTGCGAGGTGAGTGGTGGTACGAAATACCCAGGCGTAGAGGGATCCAAAACGGGCACGGTAGTAGTCACGCATCACCGGTTGGCTATCCCACCAGCCGGTGCAAATGCGCTCAGGCCCTTCAAGCAGCTGCAACTGATCCCGATGGACGGCTTGAGGGAGCTGCAACAGCCATAAGGGGCGGGATGCCTGCCTGAGGAGGGGCTGTGGGCTCGTACTGGCATGGCTGTGGGTGTGTGAGCCAACGGGGATAAAGCACCAGGACTTCTCAGGGCGATGATCATCCAGGTTGTCAAGTTGTTGCACGGCTTGCGATCCCAGTCGTGCCTGCAGGCGCGCTACGAGCTGCACGCCGGTATGTTGTGCTTCTGCCGGTGAAAACAATTCCGGTTGCTGCACGATGCGTGTCTGTAACTGATCGGTAGAAAGCGTCACGCCGCAGACAGGTTGCATTGCCAGCTGTTGTTGTATGGCGGGCTTTTCCAGCTGTAAGCGGATAAGTTCAAGAAATTCCTGTTCGCGGTATTCTACTTTTGCTGTGAGTATCTTGCAGCGGGTGGATGGCCCCGTTTGATGATGCAGCGTCAGACACAGCTGATCGGTACCGCAGGCCCGGTGCTGCAGCCAGCGCATCAATTCCACAAGGAGTCGCTTCACGATAAACAGCAGATGAGACAGGGTGGTTATCTCGTCTATAACCTCCAGCCGGCGCTCAAAGTAAGGCGGGGCTTGATAGGCCTTAAGCGGGTGTGCCGATGTTCCTTGTAGCTGATTCAATTGTTGCACCAGAGGAGTTCCAAGTCGTTGTGCAAGTGCGCCCAAGGGGAGATCCAGGAGTTGCCCAAGGGTTTTGATTCCCATGCTCGAAAGCCGGCGCCGGGTGAGTGGTGCAATATCGGTTTTACTCACAGCAAGCTGTCGCAGATGCCTTTGCAGAAGGTGTCGGTCATCGCTGATAACCTCGGCACCGCTGCCGGAGGGTGCAAGTGGTTGTTGCATGGCAAGCCACCGGCAGGCCAGGGGGGTGTGGCCGCATGCCGCCCGAAATCTGATGCCCTGTTGCGTGAGGTCCTCTGCCAGCCGCTGATACCATTCCCTGATACCGCCAAAAAGCTGGCGCATACTTCCGGCTTCCAGCCAAAGCCCCGACTCTGTGCTGCCAGCAAGGTCGCCATGCAGGCTGACAAAGGCCGAATAGCTCTCGGCCCATTGAGCCAGTCCATGCAGTGTCTGGCGGCATTGTTGCCAGGAGTAGACTTGAGTCCGCAGCTGTGGACACAGGCAGTTAGCGGCATGCAGACTTTGACCGGCCTGTACGCCCTGCTGGATGGCCAGTGCGTTGAGCCATTGGATGCGTTCGGTATCTGGCAGATAAATGGCAATCGGCTCTGCCTGGAGTGTGTTGCGTTCCAGGATATCTATGGGGAGCGTCGGAAAATCAAGATAAAGCCAGTGCATTGAATGTACGGCCTTACAACCGGGGAAGGGTGACGAGTGTGTCCACTGGCCAACCTCCCAGACGTTTGAGCAACTGCAGATGCAACCCTGACACAGTGGCTTTCAACTGGATGCGCAGGGGAACTGGCGCATTGTGGCTGGCAGTGGCGGGCTTGGTGAAGATAAAGCCGCAGCACTTGCCAGCCATCGCGGCCCGTTGCAAGCGGCGCCACTCGACGTTTTTCAAGTGCTCCGGCCAGCAGAGTACGGCAGAGCAGGCACCGCTGAGTAATGCCTGCTCTGCCGCCCACAGTCGATCTTTGTGTGTGCTGGCAGAAATGAGCAGCAGGCGAGCCAGTAAATTGCCTTGGTGCTTCAACGCCCCCGCGTAAGGAATGCACGGCGGGGAAATCCAGGCTTGCCAGCGGGGTTGCTGGCTGAGTATGCCCAATGCTGGAAGCAACAGACTTAGTTCACCTATGCCTGTTTGCTCGCACAGCAGCTCAGTGATGCCACTTGCAGGCCATCCTCCGCCAGCCAGCAAGCTGTCCAGTGCCGGGTATCCGGATGCAATGGCGACACATTCAGGATTGTGCCACTGACGGCCCCTCCAGAGACTGGCATCCTGAATTAATCGGGAAAGAATGGATTCAGACACGAATCACCGCCAATAAGCTGTATATGCATACAGTATATTGGCGGTGTAAAATAATGCAAGTGTCTCCTGATCGGGAATGATTACTCGATCAGTGCCACGCTCTTGACCTGCGCGTACAGCGCCAGCCCGGCAGTGAGGCCCAATTGGTCTGCAGACCGGCGCGTAATGCGAGACAGCAGTGTGGTGCCTTCAAGATCAAGGCGAACCAGTACTTGCGATGGATCGCGGTCCGCATGAATATCAATCAGTGTTACTGGCAATATGGTCGACAAACTGCTTTGTGTGGGTGGGGTGAGGGCAAGACTGACATCTCGGGCTTGAATCGCGACGCGCATCGGAGAACCTTCAGGATACGGCTTTTGAGGAACGGCAATCTTGCCGCCGGGCACCTTGAGCCATGTTTGATGGTAGTGGTCATCGTGCCCAAGTACCCTGGTATGAATCACGCTCATGGCCTCCTCAAAGTGTGCGAGGGGGAGATCGGGCTGAGTCAGCAAGGTGTTTAGCGGGCCGTTCGCGATCATTGTGCCGTTCTCAAGCAGCACCATGTCTTGTGCGAGCCGAATAACTTCCTGGGGAGAGTGGCTGACAAAAATGACTGGAATGCCGAGTTGCCCCAGCACTCGTTCAAGATACGTCAGTATCTCCTGCTTTCCCTGGTGGTCCAGGCTGGAGAGCGGCTCATCCATCAAGAGTAATCTGGGACTGGTCAATAACGCCCTGGCAATGGCGACGCGCTGGCGTTGTCCGCCTGAAAGCTGGCCGGGGCGTTTCTGTAAAAACGGTGCCAGTTCCATCCAATGCACAGCCTCATCAAATTGAATGCGGCGCTGGGAGGTGGGTATCCGGTTAAAGCCGTAGGCAAGGTTCTTTTCTATGTTCAGGTGTTCAAAAAGACTGGCTTCCTGGAAAACGTAGCCGATAGCCCGCTGATGTGGCGGAACGAATCGCTGATGGTCTTGCCATACCTCGCCATGACATATCAGCGATCCACGATGGAAACGCTGCAGTCCGGCGAGGCAGCGCAGCAGTGTGGTTTTTCCTGACCCGGAGCGTCCAAACAAGGCGGTAACACTGCCATTTTGCACCTCAAATTTGGCACAGAGGCACAAGGATCCTTGTTGCAGTTGCAGATCAACAGAAAGTGCGCTCATTCCGGCTTCCGTGTACAGCAAATATTCATGAAGCATTGACACCTGGCTGGCGGCCGTTCACCAGGCGCACAAGCAGCAAAATGGAAAAAGAAAATAGCAACATCAGCAGCGCCAGATGATTGGCTTGGGCAAACTCGGTGGCTTCCACGTGATCGTAGATGGCAATCGATAGTACGCGCGTTTCTCCGGGAATGTTGCCGCCCATCATTAAGACTACGCCAAACTCGCCAATCGTATGGGCAAAGGTCAGAATGGCCGCACTGGCAAATGCTGGTCGAACCAGTGGCAGAATGACGGTAAAAAAACGATCAACAGGGCCAGCCCGCAAGGTGGCAGCCACTTCGGCCGGACGCTTTCCCAGCGATTCAAATGCACTTTGCAAAGGTTGTACGGCAAAGGGGAGGGAATAGAGCATGGAAGCTATCACCAGCCCCTCGAATGTAAAGGGCAGCGTGTTCAAGCCCAGTGCGAGCATGTTTTCGCCAATGATCCCCTCTGGCCCAAGCAGTACCAGCAGATAAAAACCCAATACCGTAGGAGGCAAGATCAGCGGTAGCGATACCAGCGCCGAAATAATGGACTTATACCAGCGCAAGGAAGAAGTCAGCCACCACGCCAGGGGAACTGCGAGCAGCAACAGGGCGAGGGTGCTTGTCAGTGCCAGCTTGGCGGTGAGGGCAACGGCCTGCCAGTCCTGCGGGGACAAAAAGGCCTCAGTGGGCAATGTCATGCAAATATCCGAAGCTTTCTATGATCTCTTTGGCAGGTACTGATTTCAGAAAACGCATCCAGTCCTGTGCCGCCGGGTTGGATTTCCCTCTTTTTAGCAGTACCGCTGCCTGAGTCAGCGGCTGATGCAGTTGCGCCGGCACCAGCCAGTAATGCCTGGGTTCAATGTTGGCCGCAATGAGTTGCGAGTAGGCAACGAAACCGGCCTCCACATTCGCGCTTACCACAAACTGGTACGTCTGGCCTATGTTTTCACCTTGCACCAGCGCGAGCGAGTTCGGATCAACCCCGAGAGTTTTAATGACCTCTATTGCTGCAGTACCGTAGGGTGCCGTCTTGGGGTTTGCTATCGCCAAACGTTGAAATTGCTGCAAATTGATTGGTGCAACCGAGCCGGTATCCATTTCATACCTGGGAGTCCATAGTGCAATGCGACCAATCGCATAAACCATCAAGGAGCCCTCAACGGCGTGTTGGCTGTTAAGCAGCAGTTCAGCCCTGGCATGGTCGGCCGACATGAACACATCATAGGGGGCGCCGTGGATGATCTGGGCATAGAGCTTTCCGGTCGAACCGGCACTGATTACTGCTTTATGATTTGAATTGGCTTCAAAGCGGGCGACTAGCTGATCCATCACCGGGGAGAAGTTCGCGGCAGCCGCAATGTGTACGGATTCGGCTTTTGCCGGAAGTCCGATAAGAAGGCAGGCAATCAAAACCAACAATGCCGTCATGCTATGATGTTGTCGCGTCGCGCAAGACAAGATGATCACTGTTTCAACTCCGTATAATGCAGGGGGCGCTGTATCAAGGCAGCGAGCTCCCTCGCAGGCAGAATAATTGACTCAAAAAATCAGGTAGCAGTCAGATATCAAGGGGTTACGCATTGCTAAAAGAAAAGATACCGGTAAATCTGGTCACTGGTTTTTTGGGTGCAGGTAAAACCACTGTCATTCGCCATTTGTTAAGCACAAGGCCCGCCGGCGAACGCTGGGCCGTCCTTGTCAATGAATTTGGCGAAATTGGCATAGACGGCCACATCTTGCCCACAAAAGAGGGGTTAATCAAGGAGGTTGCCGGCGGTTGCATGTGTTGCATTAACGGTGTGCCCATGCGCGTCTCGCTGAATGCACTGCTGGCAAAAAAGCCAGATAGGCTCATTATTGAAACCAGTGGGCTTGGTCATCCCGATGAGGTGCTTGCCATTCTTCGAGGCGATTACTATCGGGAGCTAGTTGCACTTCAGGCTACGCTAACCTTGGTGGATCCTCGAGTGGTCACCCAGGCGCGTTATGTCACACATCCCGTGTTCAAAACGCAACTGGCTGTGGCCGATGTCCTGGTGGCAACGCGAGGCGACTTGTGTGCTCCGGCGGAAGCGGCGAGCTTCGAAGCATGGATCGAACAAAGTCCCGATCTGGTGATTCGTCGCCCCCCCGTTGTCTGGATAACGAATGGCTGCCTGGATGCAAAATGGCTCATGACGGCAACTCAGTCCGGCGCACAAAAAACCAGAGACAGCATGAGCAAGATGCATTCTTTGCTCCTCATGCCTCATTTAAGCCAGATGCCAAACATGCCTGCCACCTTGGCATCAGGGCAATCCTGGTGCCGGGCGCAGAACAATGAACAGGGCGCTTTTGCTGTTGGATGGCTTTTTTCGGACGACATTTTCTTCGAGCGTGGTGCCGTCATGCAGTGGTTTGCAATGCTGAACTGCGAGCGAGCAAAAGGGATTTTCAAGTCTGTTAATGGCGGATTTGTGGTTAATGCCGAGCGTGGAGAACTATCAAGTTTCGACGTCAGCGAAGTTGTTAACAGCCGCGTTCAACTCATCGCCCTGACTCCCATTGATGTTCAAAAGGAAGAATCGGCGTTGCTGGCCATCATGGGTAATTCGTGAAAATGGTGCCCCCGGCGCGATTTGAACGCACGGCCTTCCCCTTAGGAGGGGGACGCTCTATCCAGCTGAGCTACGGGGGCAGTTTTTGAAGGGCACCAATGATAGTGCAGAAAGGAGGGGGATGGAATAGTCATATTCTGCCTGGCTCACAGGTGTTTTCATTGCTGCATGTTATCGACTCAACGATCAGTCCAGCCTTCATTAAAAAGGCGGGAAAAGATCTCAATAACTGTTGACGCCCCCATGGGGCAACTGTATTATTCGCGCCATCTTTGCTGAGGCACAGAAGGTGAAGGCAAACGTTCGGGGTATAGCGCAGTCTGGTAGCGCGTCTGCTTTGGGAGCAGAATGTCGGGAGTTCGAATCTCTCTACCCCGACCACTATTTTACATTCCGTGTTTTTCGGTTTTGATCACCACGTACTATCAGGTGTGGCAAGGCTAAAGCGCCCGTAGCTCAGTTGGATAGAGCAACGGCCTTCTAAGCCGTGGGTCGCAGGTTCGAATCCTGCCGGGCGCGCCATTAACGCATTCGAGTGATCAAAAAAGGTTCTGTGGTGGACGTAGCTCAATAGGTAGAGCTCAGGTTTGTGGTACCTGCGGTCGAGGGTTCGATTCCCTTCGTCCACCCCAATTTCTTCTTGAATGACGAAAAGCAAAATATGATAAGCCAAAAAGATGTCTCTTTTTGGCTGTTATTTTTTGTAGTAAAGCTTGCGAAAGTGGCGGAATTGGTAGACGCGCTGGATTTAGGTTCCAGTGGGGCATCCCGTGAGAGTTCGAGTCTCTCCTTTCGCACCACGTTATCAGATGTCACTCCAGCCAATCATTAAATTCCCCCACGTTAGACTTGCCATATATCGGGTGGGCTTTTAGTATTCCTGCCCTCGGACTAATTCGGTAACCATCTTTGAGGAATTTCCATGCAGGTTTCTGTTGAGACGACTTCTTCGATTGAACGGCGCATGACCATAAGTGTGCCAGCGGAGCAAGTAGAAAAAGAAGTACAAAAACGCCTTCAGCAAACGGCTAAATCAGCTCGCATCAACGGTTTTCGGCGTGGCAAGGTGCCGATGGAGGTTGTAAAGCGGCGTTTTGGTTCGGAAGTTCGCCAGGAAGTGATGGGTGAAGTAATGCGCAACGCCTATGTTGAGGCGCTGCAAAAAGAGGGCATAAACCCCGTCGGCTATCCGCGCTTTGAGCCTAAATCCCTTGATGAAGGGGCTGAGCTTCAATTTGTGGTACTTCTTGAGGTGATGCCGGAAATTACGCTGGGTGACCTGACAGAAATTACCGTAGAAAAACAGGTTGCCACTATAGAAGACAAAGATGTAGACAACATGCTTGGCGTATTACGTCGGCAATATGCCACCCTGAAGTCCGTGGATCGGGCTGCACAATCGGGTGATGTAGTAATCGCTGATTACCAGGGCACTGTTGATGGTGTTGCTTTTGAAGGTGGAACGGCCACGAACGCCTCAATTGGCATCGGTTCCGGTCAAATGATTCCGGGATTTGAAGAGGGATTAATTGGCGCAGAGGCTGGGCAAAATAGAGAAGTGGCAGTCACTTTCCCCGAGGCTTATCACAACGCTGATTTGGCCGGAAAACCGGCCACATTTGACGTGACTGTGAAAGAAGTAAAAGAACAGCTTCTTCCCGAACTGAACAAAGAGTTTTTTAATAAGTTCGGCATTGAAACTGATAACGAGTCCGAGTTTCGCTCCGAAATCGTGAAAAACATGGAGCGGGAATTAAAGCAGGCGACCCTTAACAAGGTGAAGCAGCAAGTGATTTCGGGGTTGTTGGCGGCTCATGAGATTGATGTTCCGCAGACGCTGGTTTCCCAGGAAATTGACCGGCTTCGTAACGACGCGGTGCGTCAGTTTGGTGGCATGAAGCAGTTCAAAGCCTCCGATTTGCCGGCCGAAATATTCAAAGATCAGGCGACGCAGCGTGTAAAAGTTGGCATGCTGTTTGCTGAAGTCGTTAACAAAAACGACATCAAGGTTGATCCTGCAAGCGTCGATGCGAAATTGCAAGATATTGCAAGTACCTATCAAGAGCCTGAGCAAGTGGTAGAGTGGTACAAGAATAACAAGGAACAAATGGCGCAGATACACTCTGTGGTATTGGAAGAAGCTGTCGTGGACTTTATTTTGGCGCAGGCTAAAGTGACAGAGGCTAATGTCAGTTACGAAGATGCTGTGCGCCCCGCAGACAAGCCAAAAAAAGTCGGCTGATTAACCGGAAGGCGTGAAAAAATAAGCTAGAATCAAAACAGCCGGATTAGTCCGGCTGTTTTGTATTTGACTGTTGCGAGTGATAATTATCCAAGGGAATATCGAATAATGAGGCAATTTGAGACTAAGTCAGGTCAATCTGAGGTTATCACCAACGCCGGTTTGGTGCCGATCGTTATTGAGCAGACAGCCAGAGGAGAGCGTTCCTTTGATATTTACTCGCGATTACTAAAAGAACGCGTGATATTTCTTGTTGGCCAGGTCGAGGATTATATGGCCAATCTCGTGGTGGCTCAGTTACTGTTCCTTGAGTCTGAAAATCCCGACAAGGATATACATCTTTATATCAACTCGCCCGGAGGCTCCGTCACTGCAGGAATGGCAATCTATGACACGATGCAATTCATAAAACCAAACGTGTCAACGCTGTGCATTGGCCAGGCTTGCAGTATGGGGGCGTTTTTGCTTGCCGGCGGAGCCAAGGGCAAGCGCTTTTGTCTCCCAAATTCAAGGATGATGATTCATCAGCCTCTGGGGGGGTATCAGGGACAGGCCACTGACATTGAAATTCATACCAAGGAAATACTTACCATCAGAGACAAGCTTAATCGCATTTTGTCTGAGCATACCGGGCAATCCTTGGATACGATCAAAAAGGATACGGATAGGGATAATTTCATGGATGCCGCTGCGGCGGTTGCCTATGGCTTGGTGGATTCTGTGCTTGATAAACGCGTGCCGAATAAATAATACTATCGGACTTGGCGTTAAGAATTCTTGTTTGTATTGGCACTTGGCTGAAGCTTGATGTGTCCTTAGTTAGAATTGAGGTAAATAAATGGCTGACCATAAAAGTGGTAAGGGCGATGACAATGGTAAGTTGCTTTACTGCTCTTTTTGCGGCAAAAGCCAGCACGAGGTCAGGAAGCTGATTGCCGGGCCCTCGGTTTTTATTTGCGATGAGTGTGTTGATCTTTGTAACGACATAATCCGTGAAGAAATTCAGGAAACGACAACGGAAGATCGCAGTGACAGATTGCCTGTTCCGACGGAAATCAAAGCCACGCTCGATGAGTACGTCATCGGGCAGGAGCGTGCAAAAATTGTCCTTGCTGTTGCTGTCTATAATCACTACAAACGGCTGCGTTTTGGCGACAAAAAGTCGGATATTGAGCTTGGAAAAAGCAATATCTTGCTGATTGGCCCCACCGGGAGCGGGAAGACGTTGCTGGCTGAAACACTTGCCAGAATGCTCAATGTTCCATTTACGATAGCTGACGCTACGACGCTAACCGAAGCCGGCTCTGTAGGGGAAGATGTTGAAAACATCATTCAGAAACTGCTTCAGAAGTGCGACTACGATGTCGAGAAAGCGCAAAAGGGCATCGTTTATATCGACGAAATAGACAAGATATCGCGCAAGTCAGACAACCCTTCGATAACGCGCGATGTTTCTGGTGAGGGGGTTCAGCAGGCGTTGCTCAAGCTTATCGAAGGCACGGTTGCTTCGGTTCCTCCTCAAGGGGGGAGAAAGCACCCTCAACAGGAATTTTTGCAGGTCGACACCTCCAATATTCTGTTTATCTGTGGCGGTGCTTTTGCCGGGCTGGATAAGGTGATCAGCGACAGATCGGAGCGCAGCAGTATTGGATTTGCCGCCGTAGTAAAAAGCAAAGAAGCCGCCAAAGCTGTTGGAGACGTTTTAAGAGAAGTTGAAACCGAAGATTTGGTTAAATACGGTCTGATTCCGGAGTTTGTTGGTCGATTGCCTGTTATTGCCACCTTAAACGAACTGGATGAGAGTGCTTTGATTCAAATTCTCACCGAACCTAAAAATGCGTTGACCAAGCAGTATCATAAACTGTTTGAAATGGAGGGGGTTGAGGTTGATTTCCGTGACGAAGCATTGCGGGCTGTAGCCAAGAAAGCCATGGACAGAAAGACGGGGGCGCGCGGATTGCGATCGATCCTGGAAAACGTGCTTCTGGATACCATGTACATGATTCCGTCCGAAAAAGGCGTAAGCAAAGTGGTTATAGATGAGAGTGTGATTCACGGTGAATCTGAACCTATAAAGATCTACGCCAATACAGAGCAGCAAGCCAAGGCCGTTCCAAACGACTGATCTACTGTGCCTGATATCATCGGGGCCGAGCGCCCCTTTTTTGTTTTCTCGGCTTGTATTTAAACAGATAGCCCCCACATTCTTGTTCAAGACATGCAGTCGCCGTTGATCAAGAGTCTTGGTTGATCGGGTTTCGGATAGCAATCCATTATAACGAAAAGGCAAATACTCTTATGTCAATCGAATTCCCCCTCTTGCCACTAAGGGATGTGGTCGTGTTTCCGCACATGGTTATCCCACTTTTTGTCGGGCGTGAAAAGTCTATCAAGGCTCTGGAAGTGGCCATGGAGGGAGATAAAAAGATAGTACTGGTTGCACAAAAGGACGCGAGTGTTGATGACCCGGCGAGCAAAGACATTTTCAAGGTAGGGACACTGGCATCCATCCTTCAGTTGCTAAAGCTTCCGGACGGTACGGTGAAAGTTTTGGTTGAGGGGATTAGTCGGGTAAGCATTAATCGCCTTGCAGATGCAAGTGGTTATGTGACCGTTTCAGCGGTCGATATTGTTGAGCCGGAGTTCGATGCGAAGGAATCAGCCGGTCTTCTGAAAACACTGTTCGAGGAATTCGAGAAGTATTCGAAACTCAGTAAAAAAGTCCCAGCAGAAATTGCCAACTCGTTAGCGGCTATCACTGATCCCAGTCGTCTGGTGGATACTATTGCATCCCACATGGAGATGAAGATCGAAGAAAAGCAGAGTTTGCTGAATGAGCTTGATGTCCATAAGCGGGTCAACATCATGCTCGACCGAATCGACGGAGAAATGGATGTGATTCAGGTCGAACGGCGCATTCGGGGACGGGTTAAAAAACAGATGGAGCGTAGCCAGCGTGAGTATTATCTGAATGAGCAGATGAAGGCTATTCAGAAAGAAATGGGATCGCTTGGCAGTGAAACCGGTAACGAATTCGATGACATCGAGAAACGCATTCAGCAAGCAGGCATGACCGAAGAGGCTTTGAAAAAAGCTACTGCTGAACTGAGCAAGCTGCGCATGATGTCTCCGATGTCTGCCGAGGCTACTGTGGTTAGAGGTTATATTGACTGGCTGCTGAATCTGCCATGGAAAAAGCGCAGCAAGGTAAGGCATGATTTGGCCAAGGCACAGGAAATATTGGAATCTGACCATTACGGACTTGATGAAGTAAAAGAGCGTATTATTGAGTTTTTGGCCGTTCAAGGACGCGTAAAAAAACTCAAAGGTCCCGTCCTCTGTTTGGTGGGGCCACCGGGGGTCGGAAAAACATCATTGGGTCAGTCGATAGCCAAGGCAACGAATCGCAAATATACGCGAATGGCTCTTGGTGGTGTTCGCGATGAAGCGGAAATTCGCGGTCATAGAAGAACCTATATTGGATCTATGCCAGGAAAGCTGGTTCAGAAAATATCGAAAGTTGGCGTTAAGAACCCACTCTTTTTACTCGACGAGATCGATAAGATGGGGGCTGACCATCGCGGCGATCCCGCGTCTGCTCTTTTGGAGGTGCTTGATCCAGAACAAAATCATACCTTCAGTGACCACTACCTTGAGGTCGATTACGATCTTTCAGATGTGATGTTTGTTTGCACTTCCAATTCGATGAATATTCCACCGGCCCTGCTGGATCGAATGGAGATTATTCGGATACCTGGTTACACCGAAGATGAAAAGGTCAATATCGCTGAGCGTTATTTGATACCGAAACAGGTCGAACAAAATGGACTGGGCAAATCAGAGGTGGTAATTGCCGAAGAGGCTGTGCGCGACATCGTACGTTATTACACTCGCGAAGCCGGCGTCAGGGGGCTGGAGCGCGAAATATCAAAGGTCTGCCGTAAAGTCGTCAAGGAGCATGTGGCCAAAGGATCGACGGCCGCCACTGTCGTGGATTCAAGCAATCTCGAAGTATTTTGTGGTGTACGGAAGTTTACCTTTGGTGTCGCGGAAGAGCTGGATAACGTTGGTCAGGTTACTGGATTGGCCTGGACACAGGTAGGGGGGGAGCTCTTAACGATAGAATCTTCGGCAGTCAAAGGCAAAGGCAAGGTTATAAAAACGGGGTCTCTTGGTGATGTAATGCAGGAATCCATTCAGGCTGCATTGACTGTGGTCCGAAGCCGCGCCAAGGTGCTTGGCATCGCTGAAAACTTCCATGAGCTCAACGATATTCACATTCATGTGCCTGAAGGCGCAACGCCCAAGGATGGTCCCAGTGCCGGTATCGCCATGTGCACAGCCATAGTGTCATCGCTCACCGGTATCCCTGTGAAGGCGAATGTGGCAATGACAGGTGAGATAACCTTACGGGGTCAGGTGTTGGCCATTGGCGGTCTTAAAGAAAAACTGCTTGCAGCCCATCGAGGAGGGATCAGTACGGTGCTGATTCCTGAGCAGAATCGAAAAGACCTTAAGGAAGTGCCAGAAAACATCAAGTCCCAATTGCAAATAATTCCAGTGAAATGGATTGATGAAGTGCTGGACATTGCACTCGCCTATAAACAACAGCCTGCCGGATCTGGCGATGCGGAACAAAAGGAAGAACCAGCAGCCGTCAAAACCGATGATGACAGTGATGCAGTAGATAGAATAAACACGCATTAGTAAGGCTCTTGCTTGACATGGCTTGAAGGCAGTTGGTATAAAATACGCGCCGCCATTTTTGCCATAGAATCGTAGAGTTTGTGGTAGTCTGCAGCCGATATTTCTATACAACAAGAAAAGCGTTGGAAACTGGAAAGCTGCTCAAGCAGAGTCAACAGGTTTATCTGAATTTATAAGTCAGCTATTAAAGGGGTTTTGTGTGAATAAATCAGAATTAGTGGATGCAATAGCCGCAGGTGCAGACATATCAAAGGCCGCGGCGAGCCGCGCCCTGGATGCGATGACCTCCAGTGTGTGTGAGGCATTGAAAAAAGGTGATCAGGTGACACTGATTGGATTTGGTACTTTTGCGGTTAAAGAGCGCGCCGCGCGCACTGGTCGAAACCCCCAAACTGGTGCAGAAATAAAAATTGCTGCCGCGAAGGTTCCCGGGTTCAAAGCAGGTAAAGCGTTAAAGGATGCCGTAAACTGAGTTCGCTTTTGTTGCGGTCACCGATGCCTGTTTTTTGAAACAGGTAGACGGGTGTTTGTTAAAGCGCGTTCTTTAGATAGAAGGCGCTTTTTTTATTTTCGATTCGTCGGCAGTATCTAAACCAGAATTTTGGGGGCTCAATGCTTCAGAACATACGAGATAATGCTCAGGGCACTATTTCAAAGATCATCGTCGGTTTCATCGTATTTACGTTTGCCATTTTCGGCGTTGATTCGATCATTGGTGGATTTGGAGGCGAGGCCGAGGTGG
>JBFHRO010000003.1:0-38318 GCA_041591635.1 Oleiphilaceae bacterium | reverse complement strand
GACATCGCTGCGATGATCGGAACCTCTGCCGCGCTGGCTATTTCAGGAGTGCCTTTCAATGGCCCCGTGGGTGCGGCGCGCGTCGGCTTTACGGATGAGAACGGCTACGTGCTCAATCCTGGTTTCAAGGCGCTGGAAACCTCTTTGCTGGACATGGTGGTTGCCGGAACAAAAGATGCCGTATTGATGGTTGAATCCGAAGCCAAGGAGTTGACCGAAGATGAGATGCTTGGCGCTGTACTCTTTGGCCATCAGCAGATGCAAGTGGTCATCAATGCGATTAATGAGTTTGCTGCCGAAGTGGGAACACCCAGGTGGGAGTGGCAGGCACCGGCAAAAAATGCCCAGCTGCACGAAAAAATTGCTGAAGCCTTTGGTGACAGAATCAGTCAGGCCTATAGCATCAGTGATAAAAAGGCGCGCTACAGTGCCTTGGGTGAGTTGCGTAACGCAGCGGTCGAGATGTTCTGCACCGCAGAAGACCAATCTTCTGCCGATGAAGTGAAGTCGCTGTTCAGCAGTCTCGAGAAAACTGTGGTGCGAGGCCGGATCATCAAAGGTGAGCCTCGGATAGATGGTCGCGATAACAAAACCGTTCGCCCTATTCGGGCCGAAGTTGGTGTGTTGCCAAATGCACACGGGTCTGCGCTGTTCACGCGTGGCGAAACCCAGGCGATTGTTGCGGCCACCTTGGGCGCAATTCGGGATGCGCAAACCATTGATGCACTTGAGGGTGAACGCAAAGAAAGCTTCATGTTGCATTACAATTTCCCGCCGTTTTCGGTGGGTGAGTGCGGTCGTATGGGAACCCCGGGCCGACGTGAAATCGGTCATGGTCGCCTGGCCAAGCGCGGTGTTCAGGCAGTAATGCCTCTGACCGAAGACTTCCCCTATGCTTTGCGCGTGGTATCAGAGATTACCGAGTCCAATGGTTCCAGCTCAATGGCAAGTGTGTGCGGCAGCAGTTTGGCGCTGATGGATGCCGGAGTTCCGCTGTCGGCTCCCGTGGCCGGTATTGCGATGGGCCTGGTTAAAGAAGGAGCCGATTTTGCGGTGTTAACCGATATCCTCGGTGATGAGGATCATCTGGGTGATATGGATTTCAAGGTCGCCGGAACGGCTGAAGGCGTTACCGCGCTTCAGATGGATATCAAGATTGAAGGTATCACTGAGGAGATCATGGAAAAGGCGCTGCAAGCGGCCTACGACGCACGTCTGCACATTTTGGGTGAAATGGCCAAGGTGATCAGTGAGTCGCGCAACAAGGTGTCTGACAAGGCGCCCACCATGCTCATGATGAAAATTCATCCGGACAAGATTCGCGAAGTCATTGGCAAAGGTGGTGCGACCATTCGTGCGATCTGCGAAGAAACCAGTGCCTCTATTGATCTGGAAGACGACGGCAGTGTTCGCATTTATGGTGAAACCGCCAAGGCGGCTCAGGCGGCGCAAAACCGCATCATGGAGATCACCGCAGAAGCCGAGGTCGGCACCATTTACAAGGGTAAGGTAGAGCGTATCGTGGATTTCGGTGCCTTTGTTAACATTCTGCCTGGCAAGGATGGTCTGGTTCATATTTCCCAGATTTCTTCTGAGCGTGTTGCCAGTGTGACTGATTACCTCAAGGAAGGGCAGGAAGTCTTCGTCAAGGTCATGGATATTGATAACCGGGGCCGCATCAAGCTGAGCATGAAAGACGTGACGGATGCCGAGAAATCGGGCGCCTAAGCGATCTATACCCATCGGAGCCCTAATGACTGATGGGTGTTGTTTGAGGAAAATCTCCGCATGTCGGAGATTTTTTTTGCCTGCGTTTTGTGCATCCTGTAGTAACTAGAGAGTCACCATTCAATCGTCAAGGAGACACCGGTGTTATTGGTTAGCTTTGCAGGTTGCGGGAACCGGTATTGAGTGCTTTACTGATGGCGGGATGTGAAGTGCTTCACGTCACACTTGGGGTTTGACTATTTAAAGAGGAATAACAATGAAAAACACCTGGATGGCAGTAGCAATTTCCGCAGCAATGATTCAGCCGGTCTTCGCTGACGGTGGCCCGGGGTGCGGATTGGGTTCGACCTTGTTCAAAGGAAAGTCGGGTGTCGTTCCCCACGTACTGGCGGCGACCACCAATGGCACTTCAGGCAACCAGACTTTTGGGATGACCACCGGTACCTTGGGCTGTAATGCCTCAAGCCCGATCACTCTGGCGGCTTCGCTGTTCGTTGACCAGAATATGGAGCAGCTGGCGAAGGACATGAGCCGGGGCCAGGGCGAACACCTGGATGCGCTGGCAACCATTCTTAAAATAAAGGCTGAAGACCGTCCGGCGTTCAGTGCCGCCGTCCAGGCGAATTTCCAGCGTATTTTTGACGGTGCCGACACAGCCGCAGGCACAGTGATAGACAATCTTGCTGCGGTGATGGAGCAAGACGCCAGCTTGAAGAAGTATCTGGGTTAAGCCGGTACTTGCCAGGAAAAATACCATTGGAACATTGAGGTCGGGTGCGCGCGCTTGACTTTTTTAGGGGGGCTTAGGCCCCCGTTTGTTTTCTCAGGATCACCCCCTTGTTTGTCTCGATTCATCGAACGCTTACGGCGTTCGCGTTATTGTTTTGTGTGTCTGGACCTGCGCTGTGCGAGGCGAATGTAAAGGGCGTAGAGGATTCTCTTGGTCGGCTAGCCCAGACGGCGCAGTGGCACAATCTTATTCACTTTCGCGCCCGGATGATGGGGCTGAGTCATCGCAGTCAGGCGGATGACGCTGGTTTTATGGTGTCAGCGGCCGGCTTTTCTGACCCACGGGCAGAGCTTGAAGCCTTTTTCCAGGGGCTCAGCGGCGATATCGGGCGTGCAACAGCGCTGCGCTGCCAGTTTCCTGCGCGTTACGAATGGCTGTCTCAGGCCATGCCGGAAGCGATTCCGGTAATACCCGAGAGCCAGTGCCCTGCGCTTGATGCGTGGGTGAAGCAGCTTAACCCACGATCGGTGACCCTGGTTTTTGCGGCGTCGTACCTCAACAGCCCGTCATCCATGTTCGGTCATACGTTTTTGCGTCTTGACCCCCCCGATCTTGATCCGCAAAACCTCATTTTGGCGAATACCATCAGTTATGCCGCCGATGCGCAGGCCACCGACAATGAGTTGATGTTTGCCTTTCGCGGCATTTTTGGCGGGTATCCTGGCATCACCACGGTTGAGCCTTACTATCAAAAACTAAAACTCTACAGCGACATGGAAAACCGCGACTTGTGGGAGTACGAGTTAAACCTCACGCCTGAAGAAGTGCATCTGCTGATTCGTGCGGCATGGGAGATCAAGGACAAGCGGTTTGACTACTATTTCTTCGATGAGAACTGTGCCTATCGGATTTTGGCATTGATTGACATTGCTCGCCCGCAAGCGGCCTTGATAGACGCATTACCGGCACAGCGGGCGATTCCATCAGACACGGTGCGCATTGCGGTGCGCAAAAAGCTGGTGAGCAGAATTCACTATCGGCCTTCGGCAGCCTCAGCGGTCACTTATCAGATAGGGCAGCTAAGTGAGGCTCAGGTTGGTGCGCTGCAAATGATAATGGCGAATCCGGACTCCCAGACCTTCCTGACCCCCGACTTCTGGATGCCATTTCAGCTTGATGCCGCCCAAACGGCCCAGGTGTTAGAAGTTGCCTATGATCTGGTGCGATACCGGGTAATGGACGATAACCTGCCGCGCGATCCCTACGCTGCCCAGTCATTCAATCTGCTTAAGGCAAGGAGTCAGTATCCGTCACAGGTAACATTGCCGCCTATGCCTTGGCCTGAGCGGGATGATACAGGTCACCTGCCGTTTCGCCTGAGTGCCAAAGGGGGCGAGCGTGGAGGGCAGGCTTACGCCGAGCTTGAGGTGCGCCCGGCGTACCATCATTTGACCGATCCGGTACAGGGCTACCGGGCAGGATCCCATCTGGAGTTTATGGCGACGGCGTTTCGCTGGTATCCGCAGGAGGATGAGTTGCAACTGGAGCGGCTCAAATTTGTCGAGATTTTTTCGCTGACGCCCAGAAGCCGGTTTTTCAAACCGGTTTCCTGGCATGTGGGCGGCGGCGCAAGACGCTCGTATGAGGGGCGTCCCCGGCGTGTGCTAACCCCTTATGTTGAGGGTGGCAGCGGTTTGAGTTGGGGGCATGGCAATCATTTGGTGACGGCCATGGTGAAAGCCCAGGCGGAAGTTTCATCCCACCTTTCGACAGGGGGCTATGCGGAAGTGGGCCCCCAGCTGCATTGGCTGTACCTCCGTGGGCCGTTGCGGGCTCACCTTGTGGGGGAGGGGCTGTATGATTTTCTGGGGCAGGATGCTTCCCGGCGGGAGTTGACCGGGAGTTTGCACTATCAGGTGTCGGCGAGCTTGAGTCTGGGGCTCAGTGCCACCCACGCCATAAGTCACGATGAGGCGCAAAACGATGTCGCGTTAGTGGTGCAAGGTTTCTTCTAGGTTCGCCGCGGGATTATCGAGGAATTTCAGCAGGGTGTTGCGATGCGCCTGATACGCAAAGGTGGCGCTGTGGGGCGTTTCGGTGGTCAGTAGCCACTTGGGATTGCCGGCCCGGGCAAAAAGCGCCTGGCCATGGTGATAGGGTACGATGGCGTCATGCTTGCTGTGAATGAAAAGCGTAGGCGTGGGGCTCAGTCGGCCTATTCGATCGATGGGTTCAAACTCGTTAGTGATCAACCAGGACAAGGGATACTGCAGGGGCCAGGTAAGCCAGAGTTCGCCCAGTTTCTCCCGGCTGATGGCTCTGAAACCGCTGGGGGCTGCGTCAATAATCAGGCCGGTGATTCGATCCTGGGTCAGATTCCGGTTGCCTGCCATGGCCACCAGAATGGCGCCGCCGATACTCTGACCAAGCAGAAACTTGTCGCTGTTTTTGTAGTTTTCCTGCGCCAGCAACCAGTCATAGCCCGCGTTTGCATCGGCGATGGCGCCGGCAAGATCGGGGCTGCCTTCAGATTTCCCAAAGCCTCGATAATCCAGGCAGAGCACATCGTAGCCCTGCGCCGGTAACCAGATCACGCTGGCAATGTGCGTGCTGATGTTTTCGGCATTGCCGTGAAGGTAGTAGATAACGCCTTTTCGATTTACCTTGCTGCGTAACAGCCAGGCGTGCAGTGTCAGTCCGTCGCTGGTGGGTATGGCCACATTGTCATAGGCAATATCGAGCTGGTCGGGGCTGAACACATGCTCAGGCATGGGGTAAAAAAGCAGGTTGCTGCACCCGGCCAGCGTCAACCACAAGGCTGTCAAAGCGGTATTAATGCAGACACGGGCAGCGGTTGGCATGGCTAGCGGGCACCTTTGAGAGGGCGTAAGTTACGCGAAGTTGGCACTCTGACGGATCAAAAGAATTGAAATGTCGGCAGTTATCTTCTTTAATGAGCCTGCCTCGTCACTTGCCATTTGCGCTTTGGTATCTGTAATCACCGGTTTTTTGCGTGCCCTGACGGGTCGCGCGTTGTTGTTGGCGAGAGAGGCGGGAATAAGTCTAAATCAAAGAGGATTTGCTATGAAGAAATTGTTGCTTGCGGCCAGTCTCATGACGGCTTCCGTATCAGCTATGGCGGTTGCGCCAGGTGGCCCGGATTGCGGCTGGGGAAATATGATTCTCAAAGGAAAAAGCGGTTTGCCGATGCATGTGCTGGCATCAACCACCAACGGTACATCGGGCAATGCCACCTTCGGTATGACCACAGGTACCAACGGTTGTTCTGCCAACGGTGTGCTGACCTACGGTGGAAAGCCCATGATTGACCTGTCGTCGATTATGGACGAATTCTCTGAAGATGTGGCGCGCGGCCACGGCGATGCGTTGACTACGGTCGCGGTAGCGCTTGAAATCGAAGCCTCTGATCGTGTGGTTTTCGGTCAGGCCATGCATGACAACTTTGCCGTTATTTTCACCCACGAAAACATGACAGCAGAAGAAGTCATGGCAAATGTGGTGGCGGTAATGAAAGCCGATGCGCGGTTGGCGAAATACGCCGCCTGAGGTCAATGAAGTTCCCCAAAAGCCCGGCGCGTGCCGGGCTTTTTTTCGACTCAAGGGTGGATTGCCATGTTTACAGGGGTGAAAACCGCTCATGCCGCTTGATTTCCGGCTTGCCGTGCGTTTGTTGGGGATATTTGCCACCCTGCTGGCGCTCGCATCGGGTGCCAATGCCCTGCCCGCCGACAAGGAGCGCCCCGCCGGTATTCAGAGCCGGGCCGATTTGCACGAAGTGGCGCGGATGCCTTTCTGGCTTAGGCTGGGACACTATCGATCCAGCCTGATAGCGGATTCAGGCTGGCGCAGCTATGTTGATGATTCCCGATTTTTTCTGGCGCCCAACGGCAAGCACGATCCTGATGCCGAACTGCAGGCAACGCTTGAGGCCATGTTTGCGCCGGCCGGCGAAGACAATGCCCATGTGCTTTGCCGTTATCCGTTACGCACGGCCTGGCTGGCAGAGGTATTGGCGATAGCACCGGCCGCCCTGCCGCGGGTCAGCTGTACGGACTATGAGCAGTGGCGCGGGCATGTCAACGCCAGCCGGGTTTCGCTGGTATTTCCTTCATCCTACCTGGGTAGCCCTTCTTCCATGTATGGGCACACACTGCTGCGTTTCGATCCGGCCGACGTCGATGAGGGGTCGGACTGGCTTTCCTGGGCGCTGAACTTTGGTGCAGTCATCCGCAGCGATGATAATTCGCTGTTTTTTGCCTACCGGGGATTGGCGGGGGGCTATCCCGGCCTGTTCAGCATGATGCGGTATTTCGAGAAAATCAAAGAATACCGTTACATGGAAAATCGGGATATGTGGGAGTATCGGCTAAACCTCACGCCCGCCGAGATTGACCGAATGCTGGCCCACGTGTGGGAGCTTAGGGATATTGAATTCGATTATTTCTTTCTGGATGAGAATTGCTCGTTTCGTTTACTTGAGCTTTTGGAGCTGGCCCGCCCGGGCTTGCGGCTCACTGCCCGATTCGATGGGGCCGTGATCCCCGTGGATACGGTGCGTGCGGTGATTGACGAGGCGTTGGTGGACAGCCAGCGGTTTCGGCCCAGCGAAGCTACGTTACTGGCGCAGCGACTGGCGCGGCTCAGCCCCCACGAATACCGCCTGGCGTGGGAGTTGACGCAGGATGCGACGGCGCTCACGGGGCCGGACTTTGAGTCACTACCGGCTGTGCGCAGAGGGGAGGTGGTGCAGGTAGCCTACAGCCACAGCCGCTACGAACAGCGCCAGCAGGAGCGGCAGCCAGAAAAGGCCAAACAGAGTTTCGCGTTGTTGCGGGCCTTAAATGCAACGCCTTCCGCGCCTATGGAGGTGGTGCTTCCGATCGCGCCCGATCAGGGGCACGGTGCCTCGGTTGTCGGGATGGGGGCAGGTTATCGAGACGAGGAATTCTATACAAAGGTGCGTTGGCGTTATAACTATCACGAGTTGCTTGACCCGGTAGCGGGTTTTCAACCGGGATCGGCGATTGTAGCGGGTCGGGTCGATGTGGATCTTTATCCTGGCGGGCGAGTCGAGCTGGATCGGCTGGATGTGCTGGAGATAGTGTCGCTCTCGTCCTGGAACCCTTTTATGCCCCGCCTTAGCTGGCGCATTCAGGCAGGCTACGAGCGAAGCTTGGTGGAGGAGGGTCGGCAAGGAATTTATCAGGTGAACGGTGGCGCCGGAATAACCATTGCGCCGGCTTCGCCCCTGCAGTTGTATGCCCTGGCAGAAGCCGCCCTGGAGCACACAGCCGATCACAAGGCATGGCTGCGTCCGGGCCTCGGTGCCCGAGCCGGCTATCTGTGGCATACCCCCCTTGGCGTACAGCAGCTTGAAGCGTCGGGCACCTGTTTTTATGGTGATCAGTATCGCGGCCGTCTGACGCTGCGACAAAACTGGGACTGGGTTGAGAACCAGTCATTACGCTTTGAATCGGGTGTCGAATATGCCGGGTCGCACGACAGCCGCTTTGTTGAGCTGGGCTACCGTTACTATTTCTGAGGCCGGCCAAAAGCTGCCTTAGCCGCCGAGGTAGGCTTTTCGCACCTCCGGATTGAGCAGCAGATTGTCGCCGGTGTCTTGCAGCACAATGTTGCCGTTTTCAATCACATATCCGCGATCGGCAAGTTTAAGCGCCTGATTGGCGTTTTGTTCGACCAGAAAAATCGTCATGCCCTCTTGGCGCAACTGGGCGATGATGTCGAAAATCTGCGCAATGATGATGGGCGCCAGCCCGAGCGAAGGTTCGTCAAGAAACAGCAGGCGCGGTTTACTCATCAGTGCCCGGCCGATGGCGAGCATTTGCTGCTCGCCTCCCGACATGGTGCCGCTGCGCTGATTTTCTCGTTCCTTCAGGCGCGGGAACAGGTGGTAGACATGTTCGATGCGCCGGGCGATTTCCGCTTTGGAGGCAAAAAAGCCGCCCATGTGGAGGTTTTCCTCCACCGTCATGGCAGAAAACACGCGCCGCCCTTCAGGCACTATGGCGATGCCGTTACGCATGATGCTGGCGGTTTCCATGCCGGTAAGATCACGGTCTTCGAACAGAATCCTGCCGGCGCTGGCTCTGGGGTTGCCGCAGATGGTCATCAGCAGCGTACTTTTGCCGGCACCATTGGCGCCAATCAGGGTGACGATTTCACCGGCACGCACCTCAAGGGAAACGCCATGAAGCGCTTCGATCTTGCCGTAGTGTGCATGCACGTTTTCCAGCTGCAGCATCAGGCTTCTCCCAGGTAGGCTTTGATAACCGCAGGATTATTGCGGATCTCATCGGGGGTACCCTGGGCGAGTGGGCATCCCTGATTGATCACGACAATCTGATCCGAAATGCCCATGACCAGGTTCATGTCGTGTTCAATCAAAAGCACCGCCAGACTGTAGTCTTCCTTCAGACTCAAGATAAGCTGGTCCAGTTCCCGTGTTTCCTTGGGATTGAGTCCGGCGGCGGGCTCATCCAGCATCAGCAGGCTGGGCTCGGTGACCATGCAGCGGGCGATTTCCAGGCGCCGTTGCTGGCCGTAGGCCAGGTTACCCGCTTCGCGATTGGCGTGCTCCAGCAGGTTGACTTTTTTAAGCCAGTAAGCCGCCCGCTCCATCGCTTCTTTTTCCAGTCGCTGGTATTCACGCGTTTTGAACAGGCCAGCAAAGAAATTGGTGTTAACGTGCCTGTGTTGCGCCACCAGAAGATTTTCGATCACACTCATGGTGTTGAACAGGCGCACGTGCTGAAAGGTGCGCACCATGCCCAGCCGCGAGATTTTGTAGTCAGGAAGTCCGGTAATGGTTTTTTGCATAAACGCAATGTGACCGCCGGTGGGACGGTAAAAACCGCTGATGCAATTGAAAACGGTGGTTTTGCCGGCGCCGTTGGGGCCAATGATGGAAACGATCTGACGTTCATTGACGCCAAAGGTGACGCCATCCACGGCCATGAGACCGCCAAATTGCATGCGAAGCGCATCGACATGTAACAGGTGATTAGATGGCGCTTCATTGCCTGGCATGTTGTAACTCCAGATGGGGGCGTTTCATGGGCAGCAGGCCTTGAGGGCGCCAGATCATCATCAGCACCATCATCAAACCGAACATGAGCATGCGGTACTCGGAAAATTCGCGTGCCAACTCGGGCAGCACCGTCATGGCGATGGCCGCCAGAATGATCCCCATTTGCGAGCCCATGCCCCCGAGTACCACAATGGCGAGAATGATGGCGGATTCTATAAAGGAAAAGGATTCCGGGCTGATGAACCCTTGCCGTGCGGCAAAGAAGGCGCCGGCAAAGCCGGCAAAGGAGGCGCCAAGGGTAAAGGCAGACAGCTTGATGATGGTGCGGTTGAGGCCGAGCGAGCGACAGGCGATTTCGTCTTCGCGCAGGGCCTCCCACGCCCGCCCGATCGGCATGCGAATCAGCCGGCGAATCACAAATAAGGTAGCGAGCACCAGCACCACCGCCAGCAGGTACAAAAAGATGACCTTGTAACCGGCGTTGTAGTCAATGCCGAAGAATTCGTGAAAGGGCAGGTTGCCCGGTTCCTTGGCGGTGCGGCCGAATTCCAGATGAAACAGAGTGGGCTTGGGAATGCTGCCAATGCCGTTGGGGCCACCGGTGAGCTGCGTCCAGTTGTTCATGAGAATTCGAATGATTTCGCCAAAGCCGAGCGTGACAATGGCCAGATAATCGCCGCGTAAACGCAGTACCGGAAAGCCCAGCAAAAAACCAAAGAGTGCCGCCAAAAGCCCAGAAATCGGCAGGCAAGCCCAGAAGGACAGGCCGGCATACTGGCTGAGCAGGGCGTAACTGTAGGCGCCGACCGCATAAAAGGCGACGTAGCCCAGATCAAGCAGGCCCGCCAGGCCGACAACGATGTTGAGCCCCAGGCCCAGCATGACATAGATGAGCACCAGTGTGGCCAGGTCGACACTGCCGCGTGAGACAACAAAGGGCCACAGCAGGGCCAAGCCCACCAGGGTCAGGGTGATGAGCTTCTCGCGCCGGTCGCGCTGGTGTTGACTCAGCAATGTGGTACCGCTGCCAGGCCATTTTGGCCAGGGAATAAAACTCAGAAAGTGGCGAACGCTGTCCCGTGTGAGTTGAAACAGAATCACGGCCACGACAGCGCCTGCGATCAACAGATAGTGGGGGGTTGGCATGAGCTTGAGTGACGGCGCCAGTCCACCTTCCAGCTTCAGCCCCAGGATAGAAAATGCCAGCACCAGCGTAATTCCCCCGGCGATCAGGGCAGAGGTCAGGCGGGACGCTTGTCGGGAGATGGGGGCGGTAGTTGCAGTCATCAGATTTTCTCCACCTCGGGCTTGCCCATCAATCCGGTGGGCCGAAACAGAAGAATGACGACAAGCAATCCAAATGACACCACATCCTTGTATTCGGTGCTCAGATAGGCGGCAGTCATGCTTTCTGCAATGCCCAGGATCAGGCCGCCGAGCATGGCGCCGGGGATGCTGCCGATACCGCCCAGCACCGCGGCGGTAAAGGCTTTAAGGCCGGCGATGAAACCGATAAAGGGGTTGGCGACCCCGTAATACAGACCAAGCAGCAGGCCCGCGACGGCCGCCAGTGCAGCACCTATGACGAAGGTCATGGAGATAATGCGATTGGTATCAATGCCCAGGAGGCTCGCCATTTTGAGATCTTGCGCTACCGCCCGGCAGGCCCGACCGGTTTTGGATTTTGCAATAAAGAGGGTCAGCAACCCCATGCAGATCAAGGTAGTAACAAAAATCAGCAACTGCATGTAGGAAAGGGATACGTCAAAGCCATGGTCGGAGCCGAGGATCCAGCCGCCCTGGATAAGTTGCGGCATGGCCACGTCACGATTGTTCTGGCCCAGAGCAACGTAGTTTTGCAGCACGATTGACATGCCGATGGCTGAAATCAGCGGAATCAGGCGATTGCCGCCGCGCAGGGGGCGATAGGCCACCCGCTCGACCGCCCAGCCGAAGGTGCTGGCGATGACCACTGCAATGAGCAGCGCCAGCAGCAGTAACAGGGGGAGCCAGGTAATGCCGAGCATCATCAGACCCGCAATGGCAATGAAGGAGATGTAAGTGCCTATCATGTAAATTTCGCCATGGGCAAAATTGATCATGCCGATAATGCCGTACACCATGGTGTAGCCAATGGCAATCAAGGCGTAGGTACTGCCCATGGTCAGGCCATTAAGCAATTGCTGGGCAAAGTAAAGTAGCGACTCCAGCATGAACCTTCTCCAGGAAGTGAAAGGAACACCTTCTTTTTCTAAGAAAAAGAAGGTGGGGTCGTGCGGTGCGACATGCGCTATTTAAGTTGTGTTTTGCTGCCGTCCTGATGCCACTGGTAAATGACAAAATCAAAACTCTTCAGATCACCTTTGGCATCGAACTCTATGGTGCCGGTCGGCGTTTTGAAGGCCATTTCACGCAGGGTTTGCTGCAGTTTTTGGGTGTCGGTGGTTTTGCTGGCATTGATGGCATCGGCCATCACTTGCACGGCAGAGTAGGCGGTGAGCACAAAGGCGCCGCTGGGATCCTGACCTTTGGCCTTGAAGGCATTCACCAGGGTCTGGTTCTCTTCCCGGGTATCAAAGCTGGGGGGCAGGGTGACCAGCAGGTTTTCGGCCGCTTGACCGGCTATGGAGCTCAGGTCACTGTTGCCAACGCCTTCCGGGCCCATGAACTTGACGTTGAAGCCTTTTTCGAGCGACTGGCGCAGCAAGAGGCCAAGTTCCGGGTGGTAGCCGCCGTAGTACACGAAGTCAACGTTTTCTTTTTGCAGTTTGGCGATCAGGGCCGAGAAGTCTTTGTCGCCTTTGCTGATGCCTTCGAACAAGACCACATTCACGCCTTTACCGGTGACAGTGTCTTTTACGGCGGTTGCGATACCTTCACCGTATTGTTGCTTGTCATGAATGACGGCCATACGCTTGGGCTTGAGGGTGTCGGCGATGTAGTTGCCTGCGGTGGGGCCCTGATGGCTGTCGAGCCCGATGGTGCGAAAAATCATTTTATGACCGCGGGCGGTGATTTCCGGACTGGTGGAGGCCGCGGTAATCATCAGTATGCCTTCATCTTCGTAGATATCGGAGGCTGGCTGGGTTGAGCTGGAGCACAAATGCCCCACCACGAATTTGATGCCGGCGTTGACCACCTTGTTGGCGACCTGAACTGCCTGTTTCGGGTCGCAGGAGTCATCGAAAACGATACCTTCGAGTTGCATGCCATTGACACCACCGGCCTTGTTGATTTGCTCAATGGCCATCATGGCGCCAATGTTCTGCATGTCACCGTACTGGGCGACATCTCCGGTTACCGGGCCGGCCAGCGCGATTTTCAAGGTGTCCGCGTGCACGGTCGCAGCGCTCAACAACGCGGCGGAAATCCCTAATCCCAGAAGTGTCTTATTGATTCTTTTCATTCTGTTGATCCTGTGTGATGGTTGTCGGGTTATACAAACGTCAGAATTCTAGCCCAATCCGCGAGCCAGTGTTGTCTGAGGCCGGCTTGTCTTGCAGTCGTGGTGGCAATGGTTCAAGCCCTATCAGTGTAGACGCTTTACACTCGCGCATGAAAAAGGCAAAAAAATGGCACCTCGCGGGTGCCAAAAACTCTTCTCAAATGACAGGAAGTAAAACCTCTTACCATCACTGGCCACTCTAGTAGTTAAGGCTGGCCGTCACTATACGCGAATACCCGTATCCGTCTTGAAGGTGGGGGCGGATGTTTCAGCGCTCAAAAAGCGATGCGCCGAAGTGGCTGACTTGCAAGTCAACGGAGTGCGTCTGGTTTGATGTAAATCATTCATAACCGGCACCGGTATCCTGATACTAAGACCTTCTGCAATAAACCCTGTAGCGGCGATGGCATCCTGTGTTGCGGCCGTAAATGATAATAACAAGCCTGTCCGCTGATGCTGGCGGGTCTCATAGCCAAGAGAGCCCTTTTCATGTCAAGCGTATCCCATTTGATGTCGCACGATCACCGTCGCTGTGACGACTTGTTTGCAACGGCAGAAAGCGCCATCGACGCCATGGATTTCGATGCGGCAGCCCAGGCGTGGGCCGAATTCCATGAGGCGACAGAGGCGCATTTTGGCCTTGAAGAGTCTGCCCTGTTTCCGGCGTTCGAGGAAGTAACCGGCATGACCAGTGGCCCGACGGTCGTGATGCGGGGTGAGCACAAGGTGATGCGAACATTGCTGCAGACCGTTGGCGAGGCGATTGCAAAAGAAGATGCCTCGGCGGCCCTGGGGCACTGTCAGTCACTGATAATGTATATGCAGCAACACAACATGAAGGAGGAGCAGGTACTTTATCCCATGTTAAATGGACAATTGCCGGCACAGGAAACCTGCGACATGATTCGACAGGCGTTGCCGGTTACGGCCGACGTCTGATTTGGGCCGCAGATCTGAATTGAAGCAATGGTTACAAGCTGACGAGAGGTGCAAGTCATGGCTGTCAGGGTGGAATTGAATGTCAGTATGTTGGCTCCGCCGGAGCCGCTGGATCGGGCGCTGGATGCTCTGGCCAAATTACAGCGCGGTCAGTATTTGGCCTTGCTGCACTATCGCGAGCCTTTTCCCTTGTATCAGACAGCAGCCGAGGGCGGCTTCCGTTATCGGGTGTTACAGGTAGCGGGGGGGATGTTTGAAATTCGCTTTTGGTACGCTGATGATGATGTCGTCACTCAAGCTCTTGATACGCTCTGAAGCCGCCACAGGATTTGTCGGTTATGACTGGTGCTGCGCGCCCCAATTTTGAATTTCTGCCACATTGGCGCAAACCCTTTGATTTTTTTCTGGCCGCGCCCTTGTGGGGGGGCATGGCGGGAATACTGCTGTTCCTCGGTGGCATTGAGCATGTGATGAACGAGCAGCTGCCTTGGGTGAGCCGCTGGTATCCTGCAATCATTGCCCTGGTTCATTGCTGGGTGCTGGGTGTTGCCACCCAGATCATGCTCGGGGCCTTGCATCAGGTATTGCCCGTGCTGGGTGGCAAGCTGCTGCGTGGCGGAAGTCGCGCTACTCGCCTCTTTTTTTCAGGCTTTAATGCCGGGTTGCTGTTGCTGGTGGGTGGTTTGCTGTTTGATCTCAAATCCCTCCTGAACCTGGCAGCGTTACTCATACCCATGGCCTTGCTCTGGTTTGCAGTGCAAGCCTTGGGCGCAATTCCTGCCGACAAGCGTCTGACCTCATCTTTGTTTGCCGTACTCTGTGCCCTGGTGGCGCTGCTGGTTACGCTGCTGCTGGGCTCTGTCCAGTTAGCCGGGCACTCGGGCCTTTTGTGGCCCGCAGTGGTGTTTGACCGGGAGTGGACCAGTATCCATCTGCTGTGGGGGCTGGGGGGCTGGATGGGGTTGTTGATTATGGGGGTCAGCTATCAGGTGGTACCCATGTTTCATGTGACACCGGCATTGGCAGAGCGGCGTCAAAGGGCTTATCCCCTGTGGGTGATGGTGGCTTTTGTGAGTGCCTCAGTGGCTTGGCTGTGGTGGCCGCAAAGCCTGCTCGCAGGCATGAGCCGATGGCTGGGGGTAGGGATTTTCGGGTGTTTCGCCATGGATCTTGGCCAGGCGTTGCGGCGTCGCAAGCGTAAGCTGCAGGATGTTTCGGTTGCAGCCTGGTGGACCGGCATTGGCGCTTATCTTTTTTTCATGCTGCTGATGGCATTAAGGGACACAGGGATGGCTCTGAATGTGTCGGCCGAGGTGCTGGCTCGCCTGGAATCCGGCATGGGGGTTGTTCTGATTTTTGGCGTCATCTTGTCGGTTGTATTGGGGATGCAGTTAAAAATCTTGCCGTTTCTGTCCTACCTTCATATGCAGAGGGCTTGCGGGAGTGATTTCGCGAAAATCCGGCTGATTCCCAATACTCGGGAAATTCTGCCTGATCGCATCGCTCGGTTCATCTTGCACTTGCACTGGTTTAATCTGATGCTCCTGTTGTTGGTGGTGCTGTACTTCCCGTTCGCCTTGGTCGCAGGCCCGGCGCTTCTCGTCGAGTTTGGTGTGCTGGCCATGACCTCGCTGCGGGTGCATCGTATGCTGACTCGTCATTTGCCTGCCTGATCCTTGCATTCTGTGGCTGGTAAGCCTGCCAGTGATTTCCTACAATGCCCCTATCGTTGATGGTGCGAGTAAGATTCATGTCGGATTGTCCCTATATTTTTGATGTAAGCATTGAGAACTTTCAGCAGTTGGTGTTGCAGAATTCTTTGCAGGTGCCGGTCCTTGTCGACTTTTGGGCCGATTGGTGCAACCCCTGTAAAACCCTGATGCCCCTGCTGGCGAAACTGGCGGAAGAATACCAGGGAGCGTTCCTGCTGGCCAAAGTGGATACCCAGGTGCAGCAACAATTGGCGGCGCACTTTGGTGTCAAAAGTCTGCCGACGGTAAAGGTATTTCGTCAGGGCAAGGTCATTGATGAGTTCAGCGGGGCGCGGCAGGAATCCTATATTCGCGCCATTATTGACAAACATGTGGTAAAACCGGCTGAAAAGCTGAGGTTGCGGGCCGAGGATTTGACTCGGCAGGGCAAGCTCGTCGAGGCGCAAGCGCTGCTGACGGAGGCAAACAGCCTTGATCCGGCCAATGCCTCGGTGCTGGTTGATCTCGCCCGTATTCACTTGCTGAACAGCGACAACGAATCAGCCCGGCAAATTCTGGAAAACCTGCCGGTGGATGCCGCCATGCGCACCGAGGTAAAACAGTTAAAGGCGCAATTGCAGTTGGCTGACGACAGTGCGGAATTACCGTCGGAACACTCCCTGGTAGTGCGTCTGGATCAAAACCCGGATGATCACGAGGCGCGGTTCGACCTGGCCAGACTGGCCATCGCCAACGACGATGTGGAGCAGGCGATGCAGTGGCTGATTGCCATAATCCAGCGCGACCGCCAATGGAATAACGAGGCCGCAAAGACCCGGTTGCTGCAGTTGTTTGACTTGCTGGGTAATGCCGATCCGAGAGTGGCACAGTACCGCAGAAAGCTTTACGCTTTGCTGCATTAAGCCTGTGCCGTGAGACCGGCCGGGGCAAGTCTGCCCCGGCCTGAGTGGCTAACTATTAGTGACTAACTACAAGTGACTATGCCGCGGGTTACTCTGCACCACGAATAACGACGTTGGAAAATACGTTGATCTCTTTGAACTGCTGCATGCCCAACGTCGCTCCGCTGCGATCCACCAACCCCTCGATTTGCAGTCGATCAATAGACACATCGTGCGAGATGTTCAGGCTGTTAGGGGTTGCGGTTGAGCTGGCGTTATGCTTTTTGGGGTCGTACTGGAACTGGATATTGGTACCCGAGCCATTGGTGCGGGCAATGTTGGCTACGGCATTGATCGCATCGCCAACGGTTTGCTCCGAGAGTGCTTCGCGCCCTTCTGTTTTTAGATCTGTCCTGACCGTGGCGGCCACGCTTTCCTGGGTTTTTTCTACCGACTGTTTCACCGAGCCGCTCAGAGTGCCATGGTCGCTCTCGGCTTCCATATCGATATAGACTTCGGCATCTTCACCGGCGGCTGAAGCCCCCATGACGTTGAGAATGTTTTGTTTATTGCTGAACGCCACCGAGCCCAGATCGTTTTCGTTCATGGGTTCGGCCGCGCCCGCCAGTGACGCCGCCAGCGTCAGCGAGAGTACGAGTGGTTTGGCCATGTGAGCACTTCCTTGCAGTTGTTTTTGCTGTTGTCAGGAATTGTTGCAGTGTATTTCTGATTGTTATGAGGTGATTTTAGAAGTATGTGGCCGGTGGAACAAGTGCAAGCATCGCGCGCAAGGGTGGATGTCCAATAAAAAGGCTCATCTGTGACGCCATTCTCATTGATGTGAGTGCTGTCAGGCAGGTGCTGGCCCCTGAATGGCTGGCCAGCAGGGGCGGCGGGTTAGCGGTCGGTGAGGAGGATGACTACCAGGGTCTTTGGGCCGTGGGCGCCGTATGCCAGTGTTTGCTGGATGTCGGCCGTCTTGGAGGGGCCGGAAATCAGTACCAGGTTTGTCGGTAAAGGGCCTTTGGCCCAGGCTTGCCTGGCCATCAGTGTGGCCAGGTTGGGATAAAGGTCGCTGGCATGAATCACAGCCATGTGTACCGGTGGCACCAGAGACATTTGCCGAGGCTCGGTGGCGTCCGGCCAGAGTACCAGGGTCCCCGTATCGGCAATCGCTGCCTTGGTTGAGGTCAGGGATACATCTATGTCGGTGAAAAGATCAAAATCCAGTTCTTCGGTGTCGCGATCAAAAAATGCCAGTTTGAATTCGTCGACGGCTTGCAGGCAGGCCAGACTTGCCTGAGTCACCTCTGCCTGCGAACTCAGGAGCCAGCGCCGCCAGCCGCGGCTGAGGGCCAGTTGGGCCACCTGGGCCGGCCAGGCCGTTGTCGTGGTGATGACAACCTCCGCCTGGGCGGCCACGAGGTGACTTCTGAACGCTTCGGTCAGTTGGGCTGAGGATGCCTCGCCTGCAGCTTCCGGCTTGACCGCCGGCCAGCTGGTAGGACGGGTGGCCTTGCGCAGGCGTTGCAGAATACGGTGTCTGGCGGTCATGGCGTACCTTGGCGGGTTGAGGTGGACTTGTCTTTTTGCTGCTGATGCCGGCGCATTTGTTCATGCAAGGTGCTGGCGGCAGGCAGCGGCAGGGTACGGGTTTGGGTCCAGGGGCCGAGGGATTTTGGCAGCAGCGCCTGAGTGCGCGCGCCGATCCAGGTTAACCGCTGATACAGGCGCGGGTGTGAGCACAGGTACTGCCAGGCTCGCCACAGCCATGCTTCGCGGCGCCGGATTGGGGGTTTTCGATCCTGTGCGTCCTGTTCGTACTGGTCGACCCGAACCCGCCGAATGAGATCCGGCAAAGGAATGTTTACCGGACAGGCCTCGCCGCAGGCACCGTTGAGGGAGCATGCCTGGGCCAGCTCGCCATACTTATCCAGCCCGCGCAGGCGTGGCATGATGGCCTGGCCGATGGGCCCCGGATAGGTCGAGCCGTAGGCATGACCACCGATGCGCGTGTATACCGGGCAGTGGTTCATGCAGGCGCCGCAGCGTATGCAAGCCAGGGTTTCCTTGAGTTCGGCATCGGCAAACATGGCGCTGCGGCCATTGTCGAGCAAGATCAGATGTACTTCGCGTGGCCCGTCTTTCTCGTTTTCCTGGCGCGGGCCGTGAATCATGTTGACGTAGGTAGTGATGGATTGGCCGGTGGCAGAGCGCGTTAACAGACTCAGCAGCGGAGGAAGGTCCGCGAGCTTTTCGATGACTTTCTCGATGCCGGCAATGGCGATATGCACCGGCGGCACCGTCGTGCACATACGGCCGTTACCCTCGTTTTCGACCAGGCACAGGGTGCCGGTTTCGGCAATGGCGAAATTGACCCCTGATATGCCGATATCGGCGGTGGCAAAGCGGTCTCGCAAGATACGCCGACCGATGCCAATCAGCTGATCCACGTCTTCGGTGTACTCTGTTGCCGGGATACGCTCATGAAACAAGCGGGCGATTTGCTCGGTACCTTTGTGCACGGCAGGCATGATGATATGGGAGGGCGTCTCCTCGGCCAGCTGGACAATGTATTCGCCCATGTCGGATTCGACACAGGTAATACCCTGAAACGCCAGCGCGTGGTTCAGGCCGATCTCTTCGCTCACCATGGATTTGCCCTTGACCACCAAAATGGCTTGCTGCTCGCGGGCGATTTTCAACACCTGTTGATTGGCTTCTTCTGCGGTTTCTGCCCAGTGCACCTGAATGCCGTGCGCCAGGCACTGGCTCTCGAGCTGTTCCAGCAAATCGGGTAATTTCGACAGGGCCCGGCGGCGAATACTGGCACCTTGCTGGCGCAGTTGCTCAAAGGCGGCGGCATCGGCAAAGGCTGTCGCCCGGCGTTTGACGAGAAAGTCCATCGCACCGCGAAAGCTCTGGCGCAATTCGTTGTTTTCCAGTGCATGACGGATGCGGGCTTTGAAGGCTTGTCTGGATGAAGCAGGTCGCATGGCGGTGGCTCAATCAGGGCGCAGTGTGGATGGTCGTTGAATGCGGTTGCACGCTGGCTATTTCGCTGTCGGTCAGCGCCCGCCATTGGCCGGGTTCCAGTCGGGGGTCGAGTTCAATGGCGCCGATGCGCTCGCGATGCAGGGCAATCACCCGGTTTCCGGCGGCCGCAAACATACGCTTGACCTGATGGTAGCGGCCTTCGTGGAGGGTTAACGTTGCCTCATGCGGATCAAGAATGTCAAGCAACGCGGGCCGGGTGGGTTTGCTCTCGCCCTGCAAGGTCATACCCTGTGCAAAAAGATCAATCAACGAGGTATCGAGCGGGTCTGCCAGTTGCACGCGATACTGCTTGCCCAGCGCTTTTTTGGGCGAGGTAATGCGGTGTGACCACTGGCCATCGTCGGTGATCAGTACCAGTCCGGTGGTATCAACGTCGAGTCGTCCGGCAATATGCAGGTTTGGGCGTAGCTCTGCCGGAAGCAGCGTAAGCACCGATGGCCAGTCTTCATCCTGGGTTGAGCTGATGTAACCCGGGGGCTTGTTGAGCATGAAATACCGGGGGCCGGCCAGGGTCAGCGGCTGACCTTCCAGCCGGACGCACTGCTGGCTGATCTGAAGGTCGCCTTTTTTGATGATTTCGCCATCAACACTCACAAGGCCCTGGTGCAAGCGCTTTTTGGCGTTGGAGCGGGTTAGCCCCGCGGCCTCACAAAGAAATCGGTCAAGTCGCATGAGTGTGTTACCTGCAGCCCGCGCGGGCATTGAAATCCATAGGCCATAAACAACGCATAACGCATGCAGAACTCATGGGTGTGGGTGTTACTTCTGGGTGCGTTGCCACAGGAAACTCGCCAGATGAGTGCCGCGCCAGCGCTGTGACGCGGTTTTTGCTTCCGCTTGTTTGTCGAGCGTGCCATTGAGGTTCAGCAGGCAGCCGCAATCTCCCGTGATAAAGGTTTGCGCCCCTGTGGCCTGCAAATGGGCACATTTGTCGGCGCTCATCGCCGCTGAAAGCTCGGGCGTGCTGACGGCGAAGGTGCCGCCAAAGCCGCAGCATTCTTCGGCGTAGGCCGGCTCCCGGGTTGTCACCTGCTGCAATTGTGCCAGCAGTTGCCCGGTATAGCCTGCCACGCCCATCGCCCGGCGTGCGCTGCAGGAGTGGTGGACCGCCAGCGATACCGGCGCCCCTGTGTCTTGCAGCTGAATGTTCAGCACCTCGACCAGAAATTGTGAAAACTCGTAGGTACGGGCGGCCAGATCGGTAGCAAGGTGCTCCAGTGCGTGACCCTTGAACAGTTTGGGATACTGGTGACGCAACATGTCGGCGCACGAGGCGGAGGGGACAATTACCGGCCAGGGTTCGGCAAACAGTTCAAGCTGGGCAATGGCCACGGCGCGCGCCTGACCCAACCGGCCCGCATTGTAGGCAGGTTGGCCACAGCAGGTTTGCTGCTGGGGAAAGACCACCTCAATGCCTTCGCGCTCGAGCAGGTGCACCACGGCCATGCCGGCTTCGGGATAAAACACGTCGATCAGGCAGGTGCCAAACAGGTATACCCTGGCTGGGCGTGATGTTTTTTCAGTGGGCGAGGCGTGTGTCGGGTCGTGGTGCACAAAGATCATCCTGTCGGCCGGGGGGGCAATTGTAAATTCAATGACACAGGTTTCCTACCGGCAATCGCGAGAATCGTATCTCAGGCGCACACAACCGGTGACCTGAAGCGGTGCGTGTCTGCTGGTTAAATTCGCGGCGCCAACTACACTTTGGTTACAAAACCGGCCCTCAGGAGATCAATAACCTCTTGAGCTATAACGACCGTTCGCCGCCGCCAACTTCACTGCCCAAACGCTGGAGTGCTTATGCATAACGATATCGATCCCGTTGAAACCCGGGAATGGCTGGATGCCCTGGAATCCGTACTGGATCAGGAAGGGGTGGAGCGGGCCATTTATCTATTGACCCGGTTATCGGAACGCGCCTCCAAAAACGGTGCCCAGCTGCCGTATCTGGTGACCACGCCGTACCGCAATACCATTGCCCCCGGCAATGAAGCCCCGCTGCCTGGCGATCTCTTTATGGAGCGGCGGATTCGCTCGCTGATTCGCTGGAATGCCCTGGCCATGGTGTTGCGCGCCAACCAGCGACCCGGTGAGCTGGGCGGGCACATCTCGACCTTTGCGTCCATTGCCATGCTGTACGATGTGGGGTTCAACTACTTTTTTCATGCTGCCGACGGCCAGCGCGATGCCGATCTGGTCTATATCCAGGGGCACTCCTCGCCCGGTATCTATGCGCGCTCGTTTCTTGAAGGGCGTATTACCGAAGAGCAGATGGATCATTATCGCAATGAAGTCGATGGCAACGGTCTGTCTTCTTATCCTCATCCCTGGCTGATGCCTGACTACTGGCAGTTTCCAACGGTTTCCATGGGGTTGGGGCCGATTCAGGCCATTTATCAGGCCCATGTGATGAAGTACCTCAACAGTCGCGAGCTGCTTAACACCCAAGGGCGCAAGGTATGGTGTTTTGTGGGTGACGGCGAGTGTGATGAGCCCGAATCGCTGGGGTCGATTGCGCTGGCGGGACGCGAAAAGCTCGACAATCTGGTATTTGTGGTCAACTGCAATCTGCAGCGGCTTGATGGCCCGGTACGGGGGAACGGCAAGATCATCCAGGAACTCGAGGGCGTGTTTCGCGGCGCTGGCTGGAACGTGATCAAGGTTGTGTGGGGGCGTCACTGGGATCCCCTGTTTGAAAAGGATGTGCATGGCGTAATGCAAAAAGCCATGGACGAGGTGGTGGACGGCGAATTGCAGAACTTCAAGGCCAATGGCGCGGCGTACACACGCAAGCATTTCTTTGGACGCAACCCGGAGTTGTCGAAACTGGTCGAAAGCCTCAGTGATGCCGACATCAACAATCTCAACCGCGGCGGGCACGACCCCTACAAGGTCTATGCGGCTTACCATGCTGCCAGCCGGCACAAGGGGCAACCCACGGTCATTCTGGCGCACACCATCAAGGGTTATGGCTTTGGCAAGGCCGGAGAGGCCGCCAACACCACCCATTCGCTCAAGAAACTGGATTTTGAAACCCTGCAAGCCTTTCGCGATCGCTTCGGCATTCCGCTCAGCGACGAAGAACTCAAGTCGACGCCCTACTATCGTCCGCCAATGGACAGCCCGGAAATCATGTACATGCGCAAGCGGCGGGAGGCACTTGGCGGCTATTATCCCAAGCGTCGCAAGGACAGCCAGCCTCTGCAGGTGCCGGCGCTCAGTGCGTTTGAAGCGCATCTCAAAGGCAGTGACGGGCGGGCCATTTCCACCACCATGGCCTTTGTGCGCATGCTTTCGGTGCTGACCAAAGACGCCCGCATTGGCAAGCGCATTGTGCCGATTGTGCCCGATGAGGCCCGAACCTTTGGGATGGAGGGGATGTTCCGGCAATTGGGGATATACACCGCCGAAGGGCAGAAGTACGTTCCCATGGACCGGGATCAGGTGATGTATTACCGCGAAGACAAGTCAGGCCAGATTCTGGAGGAAGGCATCAACGAAGCCGGCGCCATGGCGGCCTGGATGGCATGCGCTACCTCGTACAGCACCAATGACTACCCCCTGATTCCCTTTTACACCTACTACTCCAGGTTTGGCTTTCAGCGCGTGGGCGATCTGGCCTGGGCGGCCGGCGACATGCGCTGCCGGGGCTTTCTCATGGGGGGAACTTCGGGGCGCACCACGCTCAATGGCGAGGGCCTGCAGCATCAGGACGGCCATAGCCACATCCTTGCCGGCACCATTCCCAACTGCGTCAGTTATGATCCTGCCTATGCGTTTGAGCTGGCGGTGATTGTGCAAAACGGCCTGGTGCGCATGTATGAGAAAAACGAAAGCCTTTATTACTACATCACGCTGCTGAACGAGAATTACGAGCAGCCGCCCATGCCTGAGGGGGCGCAAGCAGGCATCGTCAAAGGCATGTACCTGTTTGAAACCGTTGCGCCGGCCGCTGCCAAGGCAACCGTGCAGTTGCTTGGCAGCGGCGCCATCCTCAACGAGGTGCGCGCCGCGGCACAGATTCTGGCCGAGAATTACGCTGTCCAGTGTGAGGTGTGGAGCGTGACCAGCTTTAACGAACTGGCGCGCGACGGCATGCATGTCAGCCGTCTGAATATGCTGCATCCTGACAAGCCGGCGCGCGAGCCCTATGTGACCCAGTGCCTCAAGGGACGTTCCGGCCCGGTCATCGCCTCCACCGATTACATCAAGCTCTACGGTGAACAGATTCGCGCCTACGTGCCAACCGATTACCGGGTATTGGGCACCGATGGTTTTGGCCGCAGCGATACGCGGGAGAAACTGCGCTGGTTCTTTGAGGTGGACCGGCATTATGTGACGGTCGCCGCCCTTGACGCATTGGCCCAGCGTGACGAGTTGGATAAGGCGGTGGTGGTAGAGGCGATTCGCAAGTTTGGCATTGATCGTAACCGTCCGAATCCGGCAACCTGTTAAGGAGAGCTGACGATGAGCAAAATAGAATTGCGCGTGCCAGACATCGGAAGCGACAGTGCCGAAGTGATTGAACTCTGCGTGGGCCCCGGTGACAGGTTGGAGGTTGATGATTCCGTGGTGGTGCTGGAATCGTCCAAGGCCACCATGGAGGTGCCTGCTACCCAGGCCGGTGTGGTTCTGGAAATGCGGGTGGCCATCGGCGATGAAGTGGGTGAGGGTGATTTATTGCTGGTGCTGGAGAGCCTCGAGAGTGACGCGGCCGAATCTGTGCAAGTCGCCCCGCTCCTGACTGAGCCTGCTCCTGTGCCCAAGACCGCTTCGCCACGTGCGGCTGCTGCCGCCAAGGGGCGCCTGGAAATCGTCAACATTCCGGGGCTGCAGGGGGCAAATCATGTGACTGTGATCGAGGTTGCCGTAAGCCCCGGCCAGACCGTGAATAAAGATGATGTACTGGTGGTGCTGGAATCCGACAAGGCCTCCATGGAAATAGGTGCGCCAGAGGCGGGGGTGATCGAGTCGATTGCGCTGGCCCAGGGTGATGAAGTCCAGGAGGGTGATCTGGTGGCGACCTTGCAGGTTGCCCCGCTGGTGGAGGCGCAGGCATCGGTCGCGGCGGTTGATGCGCCCGTTGAGACCGCCGTCATTCCTGTGGTTCGTGACAAGCCAGCGGTCGCGGAGCCTGTGAGTTTGCCGGCATCGGGCCAGGTGCATGCCGGGCCGGCGGTACGCAAGATCGCACGGGAGTTCGGGGTGGATCTGAGCCGGGTCAAAGGTACCGGGCCAAAGGCGCGGATTCTCAAGGAAGACGTACAGAACTTCGTTAAATCAAGCTTGCACAAAGCCGGTGTTGCCTCGTCTGAAACCCAGGGTGGCGGCGTGCTGCCGCTGATCCGCTTGCCCGATTTCAGCCAGTTTGGGCCGGTATCGCGCCAGGCGCTGAGCAAAATCCAGCGGGTAACGGCACAGAACATGTCGGCAAGTTGGCTCAATGTGCCCCACGTGACCCAGTTTGATGAAGCCGATATCACCGAGCTGGAATCCTTTCGCAAGGCTCAGGCTGAGGCGGCCAAGAGTAAAAACCTCAAGCTGACCCTGTTGCCCTTTTTGCTTAAAGCCTGTGCGTACGGGCTACGCCAGTTGCCGCAATTCAATGTATCGCTGGATTTGGGGCGCGATGAAATCATTCACAAAGACTACTGCCACATTGGTATGGCCGTAGATACGCCCAGTGGACTGGTGGTGCCTGTGATTCGGGATGTCGACAAGAAAAGCCTCTGGGCCCTGGCGCAAGAAGCCCAGGTATTGGCCGACAAAGCCAAAAACCGGCAGCTCAAACCGGCGGAGATGCAAGGGGGGTGCTTTACCATTTCGAGCCTTGGCAGTGTGGGCGGCACCGCCTTCACCCCGATTGTGAATGCGCCGGAGGTGGCCATTCTTGGGGTGTCGCGGGCGGCGATCAAACCCGTATGGGATGGTGTGGCATTCCAGCCTCGCCTCGTATTGCCGCTGTCGCTTTCGTACGATCACCGCGCGGTAAACGGTGCCGATGCCGCTCGCTTCACAGGGCTATTGGGCAAGGTGTTGACCGATATTCGTGAATTGCTGCTTTGAGTTCTGGATGGCTGCAGCGGTGGCGGGAGGCTGTTTGTCAGCGTGCAACGCTAAGCCTCCCCTCGCAGCCGAGGGCCGGTCGCCCCGGTTTATTGATTCTGGCGCTTGTGGATCTCTGTTGGTCTGTGATAAATACGTGACTACCGTGTCATGTCAGGGGTTGCAATAGCGAATGATAAAAAGCATTGGGGTAGCGGTTCTGTCACTGGTGTTGATGACAGTAAGTCATACGCGTGCCGCAGCAGTCACAAACGGGGAGGCACCTGTCGTTACCTTGGGGTATTTTGGCAACGCCCCGCATATTTGGGAGAACCCTCGGACGAAAGAAGCGCAGGGAGTGCTGGTAGGGTTTCTCGACAACGTGATCGGGCCAGCCATGGGGGTGCGATTCCGGTTCGTCAGTCAGCCCTTGGCGCGCGTGCTGCGTTCGATGGATGAGGGGCGGCTTGACGGGGCGGCACTGGTAGGGTTTACCAAAGAGCGGGCCCTTATCGCCGATTACCCCCGTAACAGTTTTGTATACATGCAGTCGGCCATCACTGTGGGGGCTGACAACAAGCTTATGGAAATAGGTTCGCCCAAAGACCTTGAAGCCATGAAAATCGTCTATGCCGTGGGGGGCATGGTGACGCCCTTTATTCGGGAGGGGAACATTCCCCTGGATCGCACTTCGGGCGAAAGCCCGCTCGAACGCAATCTCGGGTTGCTGGCGCGAAAGCGGGTGGACGCTGTGTATTGGCCTGACGCCAATGCTGTGATGTTTGCGCTTGGACGCGACGACAGAAAGCAGATGCGGGTACTGCTCTTGCCAGAGCGCCAAATGGAATTGTTTACCGTATTCTCCAAGCATGAAGCCCATCGGCGCCTCACGCAGGCTTACGATGAAGCCTTCGAGAGACTCGATGGCTTTCACCGCTACCAGCGCATGATGCACGACTACCTGGAAAACGACACCCATCGCGTCACTTGCCAGCAATGCTGATCAGCCGCTCTGGCTTGAGTTGAAAGCTCTCGATAATTCGCTCGTACTCGCCACTTTGCCGCAGTTTTTCCAGTCCCTGATTAAACACTTCTGCCCGGCGCGAGCTGGCATGGGATTTCTTGGGAAAGAGCAGGTGGTGCACCGAAATCTTCAGCGGTTGCTCGTGATGGGTGAACAAGGCGGCGGTCTGGGCATCGAAGCTGTTCTGGATAATGTTGTATCCCACGTAAAGATTGACCGGCGTGAGGTTGATGTGGTGCGCTATGAGTTTGCGAAAGTTCAGTTCATCGTTCCAGGCGCTGTTCTCCGCTTGCAGTTTGCCGGCCCTGAGGGCCTGTTCAAACTCGGGACCGTAATAGTACTTGGTCACGGTGCCGATCCGCAGGTGCTGTAAGTCCTCATAACGCTGCCAGTCGAATGCCTGATTTTTCAGATGGAAAAATACCAGAGGGGCCTGTACCAGTGCGTTGCTGTAAATGAAATCGGTCTCGCGCTCCTGTGAATGCACCCAGCCCAGGGTGGCATCGTAGTCACCGCGCCCTGCCATGATAAGGGCACGGGCCGCCGGCAGGAACCGGTACTCGACCTGCACCTGCATTTTTGCAAAGGCTGCGGTGACGAGGGCAGGTTCAAGCCCGTAGTCCCTGACGTTCTGTGACAAAAACGGTGGATATTCGAAAACCGCAATCTGCAAAGGTTCCGCCACCGTCTGGCTGTCGGCATGGGCAGTGAACGCCATGGCACCGGGCAAGCAAAGTAACAACCCGTAAAACAGTGATAACCAGTGAAGAAACCTGTTGCTTTGTGAGTGGGTAGCCATGCCTGCCTCCGTGCAGTGCCTTTTACCTTGGTGATTTGCGCGGCGCCATTGTAGCGCATCAGCGGCCAGTCTACCTGATCAGAGTGAGGCAGGCTGCACATTTTGTGTACATAAGCCGGTCAGGATTGCGGAAGTGCTCGATTCTGTTCGCGCACTTTGAAGGCCATCAGTGCCCGCTCGCGTGACTGCTGCAGATCGACGATGGGCAGGGGGTAATTGTCTCCCAGGGAAATGCCTGCCTTGTCAAGGACGTGCTCAGGTGCAGTCCAGGGGGCAAACAGATAGCGTGCAGGCAGGTGGGCCAGTTCGGGTACAAAGCGGCGGGTATAACGGCCGTCAGGGTCGAATTTTTTGCCCTGAAGCACGGGATTGAAGATCCGGAAAAAGGGGGCTGCATCGGCGCCGCAGCCAGCGACCCATTGCCAGCTGGCACTGTTGTTGGCCAGATCGGCATCGAACAGGCAGTCCCAAAACCAGGCCGCCCCCAGGCGCCAGTCCAGCAGCAGATTCTTTACCAAAAAGGAACCCGCGACCATCCGCATCCGATTGTGCATATAGCCGGTGGTCCACAGCTCTCTCATGGCCGCGTCAACCAGTGGGTAGCCCGTTTGTCCTCGCTGCCAGCAGGCCAGGGAGTGTGCATGGGTTTGCCACCCCAAAGTGTCAAATCCCGGTTGCAGGTTCTTGGTTGGCAAGGTCGGAAAATGATAAAGCAGGGCATAGGAAAATTCGCGCCACGCCAGTTCGCGCTGAAAGTGCTCGATGTCGGCGGTATCGCCTTCTTGCTGCACGCGATGCCAGATCTGGCGTGGTGACAGCTCACCAAAATGCAGATGGGGCGAAAGTCGCGACACCTTGGCATGGGAAGGAAAGTCGCGCCCCTGGCGGTAGTCGTGAATCTCCCGCACGGCAAAGTGCTCCAGCCGGGTTTGCGCCCCCGCCTCACCGGGTTGCCATGAGGCCAGACGATCGCGTGCCCAGGGGTGTGCGGGCAGCAGCGCCAAATCCGTCAGTGACGGGTGAGGCGTTTCGCACCTGGCCAGGGTTAAGGCGGGCGCCGGCCGGGGAGGCATGACGCCGATCTGACAGGCGTTGCGGTAAAAAGGGGTGAACACCCGGTAGGGGGTGCCATCGCGTTTGAGCGTTTGCCAGGGCTCCCACAGCAGCTGGGCATTGGCGGTGATGACTTGCACGCCGCAGGCCGTAAGGGCCTTTTCGATCTGTTGATCCTGCTGTCGGCGCCAGGGCTCGTAGCTGCGATTCCAGTACACCCGGGCAATGCCATGCTGTTGGCACAGTCGCAGCAACTGAGTACAGGCATCCCCCTGCAGCAGATGCAAGCCACCGCCCAGTGAGGCATCCAGTTGTTGCAGCGACTGGTGTAACCAGACACGGCTGGCGGCCCCCATGGCGCTGGCGCCAGCCGCGGCTTCATCCAGAATATACAGGGGTAACACAGCACCGCTCATCGCGGCCTGTTCCAGGGCCGGATTGTCGGCTAACCGAAGATCCTGGCGGAACCAGTGGATTACCGGTGGCGCTTTACCTGTGGCCATGTTCATCGTTGCTCCTTCAAACTCGCTTAACGTCAGGCGCCCTGGGCAAACAGGCGGTTGGCGAGCCCCAGGTCGCCTGGATAGGGCTGCCAGTAACGCTGATCGCGCAAGTACTGGCTGCCGTGCTGCTCAACATAGTGCTGCAACAAGGTCAGCGGGGCGATCAGCGGCAGCTTTCCTTGCCGGTATTGGTGGATGACACCCATGATATGGCGCCGTGCAGGTGAGGCCAGCTCCCGCTTGAGATAACCCAGCAGGTGCAGCAGCGCGTTGGCGTGGTTTTTGGCGCTGGCCGGCGTTGCCAGTGCCGCCATGAATCCGGCGAAGTAGCGGTCTGTCAGCTGGGACAGGGGCAGGTGGTTTTCTCCCAGTAAACGGCCAAGGCGGCGGCAGGCATTCTGATCCTGGGCCATGAGCAGGTACTTATAGCTTTGGTGGAAGCCTGTCAGGGCGTGAATGCTAGGGCAAGCCAGCACCTGGGTGCGAAAGTGGTGGTGCGCATACACGCGCAGGATGAAATTTGCGCCCAACTGCGGATCGTGCAGGCGGCCTTCTTCTTCCACCGGCATCAGCGGGTAGGCTTGTTGCAGGGCCTTGGCGAACAGGCCCTGAACGCGGCGGGGGTGGGGGTGGCCGTTATCCTGATAGACCTTCACCCGTTCAAGGCCGCAGCTGGGGGAGTTTTTCATCAGAATGTAGCCATCGAGGTCACTGAACTGATCCAGTTTGGCGGTAAACCCTTTGGTCAGTTGTTGCCTAAGGTCAGGCACCCCGCCGCCGAGCGCCTCTTTATGCCCATCATGCCCATCGCTGTAGATCAAGCTGGGCTGATCAGGATTGCCGTGCAGGCGCATGGCCGGACGGGGGGTGCCAAAGCCGGCCGCGACTTCCGGGCAAAAGGTCGTGAAGTCGAAATGCTCTGCCAGTTGGTTCAGGCACAGGCGCGACTGGCTGTGGCCGCCATTGTAGCGCACCGGATGGCCGGCAAGGCAGGCGCTGAGGCCTACGGCAATTTTCTTTGGGCTCTTCTGTGCCGAAGGCACGGCAGCCTTGTTTTTTGGGGTCGCTTGAGTCGAGGTGACCTCGATGGTTTTAATTCGCTGGACAGAGTTCATAGGAGTCTCCAGAAGATACCGGGTGAATCACTTGGTTTGCCAAGGCTTGTGCGCTGTGCATGGCGCCCAGTACACCGCCGCCACCGAGCCAGTCAGCACACAGACCCAGTTTCAGCGTGGGGCTCCACAGATAACCTGGATTAACCGGGGTGCAGTCGTGGTGGGCAAGCAACCAGCGATGACTGGTCAGCACCCGGTAGGGCGTGCGGGCGCCTGTGGTGGCGCAAAAATCCGCTGCCAGCAAGGCGCCTGCTTGCTCCGGCAGCAGATCAAGCCGCTCGCGCGCCCACTCGAAGGTGGAGTGCAAAACCCAGACATCGCGCCCTTTATCGCGTTTGGGTTTGGCGCTGTCGCGCACCGCCTGGGAAAGGCTTTCATGACTGCCACGATAGATATCGGCCAGCGCTGACGGGTGCTGGTCGAATTCCAGGGCGCAGACCCACTGGGGCTGGCTTCGCTTTGCGGCCCGAGTGATCAGATCGTGCCAGTCGCCAGTCCAGTCAAACAGCCGCAAAGCTTGCTGGGCTGGCGTGCACACCACCAGGGCCGCCGCTTCCACAATGGGGTTGCCCAAGGCATCCCACAGGTGCCAGCTGCCTTTTTGGGTGCGACTGATCCGCTCGACGAGGGTGTTCGTGAGTAGCGGTATTCCCTGGCAGAGTGTGTGATGAAGCTGACTCATGTTGCCCGGCGCGCACAGCTCGGTCACGTGTGCCCGGTCGGCGGGTGATTGCAGCTGACCCAGCTGGAATTGCCAGGGAAGCAGCTGCTTCGAGGCGATGAGTTCGTCCATGAGCGGTTGAAGTCCAGGGTGGGCGGCATTGCCTTGCGCGGGCCACTGAATCGTGGCCGCGCCCAGATCCAGGCTATAGCCATTGGCGCTGCGACGGCTGCAGCGGCCTCCCATGCCTCGGCTTTTTTCCACAAGTATCAGGTTGCGGCCAATGCCTCGCAGTAATCGTGCGGCCAGACACCCTGCAGTGCCCGCGCCTATGACAGCAATATCGGTCGTGCGCATCGGGTAACCTCCTTTTGTGGGCCTGTGGTTAATGCTCTGTTAATTGAAAATCCTGTACACATAATATTTGTGTACAATTAAATTATTGTACAATCATTAAGCATGTACAAGAAAAATATTGTACAGCTGCATTTCTTGTATCGGTTTTTGTCCCGGTTTTTGTCTATAGTGGGTGGACATCTCCTTTAAAAAAGCGCGGATTGGGGCTCTTGCTGTCATTCACGTGCTTGCTACCAGGGGGCTATCGCAGGTTATTTTTACGTTGGAAGAGAGTGCTGATGAATGATTTACCGCATCAAGATCCGCCACCCGGGGTGCCTCACACCGAGGAGGAGGTCCCCCTGTTTCCGATTCGCGAACTGGCGGCGCGGACTCAGGTCAATACGGTGACGATCCGCGCCTGGGAGCGCCGTTACGGCATTCTTAAACCGCAACGTACCGCCAAGGGGCACAGGCTCTACACAGAAGCAGACGTTTCGCGCGTGCAGCAAGCGCTGGCCTGGATTGCACGTGGCGTGCCGATAGGCAAGGTGCGGGCGTTGCTGGATGCCGGTGAACTGGATGACCATGCATCGCCCCTGACGGCAGATCAGAACCCATGGCAACCGCAGTTGACGGCCTTGCTGCAAGCGGCGCGAGCCCTGTCGGTGAGTCGGGTTCAGGTCTTGCTGCGCGAACATTTTCTGAATTATCCGGCGCTGCAGTGTTCGGCACGCTTGCTTGAGCCGGTAATGCAGCAACTGGCCGACACGGACACCGCCGCGAATGCGGCCCTGTTCAGCTTTTTGCAAAGCGAACTGGTGTGCTACGCCCAATCGCGACTGGAGAGTGACCGCCAGCAAAACCCCGGCGAAGCCGTATGGCTGGTTTGCGGGCGCAATACGCCGGTGTGGCGTCTGGCGGTGGCAGCGATTGCCCTTAGCGATGCGGGCAAAAAGGTAAGCATGATCAATCAGCCGCTTGAGCTTGAGGTGGCACTGGCACTGGCTGATCAGTGCGCCAGCCCGTGCCTGCTGTATCAGGATGGGCTGTGGAATGCGCAGGAGATTCACGGCGTAACCCGGGCGCTGGCCCGTGTGCCTGGGCTATTCCTGTGCGGTTCGGCCCCGGCGGCGTCGGGCGTGGGTTCTGCCGAGCGCGTGGCCATCACGGTGGAAAAGGCGGTAGAAGGGGGCGGGTTGATACAAGGTCGTGCTAGTTCGCAAGGGGGGGCGACGCCTCCAGTGGCTTGAGCATCAATCCCGCGCGCTGCCCCACGGGTACCTGGGGATTGGGAAATATCAGGTATTGCGGCCCCTGTGTGACCTGATAACTGCCATGGTCGTCACGCCAGACAAGGTCGCCCTGATTGAACCGGGTGAAGTTGGGGGCGTCCGCCGGCACCAGCAACTCAAACCCCTCTTCAGTGCGCAGTATTTCATGGCAGACGGCAAACACCTGTGCCTGGGCTCGCGGTGTCGGAAAGGTGGCGGGTAAGCCGTGGCGACCAACGGCCGCGGGCTGCAGCGCGACGCACCGGGTTATGGCGGCGTCCAGCGCGGCAAAGGGCACAAGATCGTTCTGCCCGAACAGGGCCACCCGGCCCAACTCAAGGGTAAAGCTTTCGGCACCAAAGGCCTGCGCAGTCCAGGCGCTGAAGGTGGAGGCCAGCCGGTGCTGCAGCACAATGGCCTCAATGCCGGCGGCCTCCAGCCACTGGCGGCTTTGTGGGCACAGGCTGCGCCCTTCCACAAAGGGATAGAGCGCAAAGCGTTCATACACCGAAGGCCGGATGGCGCAATGCAAATCCAGGTGCAGCAAATTATCGGGTTGGTGTGCCATAAAGTCGTTGACGGCCTGTTCCATGCGTGCGGCGCGGGCACTTTCGACCTGAGCGCTGTGTGCGGCGAGGCGGTGACGGCCGGCAAACAGCCGGTTGAGGTTAAAGTCGATGTGGCGCTTTTGTTGGGCGATGGCGGGCGGGTTTCCCAGAATTACCAGCAGATCGCAACACAAAGGGGTTTCCTTGCTCAAAATGCGCGTGACCAGCGCGTTGAGCAATTCGATGGGAGCGGTTTCATCGCCATGAATGCCGGCCGACAGCAGCAGCTTGCGTTGCCGGCATCGGTCATCGGCAGGGGTCAGGCGCAAGATGCCGGTAGTCAGACGCTCGGCAATGAGGCCGTTATCCTGAGCGATGGAAATGGGCGGCAGATCGGAGTTGGCATGCGCCAGTGTGTGGCTGAGAAAGTCCCGGTAATGGTCAAAGAGTTCGGCTTGGCTATGCATAAAACACTCCGTTGCGATGGCCGTGCATGCGAGGAAAATCCTGGTGGTTTACCCTTAAATCTAGGACAAGGGTTTCAAATGAGCCAGTAACCGGGTTTCCAGGGCGCGAAACAGGTAGATCAGGGCAAAGGTAATGCACAGATAAATCAGGGCCACAAACATAAAGGCTTCGAAGGGCGCATAAAAGCGGGCATAGATATCTCTGGCGGCACCGGTGAGATCCACCAGTGTGACCACGCTGGCGATGGAGCTGGCGTGCAGCATAAGGATGACCTCGTTGGCGTAGGCCGGCAGGGCGCGCCGAAAGGCGCTGGGCAAAATGATGCGCCGCATCATTAACCCCTTCGACATGCCATAGGCTTTGGCCGCTTCGATTTCGCCTTGAGAGGTGGTGGCAATGGCACCGCGAAGGATTTCGGTGGTGTAGGCCGCGGTGTTCAGGGCGAAGGCAATCAGGCAGGGGTAAAAGGCGTCCTGAAACACGGGCCAGAACAGCGAGTCTTGTATGCCTTCAATCAGTGTGACGCCGTAATAGATGAGATACAGCTGAATCAGCAAGGGCGTGCCGCGAAACAGGTAAACAAAGAGCCAAACGGGCTTGCTGATCCAGGGGTTGGGGGAGACGCGAAGCACGGCCAGGGGAATGGCCAGCATTCCTCCCGCCACGAGTGACAGAAACACCAGTTGCACCGTGGTGGTAAAACCCGACCAGTAATGGGCAAGGGTGGTGGCATTGAAGATGCTGTTGTCGGCCAGCAGCGCGGTGAGCCAGTCCATCAGTTCGCCTCCCGTCGCACGCCGGCGCTGTATTTGTGTTCAAGTTTGTTGAGCCCCCACTCAGAGAGCGAGGTGAGCGCCAGGTAGGCCAGCGCGACCGGAATAAAGAACATAAAGGGTTCATGCACGGCCTTCGCCGCCTCGGAGGCCAGGCGTACCATGTCGGATAAGCCGATAATGCTGACCAGCGCCGTGGTCTTGAGCAGTACCAGCCAGTTGTTGCCGATGCCAGGAATGGCATGACGTACCATTTGGGGAAAAACAATGCGGACAAATATCTGCCAGCGGGTCATGCCGTAGGCTTTACCGGCTTCGATCTGGCCACCATCGACCGCTAAAAAGGCGCCACGAAAGGTTTCGGCCATATAGGCACCAAAGATGAAGCCAATAGTCACCACGCCGGCAATGAATTCATTGATGTTGAAAAACACTTCTATGGCAAAGGTATCGTAGAGCCAGTCTGACAGGCTGTTCATGGCCATTTGTCCACCGAAGTAGATCAGCATCATCAGCACCAGATCAGGAACCCCCCGAATCAGCGTGGTGTAGGTGGTTGCCACCGATCTCAGTGCCAGGTTGGCAGACAGCTTGGCCGACGCACCAAGCAACCCCAGCCCCAGTGACAACAACAGCGAGAGCACGGCGACCTCCACGGTGAGCAGGGCACCATCGATAATCGGCGGGCCGTACTGGCAGAGGTTGGTCAGGGCAGCGGGTACGCTCTGGCAAAATGGGCTCATGATGACAACTCACACAAAACGAGGTACCGCCAGCGCCCGGGGGTGGCGCTGGCAAGGCAAGGGCCGGTTACATCTTGATGCTGTAGGTGAAGTACTTCTTCATGATGCGGTCGTAAGTACCATCGTTTTTCAGCTTTCTAAGCGCTGCATTGAACTTGTCTGCCAGTTCGGTATCACGCTTGCGAAACGCCATGCCGATACCTTCGCCCACGTTGATCATCTCACCGACGACATGGTAGTCGGCATCATTGGCGACCGTTTGTTCGCCCACCGGGTAGTCGATGAACACCAGATCCAGGCGGCCGCCTTTTAAATCCAGCACCAGGTCATCGGCCGTGGTGTAGCGCTTGATATCACTGGAATCAGCGAAATGCTGGGTGACATAGTTGTCTTGCACCGTGCCACGCTGCACGCCGATGCGCTTGCCGGCGAGGGTGGTCTTACTCGAGGTATCCAGATCGGCGGTTTTTTTGCCGAACCAGGCCGAATGGGTGTTGTAGTAGGGCTCGGAGAAAAGCACCTTGTCGGCCCGCTCAGGGGTGATCGACATGGACGACATGATCGCATCGTACTTGCGTGCCAGAAGGCCGGGAATAATGCCGTCCCAGGCCTGGATGATCCATTCGCATTGCGCCTGTATTTCAGCACAGGCAGCATTGCCAAGATCGATTTCAAAGCCGGTCAGGGTGCCATCCGGCGCCTTGTACTCGAACGGCTCGTAGGGCATGTCAACGGCAATTCTTACACTCGCCCAGTCTTTTGCTTGCGCGTTACCGCACAGGGCCAAGGTGCAGGTAAGGGCGGTGATCAGCTTTTTCATGAGGTTTTCTCCAGTGAGTGACGTTCAGGTTGCATTTCTGCCCGGAGGCTAAAGAATCGTTGGCCTGTCATGGTTGGTTCGAGGCTGCCATGGCTAGTATTTGGGTGCGAGGAACTGCCGCACCCGCTGTGAATCCGGGTGATCAAACACTTTTCCGGGCGTGCCTTGTTCTTCAATCTGACCCTGATGCAAAAACACCACCTGGGTCGAAACGTCACGTGCAAAGGCCATTTCGTGGGTCACCACTATCATGGTGCGACCTTCTTCTGCCAGGCTGCGCATGACCTTGAGTACCTCGCCCACCAGTTCCGGGTCGAGTGCCGAGGTAGGCTCATCAAACAGCAACACCTCCGGCTCCATGGCCAGGGCTCTGGCAATGGCGGCACGCTGCTGCTGCCCTCCCGACATCTGGGACGGATAGTAATCGCGACGTTCGTAAATGCCCACTTTCTCCAGCAAGGCATGAGCGCGGGCGATGGCGGTTTTTTTGGGTACGCCCAGCACATGAATGGGCGCCTCGATAATATTTTCGAGCACGGTCATGTGCGCCCAGAGATTGAACCCCTGAAACACCATCGACAAGCGGGCGCGGGCTGTTTCGACCTGGCGCGGATCGGCAGGGATGCGTTGGCCCTGGCGATTGGTCGTGAAGCGAATGGCCTCACCGTGCAGAATGATCTCCCCCTGAGTGGGGGTTTCGAGCAGATTGATGCAGCGTAAAAAGGTGCTCTTACCGGAGCCGGACGAGCCTATCATGGAAATCACATCACCCTTGTGCGCTTCGATGGAAATGCCCCGCAGCACTTGGTGCTCACCAAATGTCTTGTGAAGATCTTGTACGACCAGGGGAGCTATCTCTCCCATGAGTGGTCTCCTGCCTGTGATGAAAAACGCGCCCACCCCGCCGTTTCCACGCCCGGTAGGGGACGAATCTGGGTCAAGGGAATTAACAACAAATGAGTATGGAACAGGAAATGCCTTTGTGCCCGATTTTGTGGGAAAAGGGCATATGGATGACGAATGCGTCGCTCATGGAGCTAATGAAACAGCCGCCCACAGCGGTGTTTCAAGAGGCTGATCAATTTCTCTTCAGGTCACCGCAAGGGCAGGAAACAGGGGGTTAGCCGGGGTTGTTCAGCGGCTGATGCACAAGGTTATCCACAGCTTCTGTGGATGATCTGTGCCCAGGTGTGGCGCTGGTATCCTTGGGTCTGAACGAGAAAACACAAATGTTGCTCAGGTTCTCACATTCCCGCATTCAAGCGAGAAGCGCGTCCGCATTTCCTTTTAATCATTAGTAAGTTCATGAGGCTAAGCGCTCGATTCTGTTACAAGCCAAACGCGTATCTGGGGATACTCTGCTGACTGACCGATAACGCCTGGCCCGCCATCGTGGATTCGGAGCGACAAATACAAGCAGGATGCACTCTGGAAGTGACTTGAATTCATACGCAATTTGATTTCTGGAACTAACGGCAAACTTTCGGCCTTGAACATAGTGGAGAGAAAAAATGCAGCCAAAGCACCATTTTAGTAAGGCGATCAGCCGCAGCCTGGGTCGGGCCCTTTTCTGCGCACTGCTTGCAACGGGGACAAATGTGTCGGCAATGGATGCTGCGGATTCGGATCTGTCGATTGCCACCGCAGAGCCATTCAAGATCATTCAAATGTATTCGCCTTCCGTTTCCACCATGCTCGCCAGGAAAAGCACTAACCTCGTGGGTTTGAGCTTTCAGGCCTTTGGTCAAACCTTTTCTCTGACGCTTCATGAAAACCATGAACTGGCGGCGAACTTCAAGGAGCTGCTGGCCGCAGGAAATGTCACCTTGTATGCGGGAGAAATCGAAGGCATCGAGGGCTCCTGGGCACGTATTACCATCAATAATGGCGTCTACTCCGGCGCGGTATTTGACGGCAACGAGCTGTATTTGATCGATTCAAACCCCGCTACCCTGAATGCCGTCAACCGTTCCTTGAAACAGCAAGCCTACAGCAATCAGACCCTTGTCTATAAGGCATCGGATCTCAAGAGCACCAAAAGTTGCGGATTGAACGTTAACAATTCAAAAAAACTTTCCCGGAAATTTTCTTACAAAGAGTTGGTCGGTGAACTCCAGCAATCCACGGCAAGCTACAAAAGTGCCGGATCACAAGCGGCACCAGCCAATGCAACGCGCAAAATCGATCTCAAGATCGTAGCCGACACCGAGTATGCGAACACGGTAAAAGGTGACCCCAAGGTCGAGGCCCTGTCACAGATGAATATCGTCGACGGCATCTTTTCCGGTCAGGTGGGCATAAAAATCAATGTTAAAGGCATTGATCTTCTCACCAACAACGGCACCCTGTCTTCCACCAATCCCGATACCCTCTTGACCCGGTTCCGGTCCTATGCTGGCAACAGTAATCCGGGGATCGCGCATTTGTTCAGCGGCAAGCGCATGGGCAGCACCCTTGGTATCGCTTACGTGGATGCCGTTTGTGGGTCTTATGGCGTTGGCGTGACCCAGGCTGGCGGTCGCGGAACGGCCGGAGCCCTGACGGTTGCCCATGAAATCGGCCACAATTTTGGTGCGCCGCATGACAATGAGGGTG
>JBFHRO010000002.1:0-38366 GCA_041591635.1 Oleiphilaceae bacterium | reverse complement strand
TTGGCACCTCGATGTCGGCTCATCACATCCTGGGGCTGAAGCCGGTCCCAAGGGTATGGCTGTTCGCCATTTAAAGTGGTACGCGAGCTGGGTTTAGAACGTCGTGAGACAGTTCGGTCCCTATCTGCCGTGGACGTTGGAAACTTGAGAAGAGCTGCTCCTAGTACGAGAGGACCGGAGTGGACGAACCGCTGGTGTTCGGGTTGTGATGCCAATTGCATTGCCCGGTAGCTATGTTCGGACGGGATAACCGCTGAAAGCATCTAAGCGGGAAGCCTCCTTCAAGATAAGGTTTCCCTGAGGTCTTGAACCTCCTGAAGAGCCCTTAAAGACTATGAGGTTGATAGGCAGGGTGTGTAAGTGCTGCGAAGCATTGAGCTAACCTGTACTAATTGCTCGTGAGGCTTGACTATATAACGCCCAAACAGTCTGGATGGCGTTGATTGAATGATCCGCAGAATCCACCCAAATTCACTTGTCAGATTAAAGAGCGTATAGCAACTGCTGTGCAGCCAGAACCTATTCGATCGCAAGATCGTACAGTTTTGCCTGATGACAATAGCGGACTGGAACCACCTGATCCCTTCCCGAACTCAGTCGTGAAACGGTCCAGCGCCGATGGTAGTGTGGGGTCTCCCCATGTGAGAGTAGGTCATCGTCAGGCATCTATCCAAAACCCCGGCACTCATCTGCCGGGGTTTTTTCGTTTGTATTTATCTGAATTTTACGCTTGAAAGGGCCTGTCAGAACCCGATCACGGTTTTGTTGGAAACCGTATCGTGACGGGCTATAGTCTGTTGTCGCGAGATCGGTTTTTCGAATATGCATTATTTTTCAGCGGGGTTGAGGCATGTCGTCAGCGAATGAACTTATTATCTTTGATACTACGCTGAGGGATGGTGAGCAAAGTCCTGGCGCGACTATGAGCAAGGCAGAAAAGCTCAGGATTGCCAAGGTGCTCGAGAAAATGAAGGTTGATGTCATTGAGGCGGGTTTCGCCATTGCCAGCCAGGGCGATTTTGAAGCAATTAAGTCCATTGCCGAAACCATTAAAGACTCGACTGTTTGTAGCCTGTCGCGAGCGCTGGATAAAGATATCGAGCGTGCTGCAGAGGCGCTACGGCCGGCTGCTGCCTCGCGTATTCACACCTTTATCGCGACCTCACCCATTCACATGAAGTACAAGCTGCAAATGCATCCTGACCAGGTTGTGGAGCAAGCGGTACGGGCGGTAAGAAAGGCGAGAAGCTATACCGCGGATGTCGAATTCTCCTGTGAAGATGCGGGCCGCTCTGAAATCGATTTCTTGTGCCGGATTATTGAGGCTGCGATTGATGCGGGGGCTCGTACAATCAATATTCCTGATACCGTGGGGTACGCCATCCCGCAGCAATTCGGTGACATGATCAAAACGCTACTCAATCGGATTCCTAATGCGGATAAGGCCATTTTTTCGGTGCATTGTCATAACGACCTTGGATTGGCTGTCGCAAATAGCCTTGCGGCAGTACTGAATGGTGCAAGGCAGGTCGAGTGCACCATTAATGGTCTCGGTGAACGTGCAGGCAATGCAGCCTTGGAAGAGGTTGTCATGGCCATAAGAACCCGTCGCGATCTGTTTGCGCTCGACACGGCTATTGATGCAACGCATATAGTCCCAGCTTCTCGTTTGGTATCAACCATCACGGGTTTTCCGGTGCAGCCCAACAAGGCTATTGTGGGCGCGAATGCGTTTGCGCACGAATCAGGAATACATCAGGATGGCGTGTTAAAGCATCGGGAAACCTACGAAATTATGCGTGCACAAGACGTTGGGTGGCACGCAAACAGTATTGTGCTTGGCAAGCATTCGGGTCGCAACGCCTTCCGTACGCGTTTGGATGAACTAGGCATTCAGCTGGAAACAGAAACGGCCTTGAATGAGGCTTTTGCCCGATTCAAGGAATTGGCAGACAAAAAACACGATATCTTTGATGAAGACCTGCAGGCGATAGCCAGCGATGCGTTATTGGCTGGCTCCGAAGAGCGCTTTCGTTTGGTGTGCATGAGTGTTTGTTCAGAAACCGGTGTCCGGCCAGTTGCTAAGGTTACGCTGCTAAGTGACGGAGAGGAGCACACAGCCTCGGCTGAAGGAAGTGGACCGGTAGATGCCACCTTTAAAGCAATTGAAATGGTGGTGAAATCGGGCGTTAATCTCCAGTTGTATTCAGTGAATAACATAACCAGCGGTACCGATGCTCAAGGTGAAGTTACCGTGCGTATTGAGCGTGGCGGGCGAATAGTCAACGGGCTGGGCGCAGATACCGATATCGTGATAGCCTCTGCCAAGGCCTATGTTAATGCCCTTAATTTGCTTTTGGCGGGCGTGATCAAACAGCACCCTCAAGAAACGGTATAGTGCAGCATTATTGTGAATACTGAGGTTTTGCGCAGTTACTATCTGAATGCCATGGGTATTGACTTGTGGTATCCCAGAAGCCCTTTAGCCTCTGCGCTTCCTGGCCGACTTGCGCGAAGCCGACCTGAAATCGAACCAGCAATGCCGCCTGCAAGTGCTGTTGAGTTGCTGATTGCCGATGCTGCATCGGATGTCGCTCTGTCGACACAGCAGCCGGCAACGAATTCCCCGGCTATCGGGAGGACTAATAAAACTGCATTAGCTTATCGGCCGGAACCTGCGGATTCTTCGGAAGGCGCCAGTCCTTCGAGCATGTCAGAAACGGCAGTGTCGGTCGTCTCCAAGCACGTATTGCCTGCTGTGGCGACACATTGGCTGTGGTGGCACTGGGACGGTATGCTGATTATTTCTGATCATACCGCAGCGTTCCCCCCGTCACTTGAATCGCGATTTCTGTGCAATGTGCTGGGGCATTTTGGCGTTTCCCTGCCCGAACGTGCGGCTTCTCAATTTGTTTGGCCCGTGTTTGCCAATCATCGATTGCCTATGCTGGATGCGGGGGAGCGGACGAGGCTGTTTGCGGCAGTGGTGCGCGAATCAATCGAAGGGCGGGATGTCGGTGTCTTGCTTGTGATGGGAAAATCAGCCGCTCAGTGGTTTTTGTTGGATCCCCGCTATGGTCTTAACGATGCGCAATCTGTTGTCGATGCATCGCCGCCGGTTATTGGCTGTACTGTGTCTTTGAGTGAGGCCTTAGGTGACTGGCGAAAGAAGCGCCTGTTGTGGGAGCAAATGACGGATATCTTGCGCAAGGTAAAGCGGCATGGTTGAGGCGCCAATTTCTTTTCGAAAAATGAGCGCGGCGGACTTCCCTGTCGTGTTAGCCAATGAGCGTGAGGCATACCCCCATCCCTGGAGTGAGAACAATTTCCGCACAAGTTTTGACGGCCGGGACGAAATCTGGTTGCTGTGCCTTGGTGTGCAGGCGATTGGTCACGGTGTATTGTCGATGGTGGCCGATGAGGCGCACTTATTGAACTTGTGTGTTGCCCACAAACATCAAGGTCACGGATATGGACGACGACTGCTTGAGTTTCTTGTTCAACGTGCCCGTGAGCTTGAGGGTCAAACAATGTTTCTCGAAGTCCGGATCAGCAACGATAAAGCGATATGTTTGTATGGCGCTCAGGGCTTTTGTGAGGTTGGGTTGCGTAAAAACTATTACCCCGCGTCCGGCAAAAAAGGCGAGCATGCGCTGGTGATGGCGCTCGCGCTGTGCGAATAACTTGTCAGGTGATAGGCACTATTGGTTGACGGGGCGTTTGAGCAGTTTCCTTTGCAGTGTTCTTCTGTGCATATTCAGTGCTCTTGCCGTCGCTGAAATATTTCCTTGATGCTCTGTCAGCACCCGATTGATGTGCTCCCACTCGAGCCGCTCGACAGACAGGGGCTTGTCAGTGATCTCGGCAGTTGTTTCTTTTGGCTGCATGGCAAGAGCCTTGAGTATGTCATCGGTGTTTGCAGGTTTGCAGAGATAGTTTACGGCGCCAAGCTTGATCGCCTCTACCGCCGTAGGAATGCTTGAGTAACCGGTCAGGATAAGCGCGCGGCTCTTGGGCGAAAGCGTTTTGAGACGCTCAAGGGCCACCAGTCCGCTGTCTCGATCTATTTTCAGATCAATGATCGCGATGTCGGGGTGCTCAATAAATGCTGCTTCGGCTGTGTCCAGCGCATAAAAAGCTTGTACTTCATACCCCCGTCGAACCAGTGAGCGAGCCAGTGTGTCAGCAAATACCTTGTCGTCATCAAGCACCAGGATGCGTGTGGTCACGGGCTGCTCCTTTGGGTTATATGTCTGGGTAGGGATATTTCGGTGATGGTACCTGCCCCCGCAGTGTTCTTTGCCAGTTTGATGGTTCCGCCGTAACGGTTGAGCGTGGCATGGGAAAGGAATAGTCCCAGTCCCAGCCCGTCCTTCTTGGTGGATTCCTGCAAGGTTCGGGGGCTGCCTTCGAGATGATCGGGAATACCGCTGCCACTGTCCTGAATGTGAATCAGCAATTGGCTATTGGTAACATCGACCCGTATTTTGACGGTTCCGGTCACCTTGCAAGCTTCGCAAGCGTTATTGATGAGGCTGAGCAGTGCGAGCTTGATGTTGTAATCACAATTCAGCAGTTCGTGATGTACGCCCTCTGAAAAAGCCGTCTCTATTCTTATGCGCGGATGTAATAGTTGAAGCTCGTCAATGATGTCCGCCATCAAGGCTTCGACGGGTTTTTCGTGGAGGTTTTCAAAACTTGCTTTATCGGTGTGATTTCGCAGCGCCGCAAGAATTCGTTTGCATGTCGCAATCTGCTTTTCGATTAGTTCAATATCATCCTTGATGTTTTTGCAGCTTTCATCCTGTTTTAAATCATTGACGATGACAGCCATGGTCGATAACGGGGTGCCCAAGTGATGGGCCATATTGGCGGATTGTGTTGCTATGGCGATGACGCGCTCATCCCTAAGCGTATTTTCCCGCTGTTCATTAATCTTGGTTTGCTGTTCGACCAGACGAGCGCGCATATTTACCACAAAGGTCGAAATGAGAACTGCGCAAATGGCGAAATTCAGCCACATTCCAAATAGATGCTTGGCAAATGCATTGCTGGCCGGCAAGTCTGTTTGCATCAATGAACTCAGGTGGTGCTCATGGCTGTGTAAGGCATGGGTATCAGTTACACCTGAAACGGGGTCCTTGAGGATAAAAAGGCCGCTGTAAGCGCTGAGAGTTACCACTAGAAGTATGATGGTTGAACGTCGATTGAGGGTGGATGCGCTAATAATGACAGGCAGCAGGTAAAACGACACAAAAGGATTGGAGGGGCCACCACTAAAGCCAAACAGCAGCGTCAGAAACATGGTGTCGAGCAGCAAGTGGCTGAGGAACTCGGTTTCGCCAATCGTTTGACGGGTTCCCAGGCGTATGCTTGTGAAAACGACCGTGACGGCCATCACCACTAACGTAATGACCATAGCGAGGGTGGCCGGACCGGAAGATGAAGCCATCAGCATGGCAATCACCAGCGCGATGACTATGGCCCGAATTATGTTGCTTAACCGCAGGTTCTTGTGTAACGAGATGCCATGCTGATCGTGAGTGAATGTGGGCAATAAGTCACGCCAAACGAAGAATCGTTTTTGTCGCGGGCTCACAAAGCCAAACTCCTTGGAATCGTTAATCATAAAGACGCTATAATCTGGCGTTTTTAGTCTTGTGCCCTTGATGGGTGGCAAATACCAGTCAGGTTGATTCTTCTTATGTCGCTTTTTGCTGATGAAATCCATGCTCGTCGGACCTTTGCAATTATTTCCCACCCGGATGCAGGTAAAACCACAATTACGGAAAAAGTCTTGTTATACGGAAATGCTATTCAGCGTGCCGGAACGGTAAAGGGCAAAAAGTCTGGTCAGCACGCCAAGTCCGACTGGATGGAAATGGAAAAGGAGCGTGGAATATCGGTTACCACCTCAGTCATGCAATTTCCGTATAGAGATTGTCTTGTCAATTTGCTCGACACGCCGGGTCACGAAGATTTCTCCGAGGACACCTATCGTACCCTTACTGCCGTTGATTCCTGTCTGATGGTGATTGATTGTGCCAAAGGTGTCGAAGATCGGACTGTCAAACTCATGGAAGTGACGCGGTTGCGGGATACGCCGATTGTGACCTTTATGAACAAAATGGATCGGGATGTTCGTGATCCTGTGGATCTGCTTGACGAGGTTGAGCGGATTCTGAAAATTGCCTGTGCACCTATCACCTGGCCCATCGGCATGGGCAAGCAGTTCAAGGGGGTGTACCACATTCTGCGCGATGAAGTCATCCTCTACCAAAGTGGTCATGGGCACGAAATCCAGCCTGTGAACGTGGTCAAAGGGTTAGACAACCCGGCGTTGGATGCGGTGCTGGGAAGCTATGCGAGCCAGCTTCGTGAAGAAGTCGAGCTCTTGCAAGGTGCATCGCATGAATTCGATCAGGCGTTGTTTTTGAAAGGTGCCTTGACGCCGGTTTTTTTCGGAACCGCGCTGGGCAATTTCGGGGTGGATCATGTGCTGGACGGGCTGACCGAGTGGGCGCCAGCACCTTTGCCGCGCAAAACAGACGTGCGGATTGTTCAGCCGGAAGAAGAAAAGTTCTCCGGCTTCGTGTTTAAGATCCAGGCAAACATGGATCCGTTGCACCGCGACAGGATCGCCTTTTTGCGTGTGTGCTCCGGCCGCTATGAGCAAGGCATGAAGCTGCATCATGTGCGCATTGGCAAAGAGGTGAGAATTGCCGATGCGCTGACGTTTATGGCAGGTGACCGGGAGCGTGCTGAGGAGGCCTATGCGGGCGATATTATCGGGTTGCACAATCACGGCACGATTCAGATAGGAGATACTTTTACCGAAGGCGAAGTATTTCGTTTCACCGGCATTCCCAACTTTGCCCCCGAGTTGTTTCGTCGCATCCGACTGAAAGACCCGCTCAAAGCCAAGCAGTTGCAAAAGGGATTGATTCAGCTTTCTGAAGAGGGGGCTGTGCAGGTGTTTCGTCCCATGAAAAACAACGATCTAATTGTTGGTGCTGTGGGTGTCTTGCAGTTTGATGTGGTGGTGCATCGTTTGCGCTCAGAATACAAGGTTGAAGCTGTGTATGAGCCGATAAGTGTGGCAACGGCTCGCTGGGTTTCCTGTGCCGATGCGGTCAAGCTTGAGGCGTTTCAGAATAAGTGCTTTGACAATCTTGCGCTTGATGGCGGCGATAACTTGACTTACATAGCCCCGACCCAAGTGAATCTTCAGTTAACACAAGAGCGGTATCCCGAAGTGATTTTCCGCAAAACGCGTGAGCATGCCATGACATCCTGAGGCTTGCATCCATATGCGCTGGATAGATGGGCACTGTCATCTGGACCTGATTGGCGCCAGGATAGGGGCTACAGCCTTGAATCAGCTGGTTGCAGCCTGTCGGAAAGCGGGTATCGGTGGTTTTGTGGTGCCATCGGTGAGTCGGCGTAGCTGGGAGTCGGTGGCACTGCTGGCCGGGCAGTATCAGGGTGTCTATCCCTGTATGGGGATTCATCCGTGCTTCCTGCATGACTATCAATCTACGGATGATGCCATGTTCAAGACCCTGGGTGGGCGTGATGATGTGGTGGCGATAGGCGAGATCGGATTGCATGCGGGCATGGGTGATGCGCAATTGCAGCGCGAACTTTTTGTACGGCAAGTCGAGATTGCTGTGCACTGGAGGCTTCCGGTGGTTGTTCATGCTTACCGTACTTATGACGTAGTCTGGTCGGTTTTGCGCAAGTATCCCTCGCTCAAGGGTGGTTTGATTCATGGGTTTACCGGATCCTCGCAGCAGGCTTGGCGGTTTCTGGATCTGGGTCTCAAGCTCGGCATCGGTGGCGCTATTTGCTGGCCACGAGGCTCTGCGCTTCGCAACATCGTCGCCACCTTGCCGCTGAGTTCGCTGATCATTGAAACCGATAGCCCTGATATGCCTTTGCCGGGGATGGCGAAAGGGGAGAATACACCGTTGAGTCTGGAACCCGTTTTTAACGCGCTCTGCGATGTGCGTGAGGAGGGGTGTGATCTTGTAGCAACGGCTCTTCTGGCAAATGCGGTTGCCTTGTTTGGTTTGACCGCGTTTTCACAAGCCGGGGCAGAGTGTTAACTTTCAGAAAATTAGTAATGGCAATTTGTTCCTTTGTTGTTTTATAATCTGCGCCCCTGTTTGCTGGCTTGTAAAGGACTGCCCCGTTCCTGAAGCTGGCAAACGTGTGTGTTGGCAGTAATCTTGAGCGACTTTCGTCGAACCAATTAAATACGAAAGACCTTTTGCTTTTAAAGGCGGGATGAAATGAAAACGTTGAGTGCAAAACCAGCCGAGGTAAAACGCGACTGGTATATAGTTAATGCTGAAGGCAAGACCCTTGGTCGTTTGTCGACCGAGATTGCCCGTCGCCTGAGGGGCAAGCATAAACCCGAATATACACCTCATGTTGACACGGGCGATTATATCGTCGTGGTTAACGCGGAAAAAATACATGTGACAGGTAATAAGGCTAAAGAAAAGCTTTATCATCACCACACTGGCTATATTGGCGGATTGAAGACTTTCTCGTTTGAGAAGTTGATTGAGCGTGCACCTGAGCGTGTACTTGAGACAGCAGTAAAAGGCATGATGCCCAAGGGTCCTTTGGGTCGTGCTATGCTCAAGAAGCTCAAGATCTATGCGGGGAAAGAGCATCCGCATACTGCACAGCAGCCTCAGCAACTGGATATTTAAGGGAAGGCGATTATGTCGGCAACATATAATTACGGTACAGGTCGTCGCAAAACCTCGACTGCGCGTGTTTTTATCAAATCAGGTACAGGTCAGATCGAAGTAAATGGTCGCTCACTGGATCAGTTCTTTGGTCGGGAAACTGCCCGGATGGTTGTTCGTCAACCGCTTGAGTTGGTAGAGTTGGCGCAGAAGCTGGACGTGAAGGTTACGGTTGTAGGTGGTGGAACTACCGGACAGGCGGGTGCCATTCGTCACGGTATTACACGTGCATTGATGGAGTATGACGAAACCCTGCGTCCGGCCTTGCGCAAGGCTGGCTGGGTCACGCGCGATTCGCGTGAGGTTGAGCGTAAGAAGGTTGGTTTGCGCAAAGCCCGTCGTCGCCCTCAGTACTCGAAGCGCTAATTGTTCGGCTGCTGAATATTGCAAAAACGCCCGAGGCATATCCTTGGGCGTTTTTCATTGTGAATGGTCGTTTCGTGCATTTCTGAGTAATTGAAAGGCAAATTTCTTGAAGGACGGTAGTGATTTTATTACTATCGTCGCGGCCTTTACTTTGTAGGTAGTAAACCCTGTTGGTGGTATGTTTCAAGCAGGAACTTATTGTCAACAGCTTGATGGGAGAGTCAGATATGAGCCATGGCGACGTGAATGCCGGTCGACGCCGATTTCTTGTTGGTGCTACGTCGGTTGTCGGTGGGGTTGGTGTAGTAGGTGCCGCGATACCGTTCGTGGCTTCGTGGAATCCAAGTGCAAAAGCAAAGGCGGCAGGTGCGCCAGTCAAGGTCAATATAAGCAAGCTCGAACCTGGGCAGCAGATGACAGTGGAATGGCGAGGCAAACCTGTGTGGATTATTCGTCGTACGCCCGAAATGCTGGCGACGATCGATAAGCTCAGTGATGTGGTTCAGGATCCTCAGTCATCTGAAGCCCAGCAGCCAGAATACATAAAGGGTGTGTACAGGGCTTCCAAACCTGAATACGCAATCTTGGTAGGTATTTGTACGCATCTTGGTTGTTCACCAAAGTTTCGTCCGGATGTGGCTGCAGAAGACCTCGGCGCTGACTGGCTGGGTGGATTTTTCTGTCCCTGTCACGGTTCCAAGTTTGACCTTGCTGGCCGTGTTTACAAGAATGTCCCGGCGCCCTTGAATCTGGAAGTTCCTCCCCACAAGTATTTGGATGATTCAATGGTTATTGTCGGTGTTGATGAGGGGGCTGTCTGATGCAGAAGCTTGTTGAGTGGATTGATGCCCGTTTGCCGGTAGTGACGGCCTTCGAAAAGCATATGAGCAAGTACTACGCACCGAAGAATTTCAATGTGTGGTATTTCTTTGGCTCCTTGTCGTTGCTGGTGCTTGTGAACCAATTGGTGACCGGTATATGGCTGACCATGAGCTACAACCCTTCGGCTGAAGGCGCGTTCGCCTCAGTTGAATACATCATGCGAGACGTTGAATACGGCTGGTTGTTGCGGTATCTGCATTCAACCGGGGCGTCAGCGTTTTTTATTGTTGTTTATCTGCACATGTTCCGTGGTTTGATGTATGGCTCGTATCGCAAGCCGCGTGAGCTGGTCTGGATCTTTGGTATGACCATTTACCTTTGCTTGATGGCCGAGGCTTTTATGGGCTATCTGCTGCCTTGGGGGCAGATGTCATACTGGGGGGCTCAGGTAATCGTTAATCTCTTTGGTGCAATTCCCGGCATTGGTGAGGATCTTGCGTTATGGATTCGTGGCGATTACCTGATATCAGGTATTACGCTCAACCGCTTCTTTGCCCTGCATGTTGTTGCTTTGCCGATCGTCCTGCTTGCGCTGGTGGTTCTGCATTTGCTGGCCCTGCATGAAGTGGGCTCCAACAATCCCGATGGAATCGAAATCAAGAAGCACAAGGATGCCAAGGGAATTCCCCTGGATGGCATACCTTTTCACCCATACTATACGGTGCACGACCTTGTTGCTGTGGTTGTCTTCCTGTTTGTGTTTTGTGCGGTGGTGTTCTTTATGCCTGAGATGGGAGGCTTCTTCATGGAGCGCCCCAACTTTGAGCCGGCAAACCCGCTGAAAACACCGGAACACATTGCCCCTGTTTGGTATTTCACGCCATTCTACGCGATGCTACGTGCTGTAACGGTTAACTTGCTTGGGTTGCCTGCAAAATTCTGGGGTGTTGTGGTAATGGGGGCGGCGATTGCGATTCTGTTTGTGCTGCCTTGGCTTGACAGAAGTCCTGTGAAGTCTATTCGTTACAAGGGTTGGATAAGCAAGCTTGCCCTCGCATTGTTTGTAATTTCCTTCCTCACACTTGGCTATTTGGGAGCTATACCATCAACGCCCGGACGCACGGCGCTGGCGCAGGTGACTACTGCGATTTACTTCGCCTACTTCATCTTGATGCCATGGTTTAGCAAGATAGATAAGACCAAACCAGTTCCGGAAAGGGTGACAGGCTGATGAAAAGACTAATTACTTATGTATTGGCAATCTTGTTGCCGGTGGTTTGTCACGCGGCTGGCGGGGGCGTGCCTCTGGACCATATGAAGCCTGACCTGCATGACAAAGAATCGCTTCAGCGCGGCGTGGCGCTTTATACGAACTACTGCATGGGATGCCATTCGCTGCAGTATTCACGATACGAGCGCATCGCACATGATCTCGGTATTCCCAATAGCGTATATGAGGAGAACCTTATTTTCGGTGATGCCAAGATAGGTGAGCTGATGCATATCGCGATGCCGGCAGCGGATGCCAAGAACTGGTTTGGCAATCCACCTCCTGATCTGACGCTTGAAGGTCGTCTCAGAGGTGCTGACTGGTTGTATACTTATTTGCGCGGCTTTTATGTCGACGAGTCACGGCCGTACGGTGTGAATAACAGCGTGTTCAAGGATGTCGGCATGCCACATGTGCTTGCTGGTCTGCAGGGTCTGTGTGCGCACGCACCCGCCGCTGGCGTGGAAAAGAAAGTTGATCCCATAAGTGGGCGCATCATTTCCTCTGGCGGTTGCGAAGAATATGCGAAGCAGGGGTCGTTGTCGAAAGCGCAGTACGACGAGGTGATTTACGATCTGGTCAATTTCATGGTTTACGTCGCAGAGCCTTCGCGTGTTGATAGCGAGCGAATAGGCACTTATGTGCTGTTATTTTTGGCCTTCCTCTCGATTTTCGTTTATTTCCTGAATCGGGAGTACTGGAAAGACGTTCACTGATAAGTGTTGTATACTTCAGCACTGAAATTATCCAGCGTTGAGTGGTTCTCTGCGCTGGATTTTTTGTTTAATGTCGGTTGATTGTGGCAGTAGTAAAACGGAAATAATCGAATTGATTTGTTTGGAGTAATGCAATGGGTGTTGTTACAAAACGGTCTTTGATGACTTTTTTCTCGGATGGTGGTAGTCACTATAGCCACAGAGTCAGGATTGTTTTGGCAGAGAAAGGCGTCACCGTAGATGTTATAGATACGGATCCACATAATATCCCGGAGGAAATTTCTGAATTAAATCCGTACAATACGTTGCCTACACTGGTTGACCGTGATTTGGCATTGTACGAGCCCAATATCATGATGGAATATCTTGACGAGAGATTTCCGCATCCACCATTGTTGCCTGTATATCCCGTTGCCCGCGCAACGAGCCGGCTGATGATTTATCGCATTGAGCGGGACTGGTGTTCACTCGCGGATATTATTCTGGGCGAAAAGGATACGCCGGCGGCAGACAAAGCGCGCAAGGAACTTCGTGAAAGCTTGTTGGCGACAGCGGGTATCTTCGCCGAAAAACCCTTCTTCATGAGTGACGAGTTTACCATTGTCGATTGTGTGGTCGTTCCCTTGTTATGGCGTTTGCCGTTGATGGGTATTGAACTGACTGACAAGCAGGCCAAGCCGATCAAAAAATATATGGATCGCATGTTTGCGCGGGAATCCTTCAAGGCAAGCTTGTCAGAAAAAGAAAACGACATGTATTGCTGATCTCGAGCGTTGATTGTGATGTCTCTGCCCACTCTTTGTGATGGAGAGGACAGAGATATCTGATTCTGATTGGTTTTCTCGTTGAATGCGTTTGTTTGTAATCCACTGGTTTTTTTGGGGGTGCTGAAATGAAGCCAAGCCGCCCATATCTGGTTCGAGCTTTAAATGACTGGATATTGGATAACGGGATGACGCCTTATGTTGTAGTTGATGCAGGCATTCAAGGTGTGCAGGTTCCCCATGACTTTGTCACCAACGGACAAATCGTACTCAATATTAGCCCTTCAGCAGTGCGTGGAATTAGCATAGAAAACGACTTTCTCGAATTCAACGCACGGTTTGGCGGTGTGCCGATGCAGGTTTTTGTCCCTATGGCGGCAATTATGGCCATTTATGCCAAGGAAAATGGTCAGGGCATGGTTTTTGGAGCAGAGCCCGGTGCCCCAACACCGCCCCAGGAGCGAGATCGAACACCCAAGGGCGATGGTGAGAAAGCCAAATCTGACAAGCCATCGTTGAAATTGGTCAAGTAGCAGCCTTGGTGGCTTTAGATACTAAAGCCAAATATTTGTTGGTCGATCAGTGATGTTAACGTGTTTAGAATGACCAGTTGCCCTTCCAGTACCCTGGCGGCGTTTTTGCTGCCAGTTTTCAGTTCAATGTCTGCTCCGCTTAACAGCGAGCTGATGTTGCCTTCGCTGCCACCACAAACGGCGATGACATGCATTTCCTGTTCATGGGCTGCTTGCACTGCCTGAATAATGCTCGCACAGTTGCCATCGACTGAAAGTGCCAGGAGCAGATCGCCTTTGTTTCCCAGTGCCCTGATTTGCTTTGAAAAAACATCATTGTAATGCGTATCTTTGGCGATAGCAGAAATAAGATGATTGTCGCTGCACAAATTGATGGCGGGCAGGCTTGGGCGCTCGTGGTCGTGCCTATTCATCATAAAGGCGCTGAAAAGACCGCATAGAGGCTGTGTGATTGCATTACCGCAAATCAGTATTTTGTGATCGCTCAGCAGGGCTTGGGCCATGAGCTCGCTGGCGCATGCCAGTTTGGGGGGGAGTTGCTCCAGCTGATATGTCAGGTTGTCGATGGTATTGCAGAGAGATTTGTAAACAGATTCTTGTAAATCCATGGCTAATAAGAAAAATCCTGGGTAGGGTTATAGTTTGGTTGCGGCCGTCAGCCGGCCTCAAAGGCCGATCGTATCCAATTGATTTCAAATTGCTGGCTTAAGGCATTGGGTTGTATGCCAATGAAGTCAAATCGGCAGTCTTTATTCCATGCGCTTTTGGCGGTCAGGTACTTTTGAGCGCACCGGAGAATGCGTTTTCGTTTGCTCATGGTCATGCTTTCTTCTGGCGTTACTCTCGATTTCAGGTTTCGGTAGCGCACCTCGATAAACACCAGTGTATCTTTGTCCCGCATGATCAGATCTATTTCACCCCTGCGAGTGCGATAGTTCTGCTCAATGAGCACGAGACCATTCGCCTCTAGGTATTGCTTTGCCATCTGTTCATAAAAGGATCCATCGGCCATTGTCACTTTCCTTGTGTCTAGTTCGCGGGTTGGGGGCGCCCCTCGCTAAACCTGGCCCATTCCAGAGTTCGAATGATCTGGAACTGATCGTTCATGGTAAGAATGCCTGTTTCTCCATGTATTGAGCTCTTTTTCAGGGCGTTCAGCAAGGCCAGGCGTGGGCTGAGTTTATAGCTATCCACCCCCAGCGCATAAAGTCTTTCGTATCTCTGGGTTTCCGTTGGGAAAAGTGTGGTTAACTCTGTGCGCAAGGGGTTGCTTGCCGCCAAAACCCAAGGCGTTTCAGTGAAATAGATGCCATTGAGATCCTGATCCTTTTGTGGATTGAACTGACCGCTGAAGACTTGTGATGTCGAATACACAGGGATGTCTGCGGCGAAATGATAGGCAAACAAGGGTTTGATTTGACGCGCAAACTCTGGCGTTGCAATAAGCACAAACGCATCGACATCTTCACGGTGTCGTGGTGCAATTTCGAGGCTAAGGTTTAGCAATGAGCGAAGCTTCTTGGCACGCTCGGCACTTTCTTTCAGAAGTAATGCGCGCTCAATCTCGGCAGAGAGATTGGTTTGGGCGCTGTAGCTAATGATCTCAGCTATCTCTCCCTGGTGTTTTTTCCAGCTCTGGTTAAAGGCCTGTTCTATGCGCTTGCCCCAGTCGCTCTGAGGCGTAAGCAATATAACCCGGCGAAAATGCTTTGTGGCCAGTTGGGCGGCAATTTGCTCGACCTCATGCTCCGGGGCTAGTCCGAATTGGAAGAAGTTGGCTGGCGGGGAGGTTTGTCCATCCAGATAGTTCAACGCCAATACACGGTAGTTGCGATCAGAAAGTGCGGCGATTTCGCTGGCACGACTTTTTTCAAGCGGTCCGATTACCAAATCCGGTTTTTCGTGCTTCAGCTCTTGTGCAATGACTGAGAGATCCTTGGTGCTATTGATAAAGACGAGTTCAAGCGCGTTTTTGGCGGTGTCCTGATCTTGATAATAAGCACTGAGAAAGCCGTCACGAATTGCATTTGCAGCACTGCTCAACGCGCCCTCAAAAGGAAGCAGGATAGCGATTTTTTTGGGTCGTGTTTCGGGGAGCCGGGAAAGCAGCTCCAAGGCTTTGGGAAGTTTTAGTGTCGCAGGATGGGACTGCCACGTTGCCAACCAGAGATTGAGTGCCTGCAGTTGCGAATCGAGGCTGATTTCATTTTGTTTTATGGTGATGGCAAGTTGTAGCCAGCCCTTGACATCATAGTGTGTGGTTTGGTCGTAGAGTGCTGTCAGCTCGGTCAGATTGGTTGCGGCGAGTTGCGACCAGATTTGCTCTTGCATCAGGGTGCGTGTTGCATCGTCATTCAAATGGTTTCCCTTGATTCGGCTGATGGTTGCCTTCAGTGGTTGCTCCAGCAGCTCATAGGCTTGGGCAATATCCTGATAGGCCTGGCGCTGAACAGGCAGCGGGACATGCTCATAAAAACCCTCTTTTACCTGGGCAAGGTATCCCGCAAGTTTGGCTGTGTTTGCCAGCTTAAGTGAGGCGTGTATGGCAATGAGCAGGTATTGCTCCTGCAATCGTTGCGGAAGCGGTGGATAATCTATTTTTTGCAATAATGCCAGAGCCTTGTGATATTGCTGTTTTTGCTGGTGCAGGTCTGCCGCCTGCATAAGGATTTCTGCCTGTTGCTTGGGGCGTTTTTCTCGCTGGGCCTGATCCAGCAAAATGGCAATGGGGTCCTCAACAAGAGGCTGTGTTGCAGGTTGCGTCCTGGGTGGGGTCTGAGTGCAGCCGTGGAGGATAAGTGCCAGGCTCAGCAAGGCCGTTTTAACGTATCTTATTCGCATAAAAGTGGTCAGAATGTTCGGTAACAATAAATGGGGCTGTGGTTGAGCGCTAGTCTATCAGACAAGGCTGACAGGGTCAGGTATCTTCATGTGTTCAAACAAGCTGTTGCAGTAAGGGTATTGGCATGGCATTGCAATCCGGGCTTTATGTGGTGGCAACACCCATTGGCAATTTGGGGGATATCACCGCACGGGCGATTGACACTCTGGCGAAGGTGGACGTGATCGCGGCGGAGGACACCCGTCATACGGGGCGTTTGCTTCAGCATTTGGCGATCAGCAAGCCCATGATCTCGTTGCATGAGCATAATGAGCGGGAAAAAAGCGAACTGCTGGTTGGCAGGATCGCATCGGGTCAGTCAGTTGCACTGGTATCCGACGCGGGCACGCCGCTTATCTCGGATCCAGGATACCATTTGGTGAGCGCGGTGCGAGAGGCTGGTTTTTTGGTGTCGCCTGTGCCGGGTGCCTGTGCCGTTGTTGCTGCGCTGAGCGCATCCGGTTTGCCCAGCGACAAGTTTGTGTTTGAAGGTTTTTTGCCCTCACGGTCGGCTGCGCGGCGTGCCTACCTGGGAACCTTGATCAGCGAGCCGCGAACCTTGGTTTTTTATGAGTCACCCCACCGCATTGTTGAATCAATTGAGGATTTGGCCTTTATCTTTGGCGGAGAGCGGCAAATGGTGATTGGGCGTGAGCTCACCAAGGCGTTTGAAACCATGCTGTGCGGCACTATCTTGCAAGTGAAAGAGCGGGTATGTGCCGACGACAACCAGCAAAAAGGCGAATTCGTTATTTTGCTCCGCGGGGCTGTGCCTGCAGTGGCGCAGGAATCAGTCACCCCGGAGTGCGACAGGTTGTTGCGAGCCCTGCTCAAAGAGGTTCCGATCAAATTGGCGAGCAAGATAGCTGCCGATGTGACGGGTATTGGAAAAAACCAGTTGTATGAACGAGCGCTGGTTTTGCAGGGCAAGCGCGATTGAATCTAATGACGGTCAGATCTTCGGATTGGATGCGTTATTGCTTGCCCAGAGGGGTGGATGTGTGTATCGTCCTGCACAAGCTCGCCAGACAGTCGCCGCCTTGATTCTATCAGGGTCAAGGGGGAGGAAAGTCCGGGCTCCAAAGGGTAGAGTGCCAGGTAACACCTGGGAGGCGTGAGCCTACGGAAAGTGCAACAGAAAGTATACCGCCTATGTGATCAGCAATGATTGCAGGTAAGGGTGAAATGGTGCGGTAAGAGCGCACCGCATGACTGGTAACAGTTCATGGCGATGGAAAACCCCACTCGGAGCAAGACCAAATAGGAATCCATTGGCGTGACCCGCGCTGGATTCGGGTAGGTTGCTTGAAGCTTGTGGTGACGCAAGTTCTAGATGAATGACTGTCCTCGACAGAACCCGGCTTATCGGCGAGCTTTTCTTCTTCTTATTTCTCATTGTGCTATTGGGTGCGCTCTCAATGGTGTTATGCCGGCCCTGCCTCGACCTCTCGGGGTGCCACTGGGCTCGCGACTGATTAAGTCTTTCATGGCGCCTAAGTCATTTATATCAAAATGTTCTTATCCTTTTTACCCCACCTCAAGATCTGCTTGTATCCGGCTGTTTCGTAAGGTAATTATCCTTCAATTCTCATCTTTTTGCCGAGCTTCTTGGCGCTAACTTATTGTGTTTTAAGCCGATTTTATTTTCGCCCGGTCATGCTCTCCCCTTGCATTGTGGGGCAGCTGTTTCTATATTGTCTCTCGGTGGGAAAAAGTGTGAAAAAGTGTCTGACTGTGGGAATTAATGGGGATCAGGCGTCTTATAAAATCAAAAACCAATATGGCCGACTAAATAGTGTTTCTTGGAAGTCACTCCATCACGATGGACGCCAAAGGGCGAATTGCGGTGCCGACGAAGATTCGTGAGGCATTGATGGAGGTTTGCGGCGGCAAGTTGGTGATGACGGCGGACCCGGAAGAGCACTGTCTGTTGATTTATCCAGAACCCTTGTGGGAAGAAATTGTCCCTAAAATCGAAGCCTTGCCCATGTTTAACAAGAAGGCGCGGCGAACCAAGCGTCTTCTTTTGGGGCATGCGAGCACGATGGATATGGATTCCAGCGGCCGGTTGCTGATCCCTCCCACGTTGCGTGACCACGGTCGCTTTGACAAAAATCTGATGATGATTGGTCAGGGCAAGAAGCTCGAATTATGGGGGCTTGAGCAATGGTCGGCCTGGCTTGATGAGGCTGACGATGGCGAAATGCCCGAAGAAATGATGAATTTGTCGCTCTAAACCGAAAGCCGCACTCATGAGCCAGGAATTACATAAAACAGTTTTGCTGCAAGCGGCCGTGGATGCGTTGATCACTCGCCCGAACGGTGTTTACGTCGATGGGACATTTGGTCGCGGTGGGCATGCGCGCAAGATTCTGCAGAAGCTGGGTGCGGATGCCCGGTTGATCGGTATAGACAAGGATGCTGAAGCGATCGGGTTTGCTCGCGCCTTGCAAGTCGAATCAGCCCGGTTTGTTTACGCTCAGGACAGCTTTGCGAATCTTGAGCAAATACTTAGTCAGATGCAGATTGAGGCGGTAGACGGCATTCTTCTTGATCTGGGGGTTTCGTCGCCACAGCTTGATGATCCTGCCCGCGGGTTCAGCTTCATGAATGATGGCCCGCTGGACATGCGTATGGATGCAAGTCGTGGTTTGAGCGCGGCCCAGTGGCTGGAGTCGGCTGCAGAAGAAGAAATTGCGACAACGCTTAGAGAATATGGGGAAGAAAAGTTTTTTCGGCGAATTGCCAAGGCCATCGTGGCGGCGAGAAAGCGGGCGCCGATTGTAACGACGAAACAGCTGGCAGCGATTGTTGCAGAGGCAAACCCCGCGTGGGAAAAGGGCAAGAATCCTGCCACCCGCGCTTTTCAGGCGATCCGGATCAAAGTTAACAATGAACTGGGCGATCTGGAGGTGGGGCTGCAAGCGGCCAGCAGGGCGTTGCGTCCGGGAGGGCGCCTGGTGGTGATCAGTTTTCATTCACTGGAAGATCGGATAGTGAAGCGTTTCATGCGAAACCAGGTTCGAGGGCCGGAGCTTCCCAGAGGCATTCCGGTGCAGGATCATCAGATTCAACGCGAGTTCGCTTTGGTCGGTAAAGCCGTCAAGCCTGAAGATGCCGAAGTAGTTGAGAATGTGCGCGCCAGAAGCGCGGTCATGCGCGTGATGGAAAAGCTTTCGGCATGAAAAGCAATGCTGACAAAACACGCTCAAGGAGTCGACGCCAGGAAGCTGACGCACACGACACCGCTGAAGGAGCGCGAGGGGCTCGTCTGGTGGAGGAAGACAGCCACCCGGCTGATGTGAAACGGCCAAGTTGGCTGGCAGGGTTGAAGGTCAATCTGCGAACCTACTCGCTCCCTGTCTTGCAGGCACTGTTTCGCACAAAGTATCTGGGGTTAGGCATTCTGGTTTGTCTCATGCTTCTGTCAGCTCAGGCGGTTGTGTATTCAACACACTTGAGCCGGCAACTGTTCAGTGAACTGAAAACGCTGCAAGAACATCGGGATCGCATTGAACGGGAATGGACGCAGCTGCTGCTTGAGCAAAGCGCCTGGAGTACGCATCACCGCATTGAGCGTCTGGCGACCGAGCGGCTGGGAATGGTTATGCCTGACATGGCGAAAGTCGAGGTCGTTCGTTAACGGCCCGTATCAGAAGTCACTGAGAGTTTGATGGCCCAGCTCAACGCTGGAAGGTAAACAGGGGTATGGCAAAGCATCCACGGCAGACAGCAACGGCGCACAGACCTATTACGTCTTTCGGGCGCTTTGTATTTGTGCTGGTCATGTTGGCGGTGGCTCTGGTCGTGCTGGTTGCCCGTATTGTCGATCTTCAGGTACTCAATAACAGCTTTCTGAAGCAGCAAGGCGATGCACGTACCATCCGGCACGAAACCCTGGATGCACACCGGGGCATGATTACCGACAGGTTCGGTGAGCCTCTGGCGGTGAGCACGCCGGTAGAAACCTTGTGGGTCAATCCCAGTGTTGCAAAGACGCGGGGCAACGAAAACGACGACCAGTCGGCGTTCAATTCCTGGCTGTCAGACGCCCGGTGGAATACCGTTGCCAAATTGCTCGAAACCGATCCGCAAGCTTTGCGCAAAAAGATCGCAGCGAATGCCGGGAAAGAATTTCTTTACCTTGATCGCAAGGTGGCGCCGGATCTTGCTGCACAGATATTGGCGCTGAAAATCGATGGCGTGCACAGTCGCCGTGAGTACAAGCGATTTTATCCTGCCGGAGAAGTGACGACTCATATTCTGGGATTCGTGAATCTCGATGAGCAGGGTCAGGAAGGACTGGAGCTTGCCTACAATGCGTGGCTGGTCGGCAAACCTGGAACCGTCAAGGTGTTAAAGGATCGGCGTGGTGAGGTGGTGAAAGAGCTCAGTCTGATTGAAGATGCCCAGCCGGGCAATTCGTTGCAGCTGAGTATTGATCTGCGCTTGCAATATCTTGCCTATCGGGAGCTCAAGTCTGCGGTCAAGGCGCATGGTGCCAAATCAGCGTCACTGGTAATGCTGGATGTGCATACTGGTGAGGTGCTGGCAATGGTCAATCAGCCCTCTTACAACCCTAACAATCGCAAACAGTTACGAGCATCTTCTTTGCGAAATCGCGCTATTACAGATCTGTTTGAGCCTGGCTCGACCATGAAACCGCTGACGATGGCGGCCGCACTGGAAAGCGGAAAATATCAGTCCAAAAGCGAGATCAATACCGCGCCGGGGTATCTTCGCATCGGACGCAACACCATCCGCGATGCCCATAACTACGGTGTGATCCGGCTGGATGAAGTGGTGGCGAAGTCGAGCAACGTCGGAACCAGTAAAATCGCCATAGACCTCAGTGGTCAGCGGCTTTGGGACATGTTTTATCGCATGGGATTCGGTCAGCTTACCGGCCTGGGGTTTCCGGGTGAAGGGGCTGGTGTGCTTCCCCATCCCTATAAATGGAAAGACATTCAGGTCGCCACCCTGTCGTACGGTTACGGGATGAATGCGACGGCACTGCAGCTGGCGCAAAGCTATCTGGTGATTGCGGCCGATGGTATCAAGCGGCCCGTCAGTCTGCTCAAGAATAATGGCACAGTGCCGGGCGAAGAGATTGTTAGTCCTGAGGTTGCAAAGCAAGTACGCATGATGCTGCATAAGGCTATTGAAAAAGGCGGGACTGGCACCCGGGCCCAGGTAGCTTCTTACAAGGTGGGCGGAAAAACCGGTACCGTGCACGCGGTGGGGCGCGGCGGCTACCAGGAAAGCGAGTACAAAGCCCTGTTTGCCGGTATGGCGCCTATTGATAATCCCCGCGTTGTGATGGTGGTGGTAGTCGATTCGCCCCAGTACGATGAGTATTACGGCGGCGAAGTAGCGGCACCCGTATTCTCCCGGGTCATAGGGAACACCATGCGATTGCTGAATGTCACTCCGGATAGCATTAAAGAGCGGGATGCTGTTGTTGCACAGACAAAGGCTTCGCCGCGAGGACAAGGATAATGGAATCCCGCACTCTGAATCTCAGTAAGTTGCTCAAGGGCATTTGCGATGTGCCTTCAGTATTTGACTGCCGCGTTCATGGTCTTACCCTGGACAGCCGGCAGGTTCGCCGTGGAGATGCTTTTGTTGCACTACAGGGGCGTTCGGTTGATGGTACCCAGTACATTGATGACGCCATCGCCCGGGGGGCGGTAGTGATCTTCAAAAACGCACCGGCTGCAGAAAATGCCGGATCAGTGGTGGAGCGCGGCACGGTTGTTGAGGTCTGCCTGCCGGGTCTGGCAAGCAAGTTGGGCGTGCTCGCTTCACGCTATTATGGCGATCCTTCCGAGCAGCTCAGTGTTGTGGGGGTCACAGGTACCAACGGAAAATCGTCGGTGTCGCATTATCTTGCCCAGGTGCTCAGCTTTGCAGGAATCAAATCCGGTCTCGTTGGCACTTTGGGTTACGGCTTTATCGATGAACTGACACCGGCCAGCCATACCACGCCCGATGTGCTGCGCGTACATTCCTTGCTGGCAGGGTTGTTGTCGCGCCAGGCGCAGGCTGTGGTGATGGAGGTTTCTTCCCATGGGCTCGATCAGGGGCGGGTGGATGGTATCAAGATCGACGGTGCCATTTTTACCAATCTGACCCGTGATCACCTGGATTATCACGCCACCATGCAAGCCTACGGTGACGCAAAGCGTCGCCTGTTTGAGCGTCCCGAGCTGCGTTTTGCGGTGGTCAATGTTGATGACGAATTTGGACGCAGCATGCTTGGCAGTATTAGCCCGGACGTTCGCCTGTTCACTTTTGGCATAAGCCACGAAGCCTCTGTCTGCGTGATTCAGGTGGAATATCTTGCAGACGGAATGTGTGCGGAGGTGGCGACGCCGGCAGGCAGAGTCCGTTTTTCATGTGGACTGGTGGGGGCCTTTAATCTCAGCAACTTGCTGGCGGTTATTGCGGCTGCCGTCGCAATGGACGTGGACGTGGGAACCCTGGAAAAAGCGCTGGGTAACATCGCGCCGGTGGCGGGCAGAATGCAGCGATTTTTTGTGCCCAGAAAGCCGACTATCGTCGTCGACTACGCCCACACTCCCGATGCGTTGGCATCCGTGTTGGGTGCCTTGCGGCCCCATGCGCAAGGCAATGTCTGGTGCGTTTTCGGCTGCGGGGGCGATCGGGATCCAGGAAAGCGTGCCTTGATGGCGGCTATTGCCGAACAGCATGCTGACAGAATCATTGTGACGGATGACAACCCTCGGACCGAACCGCCCCGGCAGATTGTTAATCACATTATGGCCGGTTTTCAGTTTCCGGATCGGGTTGTGATCGAGCATGACCGGGAAAAAGCGATAAGCCATGCCATGCACCATGCGGGCAAGGATGACCTGATTCTGGTGGCTGGCAAGGGGCATGAGGACTATCAGGAAATCGGTGTTCTGCGTCGCCCCTATAGTGATATCGAAGTGGTCGGGCGCTTGCTGGGGTTGGGGGGTAATCTATGATTGGCGATTGTTCCTTGACCGAAATTGCAGCAATAGTCGGCGGCCAGCTCAAAGGTCAGGATGTGCGTTTTACGGCAGTGAGTACGGATACCCGAACGCTACAGCAGGGCGATGTGTTTGTGGCATTGAGTGGTCCAAACTTTGATGGCGACACTTTTGCCGGGCAAGCCATGACGCGGGGGGCATTGGCGGTCATCGTCAGCAAGCCACAGGATCTCTGCGGCGCCCAGCTTGTGGTGCCTTCAACCCAGAATGCGTTGGCGGCCATCGGCAAGATCAATCGTGCCAGGTTCAACGGACGCGTAGTTGCCATTACGGGCAGCTGCGGCAAGACAACGGTCAAGGAACTGGTGGCTCATTTGTTGACCGGCCTGGGCGAGACCCTGGCAACCAAGGGTAACCTGAATAACCTGATCGGAGCCCCCCTGACGTTAAGCAGGATTGCGGCGTCGCACCGCTACGCCGTGATTGAGTTGGGCGCCAGTGGTCTGGGTGAAATAGCACAAACGGTTGCCTGGACGCAGCCGCACATCAGCATCCTGACCAATGCAGGTAATGCCCATTTGGAGGGGTTTGGCAGTGCCGAGAATATCGTCAAGGCCAAAGGTGAAATCATTGATGGCCTTGGCCCGGATGGGGTGGCGGTGCTAAATGCGGATGATCCTGCGTTTCGTCTCTGGTGTGAACGGGCCCAGCCACGCCAGGTGATGTCCTTTTCGGTAGAGCCCTCCTGTGGTGCCGATGTATTTGCGGATAAGTTGTCGCTGGGTGAATTAACCACGTTTGAGCTTTGTCACGGCGAACAGCGTGTTCGTGTGTGTTTGCCTTTGGCGGGAAAACACAATGTCAGCAATGCGCTGGCCGCGGCTTGTGCTGGTCTGTTGTGTGGCATGTCTTTGACCGAAATCGCCGCAAGGCTGGCCAGTGCTCCTGGGGTAAAGGGACGCCTGGAGTTCGGTGAATTGATGCCCGGTGTGCGACTGATCAATGACAGTTACAACGCAAATCCTGTATCGGTAAAGGCGGCTCTTGACGTTCTGGCACGGTGTGAGGGCAAGAAAATCGCGGTACTGGGCGATATGGCGGAGCTTGGTGACGAGGCCGAGTCCTTGCATCAGGAGGTTGGCCATCATGCCCGTGTGCTCGGTATTGATGCTCTTTATGTGACCGGCAATTATGCGCAAGCCTATGCGCGGGGTTACGGCGCGGACTGCAGGTGTTTTGACGACAAGACAAGGCTGGCGGCGGCGCTCGTGAGTGAACTCAAGGCCACTGCCACCGTATTGATAAAGGGGTCGCGCAGTGCCGCGATGGAAAAAGTCCTGGAAGATCTGAATATGACGAATAAGGTGGTTCAATCATGCTAGCCTGGGTGGCAGATTTCTTGTCCCAGTACATCAGTGCGCTGGGTGTTTTCAAATACCTTACACTCCGGGGCATTCTGGGGGTGCTTACGGCACTGGTGATTTCGCTGGCCGTGGGCCCCATCATGATCCGCAAGCTCAGTCAGTATCAAATCGGTCAATCGGTGCGGGATGACGGCCCCAAATCCCATTTCAGCAAAGCCGGAACCCCGACAATGGGCGGTGCACTTATTCTGGTGGCGGTGGCCATCAGTACGCTGCTATGGGCGGATCTTGGCAACCGTTATGTCTGGATCACGCTGTTTGTCACCATGACATTCGGTGCCATTGGCTGGGTGGACGATTATCGCAAAGTGGTTCAGAAGAACTCCAAGGGGCTTCCTGCACGCTGGAAGTATTTCTGGCAATCGGTTTTTGGGTTGCTTGCCGCTTTCATTCTTTTTTATACCGCGAGCACGCCGCAAGAGACGGCATTCATTGTGCCGGTATTCAAGGATGTCGTGTTTCAGCTTGGGCCTGCATTCATCGTTATGACCTATTTCGTCATTGTTGGCAGCAGCAATGCGGTGAACCTTACCGATGGCCTTGATGGCTTGGCGATCATGCCAACGGTAATGGTTGCGGGCGCACTGGCTATTTTTGCCTACCTTTCGGGGAACGTAAAATTTGCCGAGTACCTCCATATTCCCTATCTGCCAGGGGCCGGAGAGCTGGTGGTGTTCTGTTGTGCCTTGGTTGGCGCCGGTTTGGGCTTTCTCTGGTTCAACACCTATCCCGCCCAGGTGTTCATGGGGGACGTGGGAGCCCTTGCGCTGGGAGCCGCGCTGGGTGTGGTTGCGGTCATAGTGCGGCAGGAAATTGTGCTTTTTATCATGGGTGGCGTTTTCGTGATGGAAACGGTCTCGGTTATCTTGCAGGTAGCTTCCTTCAAGCTAACGGGACGCAGAATCTTTCGCATGGCGCCCCTGCATCACCATTTTGAATTGAAAGGTTGGCCCGAGCCCCGAGTGATCGTTCGGTTTTGGGTCATCACCGTGGTGTTGGTGCTGATAGGGCTTGCGACCCTCAAAGTTCGCTGAACCTTTTAAGAACCCTGAGTAGCGTGATCAATGAAAGTTCTGGCCGCAGATAAAAAAAGCCTTGTTGTCGGTTTGGGAAAAACCGGGCTTTCCTGCGTGGATTTTTTGACCCGTCGCGGTCACCAGGTGATAGTGGCAGATTCACGCCAAGATCCGCCGGGGCTGGAGCAGTGCCGGATGCGATTCCCGGCGGTTGATATATATTGCGGCGCTTTTGACCCCGACTTGTTCTTAAGCGTTGATCAATTGGTGGTAAGCCCCGGCGTCTCCCTGCAGGAGCCCGCCATTATTGCCGCACGGGCCAAGGGCGTTGAGGTGACGGGGGATGTGGATATATTCAGCCGCCATGCCAAGGCACCTATCGTTGCGATAACTGGTTCAAACGGGAAAAGTACCGTCACCAGTCTGGTGGGTGAAATGGCCCGTCATGCAGGCATTCGTGTGGCGGTTGGCGGTAATTTGGGCGTGCCGGCGCTGGATTTGCTCGACGACACTGTCGAACTCTATGTTCTGGAGCTATCGAGTTTTCAACTGGAGACCACCGAGCGACTCGGCGCGGCGGTGGCGACGCTGCTGAACCTTAGCGAAGATCACATGGATCGCTATGCCAGCTACCAGGACTACTACGCGGCCAAACAACGGATTTTCAGAGGTTGCAGGCATGCAGTGGTAAATATCGATGACTTGCTTAGCCAACCATTGGTGCGGGAAGGCATGCAAGTGACGCGTTTTGGGCTGGATTACCCCGATTTTGATCGCTTCAGCACACAAAGGGTTGAGGGTGAGCTTGTTTTGGTGAATGGTTTTGAACCACTTATTCGCGCCGATGAGTTGAATATCAAGGGGTTGCACAATGTCAGCAATGCCCTTGCCGCACTGGCGCTTGGCCGGGCAGCAGGCATTCCGCTGGCGGCCATGGTTGCTGCCCTGCGAGCGTTTCAGGGCTTGCCCCACCGGTGCGAGCTGGCTGGGCGTATTGATGGTGTCGAGTATATCAATGATTCGAAAGGCACCAATGTGGGCGCAACCCTGACGGCGATCAAGGGATTCGGCGAGGTAGCCAAAGGCCGAATCATTCTGTTGGCGGGCGGAGAAGGCAAGGGTCAGGATTTCGCGGCGCTGACTGATCCGGTCGCAAAATACGTCAAGCAGGCGCTGTTGTTTGGCAAGGATGCCCCGCTGATCGAGTCACACCTCACATGCCCTTGTCAGCGCGTGGCAAGCTTGCAGGATGCGGTTGTTGCGGCGCAAGGCCATGCCCGGCCAGGGGACGTGGTTTTGCTGTCACCTGCCTGTGCCAGCTTCGACATGTTTAAGAATTACGAAGAGCGCGGCCAGGTATTCGTGGCGGCGGTAAATCAGTTGTCGGGGGGGGCGCAGGGATGACCGCTGCCGTTGCAACGCCTGCGCTGTCACTGTCGGCGGCCCGGTTGGGTGCCCGCTTTGATCCCTGGCTGCTCTGTGCGGCAACCACGCTGGCGCTGTTGGGGCTGATCATGATTGGCTCCGCCTCCATGGACATTGCGGACAGCAGGATGGGACAGCCTTTTTACTACGTGCTGCGTCATGGCGGTTTCTTGTTACTGGCTATAGTGACGGGAATCATGGCGCATGGTGTTCCGGTCAGCTGGTGGCAGAGAAAAAGCTGGATGTTGCTCGGGATCGCCCTGATGGGGTTGGTTGTCGTGCTCTTGCCCGGTGTGGGCAAAACAGTCAATGGCAGCACCCGTTGGATTGGGTTTGGCAGCTTGAACTTGCAGGTTTCTGAATTTGCCAAGCTTTTTCTGATCGCCTACGTGGCCGGCTACCTGGCCAGGCGGCAGCACGAGGTAGCCGATACCTGGTGGGGCTTCTGGAAACCTTTGCTTGTTATCGGGTTGGCCGCGGGTCTGCTGCTCAAAGAGCCAGACTTCGGCGCTACTGTGGTGATTATGTCAGCGGTGTTAGGCATGCTGTTTCTGGCGGGTGTTTCCCTGGTGCGTTTTTGCGCAGTGATAGGTCTCACTGGCTTATCCGGTGTGCTTGCCATTCTCAGCAGTGACTACCGTTACGAGCGCTTGGTGGGCTATTTCGATCCTTGGGCGGATCAGTACGGCACTGGATATCAGCTGACCCAGTCCCTGATTGCCTTCGGTCGCGGCGAATGGACCGGCGTTGGTCTGGGTAACAGCGTGCAAAAACTCTTTTATCTTCCGGAGGCACATACCGATTTTGTGTTCGCCATATTTGCCGAAGAGTTTGGTGCGATAGGCGCGCTCCTGGTGGTGGCCCTGTTTGCCATTATCGTTTGGCGGGCCATGTGGGTTGGCTATCGTGCATCACGTGCCGGCCTGGAGTATTCGGCTTATTTTGCTTACGGCATTGGCTTGCTGCTGGCAACACAATCCCTGATCAACCTGGGTGTGAGTTGTGGTTTGCTGCCCACCAAGGGTCTGACCTTGCCATTGGTGAGCTATGGCGGATCGAGCTTGATTGTGAGTTGTATGGCCATAGGTGTGCTGACACGCTTGCACGCCGAAGTGCAGTTGGTTGAGGAAGCACCCAAAGGCAAGGTGTCCGCATGAGTGCCAAGCGCTTCCTGATCATGGCCGGGGGAACCGGTGGTCACATTTTTCCGGCGCTGGCGACGGCTCAGTGGCTCCAGGCGCAAGGGCACAGTGTGCATTGGCTCGGCGCCAGAAACGGCATGGAGTGCCGACTCGTTGCGCAGCACAAGATCCCTTTGTCGCTGATCGATATTGGCGGGCTGAGAGGCAAGGGGTGGCTGACGTTGATCAAGGCACCGTTCCGGCTGGTGGCTGCCTTGTTGCAAGCATTGAAAGTGCTGAAAGAAACGACGCCCGATTGTGTGTTGGGTATGGGGGGATATGTTACTGGCCCGGGTGGGCTGGCCGCCTTCTTGCTTCGGATTCCTTTGGTGATTCATGAGCAGAACGCCATTGCAGGCACAACCAATCGGGTTTTGGCAAAGCTGGCGGTGCGGGTGCTGGAGGCATTTCCAGGCGCCTTTGCAAGCAAGGTTGGCGCGCTGGTGACGGGTAATCCTGTACGGGCAAACATAGGTGTATCTGCCCAAGGCAAAGACACACTGGTTGCGAACCGGCCGCTACAGGTCTTGGTTGTGGGTGGCAGTTTGGGCGCGCGAGCGATTAACCTCGCGGTACCCCTTGCCAGCGCACTGCTCGATGCATCGGTGAGGCCGGTGATCCGGCACCAGACTGGAGAAAAACTGCTGAATGAAACCCGGATTGCCTACGCGCAAGCAAATGTGCAGGCAGATCTTGTGCCCTTTATTACGGATATGCATGATGCCTATGCGTGGGCCGATATTGTAATTTGCCGGGCGGGAGCGCTTACGATTTCTGAATTGTGTGAAGCAGGATTGGGTGCGATTCTGGTGCCTTTTCCGCAAGCGGTGGATGATCATCAAACGGCCAATGCGAAACACATGACCGACGCCGGGGCGGCCATTCTCGTGCCCCAGAATGAACTGACACCACAGTACCTTGCGTCACTTCTGAACCGTATGGCGAAGGATCCTGATTTAATTAATGAGATGGCGAAGTGCGCCAGTGGTCTGGCGCGTCCAAATGCAACGGAACAAGTAGCCAGAATATGCCTGGAGGTTTGCGGTGGTTGATCATAAACATGGATTAATGGGTGAGATTCCCGAAATGCGACGTATTCGGCGGATTCATTTTGTGGGTATTGGTGGCTCGGGAATGTGTGGCATCGCAGAGGTGTTGCTGAACCAGGGCTATCAGATCAGTGGCTCGGATATCAAGGAAACCTCCGTAACCAATCGCCTGAAAAGCTTGGGCGTAGGGATTTTTATTGGCCACCAGGAAGACAATGTCGCTGACGTTGATGTGGTCGTTGTTTCAAGTGCCGTGAACGAGGAAAACCCGGAGGTAAAACAGGCCCGTAATGACCGCATTCCTGTGGTACCGCGAGCCGAAATGCTGGCGGAGATTATGCGTTACCGGCACGGCATTGCGGTGGCTGGAACCCATGGCAAGACGACTACTACCAGCCTGATTGCGTCTGTGCTGGGAGAGGCCGGACTGGACCCGACCTTTGTGATTGGAGGGCGCCTCAACAGCGCCGGAACCAATGCCAAGTTGGGCGCCTCGCGGTTTTTGGTGGCTGAGGCAGATGAAAGTGATGCCTCGTTCTTGCATTTGACGCCCATGGTTGCGGTGGTAACCAATATCGATGCCGATCATATGCACACTTATGGTGGTGATTTCTCCCGGCTGGAGCAGACCTTTCTGGCGTTCTTGCACAATCTGCCTTTTTACGGCGTTGCCGTTATGTGCATAGATGATCCGGTAGTACGCAAGCTCATCCCCCAGGTGACACGATCTGTGGTCACTTACGGCCTGAGTCAGGACGCGGATTATCGTGCAGAAAATATCCGTATCGATGGCATGTCTACCTCTTTTACCGCCGTTCGCCCCGGCGGTTTGACAAGTCTGGATGTCAGTTTGCGGATGCCGGGTGTTCACAATGTGCTGAATTCACTGGCGACCATAGCGGTTGCTACTGACGAAGGACTTTCCGACCAGGACATTATCTCTGGACTTGCCAATTTTGCCGGTGTGGGTCGACGGTTTCAGGTGTACGGCGAGTACGATACAGGCCGTGGGTCCGTCATGCTGGTCGATGACTATGGACACCATCCAACCGAAGTGGAAGCGGTTATCAAGGCGGTTCGGGCAGGTTGGCCAACCCGGCGTCTGGTGATGATCTATCAGCCACACCGTTACAGCCGCACCTGCGATCTGTATGAAGATTTTGTCAGAGTACTGTCCGATGTCGATGTGTTGCTGTTGATGAACGTTTATGCCGCCGGCGAAGCACATATACCGGGAGCCGACAGCCGCTGCCTGTGTCGGAGCATACGCCAGCGCGGGCAGATAGATCCGGTTTTTGTCGATGATGGCAGCGAAATCGAAAGTGTACTGGCCAATATTCTGCAAGACGGCGACATGCTGATTACTCAAGGAGCCGGGGATATTAACGGCATTGCCATGCGTCTGGCGGAAAACCAGTTAAAAGTGGTGCGTGAGGGTTCAGGGAAATAAGCATGAGTGCGGTATGGAAAGCCTCGTCAGAGCAAGTTGAGCGTTTGGGCAGAACCTTGGTCCTTTACGGTGGTGCGTCAGCCGAGCGTGATGTTTCAGTGAAAAGCGGGCAGGCAGTAACCGCCGCCTTGTCTGCAGCCGGCATCCATGCCACCGGTATGGAAGTGAATGGGCGCGATTGGTCGTTTCTGGTCACTGCGCCAGCACAGTGGGATAACGTGTTTATCGCCATGCATGGCCGTGGCGGTGAGGATGGCACTTTGCAGGGTATGCTGGAAAGCCTGGGGATACCTTATACCGGCAGTGGAGTCCTGGCCTCTGCGTTGGCCATGGATAAATTGCGAACCAAGCAACTGTGGAAAAGCTGCGGTTTGGCAACACCGGAATTTCGTTTTGTAAACACGCAGAGCAATCTTGACGAGCGCCTTGATCAGATCGTAGCAGAGCTGGGTTTGCCTTTGATGGTAAAGGCCGCCCATGAAGGCTCCAGCATTGGTGTTTATAAGGTTAACAGTCTGGCAGAGCTTAAGGGCGCGGCCCGTCAGGCGTTGGCTCATGACAGCCTGGTATTGATTGAGCAGTGGGTTAACGGCCCCGAATTCACCGTTGCTGTTTTGGGCAAAAAGGCGTTGCCGGTGATAGGTCTGCGCACCGACCACGGATTTTACGATTACGACGCCAAGTATATTTCCAATACAACGCAGTACCTTATGCCCTGCGGTTTGTCGCACGAGCGCGAAAAAGAGATTCAGTCCCTGGCCCTGGACGCCTTTAACGTATTGGGCTGCAAAGGTTGGGGAAGAATTGATGTGATGCAGGATCAGGATGGAAAATTCTGGCTGCTTGAAGCCAACACGGTACCTGGAATGACCGATCACAGTCTGGTTCCCATGGCTGCCAAAGCCGCCGGCTTGAGTTTTGAAGCCCTGGTGGTAGGCATTATGGAAGCCAGCCTGGAGCAGCACCATGCCGTTTAAAGGGAAGAAACCGACCGCCGCTGCCGTGCGCAAGTCGGGCGCTACCAGTCGCAAGCCTGTGCCAGAGAGCCCAAGGCGGGGCCAGCGCTTCAAGCTTGATCTGCCTGCGGTGGTGGTTCCCTGGCCCAAGGTCGCGGGTGTTTTTTTTGCTGCAGTAGTGCTGCTGGGCGTTGCGTTTGGGCTGGACCCTCTGGTCAGCCGGTTTGACCGTCCTGTAGCACTGGTAGAGGTTCGGGGAGCCTTTCGGTACTTGCAGGCAGAGCAGCTGGAAGATCAGTTGCGCTCTTTTGTCGGCAAGAGTTTTCTTGCGACCGACCTCGAGCAGGTAAAAGCAACTGCTGAAGCCGTGCCCTGGGTGTACAGCGCATCGGTGCAGCGAGTCTGGCCTGACCGGCTGGTTGTGCAGGTAGGGGAGCAGCAGCCTGCGGCGCGCTGGAATGGCGAGCGCTTACTGAATGTGTGGGGTGAGATCTTTACCCCGGCATCAATGCAGGCGTTTGAAGATTTCGCCGATTTACGCGGGCCAGACAGTGAGGCCGTTCAGGTATTAAGCCAGTTTGCTGGCTGGCACGAGCGGTTGATCACGAAAGAAATAGTGCTTCGCGGGGTGGAACTGGAAGCCCGCGGGGCATGGAATCTGGTGCTTGAGAACCAGGTGCTGGTGAGACTTGGCAGAGAGCAGGTCGACGAGCGTTTGGGTCGATTTGTCAAAGCCTACGAAAAAGCGCTTTTTGAAAAAGTTGAACGTATTGCTCAAGTAGATGTTCGCTACACCAACGGGGTTGCTGTTCGCTGGAAAGCTGATGCCATTGAAGATGGCAAGGTTCGAGAATCGGGCGCCAAACGCAGCTAGAACAGTGAACGCTGATAATGTGAGATTGAATCGTGCAGGCATCAACAGGCACGCAAAAAAGGTAGACCGGGAATGCCAGGGTTAACAAACGACAAGTTGGTAGTTGGATTGGATATCGGAACATCCAAGATTGTAGCAATTGTGGGCAAAAAGGCGGACGACGGTACGGTCGAAATCATCGGCGTTGGCTCGCATCCTTCTCGGGGCTTGAAGCGCGGTGTCGTGGTAAACATTGAAACCACCGTCCAGGCCATACAGCGTGCGGTGGAAGAAGCCGAATTAATGGCAGGATGCGAGATTCACTCGGTATACGCCGGAATTGCAGGCAGCCATGTTCGCAGCCTCAATTCCCACGGTATTGTTGCTGTACGTGAGCGGGAGGTAACGCAGGCCGACATTGAGCGGGTGATTGATGCCGCGCAAGCCGTCGCCATTCCGGCGGATCAGAAGATATTGCACATCTTGCCACAGGAATATGTGATCGATAACCAGGAGGGCATCAAAGAGCCTTTGGGAATGTCAGGTGTGAGGCTGGAGGCCAAAGTACATTTGGTAACCTGCGCCGTGAATGCTGCACAGAACATTGAGAAGTGTGTTAAGCGCTGCAATCTCGAAGTGGACGACATCATTCTCGAGCAGTTGGCATCAAGCTATGCGGTACTGACCGAAGATGAGAAAGAACTGGGCGTTTGTGTAGTGGATATTGGCGGGGGAACCACAGATATCGCCATCTGGACGGGCGGCTCGATTCGTCATACGGCGGTTATTCCCATTGCCGGGGATCAGGTGACCAACGATATTGCCATGGCCTTGCGCACCCCGACCCAGAACGCCGAGGAAATCAAGATTCGCTATGCCTGCGCATTGACTCAGCTGGCAGGCGCCGATGAAACGATAAAGGTACCCAGTGTGGGTGACCGGCCATCCCGCGACTTGTCACGTCAGACGCTGGCAGAAGTGGTGGAGCCAAGGTACGAAGAGCTCTTTACGCTGATCCAGAGCGAGCTGCGCCGCAGTGGTTACGAGGAGCTGGTTGCGGCCGGTATTGTGCTTACCGGTGGAACTTCACGGATGGAAGGTGCCGTGGAATTGGCCGAAGAAATATTTCATATGCCAGTCCGATTGGCGTCACCCAGTGGCGTTTCCGGGTTGGTGGACGTTGTGAACAATCCCATGTATTCGACCGGCGTCGGTTTGTTGATGTATGGGACCCAGAGACAGGAGCAAGGGCGTGCTCCAGCAGTAAAGCAGGCACCGAATGTCAGTCTTTTTGAGCGACTGAAAAACTGGGTTGCCGGAAATTTCTAGAATCAGGTACCAAGAACAATTGACTTAAAAACTACAAGAAGGAGAAGTGTGCGATGTTTGAGCTTGTAGAAAACTCATCACAGAATGCAGTAATCAAGGTCGTTGGCGTTGGTGGTGGTGGCGGCAATGCCGTACGTCACATGTTGGCCAATCATATTGAAGGGGTCGAATTCATTTGTGCCAATACCGATGCGCAAGCGCTGAAGGAACTCAGCGGAAAAACCGTCATCCAGCTCGGGGGCAATATCACCAAGGGGCTTGGCGCCGGAGCGAATCCTGAAGTAGGGCGTCAGGCAGCACTCGAAGATCGCGAGCGTATTGCCGAAGCGCTCAAGGGCGCCGATATGGTTTTTATCACCGCGGGCATGGGTGGTGGAACCGGTACGGGTGGAGCACCTGTTGTTGCGGAAGTGGCACGTGACCTGGGCATATTGACGGTGGCGGTAGTAACCAAGCCTTTCCCGTTTGAAGGCGGCAAGCGCATGAAGGTGGCTGAGGCCGGCCTTGCGGAACTGGCACGCAATGTTGATTCGCTTATAACTATCCCTAACGAAAAACTCCTTTCGGTGCTGGGAAAGAATACCACGCTGCTGGATGCATTCAGTTCTGCCAACGATGTTCTGCTCGGAGCGGTACAGGGCATTGCCGATCTCATCATGCGTCCGGGTATGATCAACGTCGACTTTGCGGATGTGAAGACTGTAATGTCGGAAATGGGCATGGCCATGATGGGCAGTGGTATTTCTCGAGGCGAGAACCGTGCTCGCGAGGCAGCAGAAATGGCGATTCGCAGTCCGTTGCTCGAAGATATCAACTTGCAGGGTGCACGTGGCATTTTGATCAACATAACCTCCGGGCCAAATCTAAATCTTGGTGAGTTCTCCGAGATCGGGGCGATAGTTGAAGAAATTGCCGCTGATTCGGCAACCGTGGTTGTCGGTACTGCGATCGACCCGGAAATGACCGATGAGCTTAAGGTGACGGTAGTGGCGACCGGACTGGGCCAGTGCATCGAAAAACCCGTAAAGGTTGTCGACAATACGCGCGCACTGGATGGAAAAACAGACTACAACCAGCTTGAGCGCCCTGCGGTGATGCGTAAAAGAGCGGCGGTTAGCTCAAGCGGAAACGCGGCAGCTGCACCGGAGACGCGAATCATCAATAACACCAACAGCAGTGTGGACTACCTGGATATCCCCGCCTTTTTGCGGCGACAGGCAGATTAACCGCGCCGGGTAATGGTAATTGCTGTTGGAGTGTTTAGGGGCTTTCTGATATTATCTGGCCAAATTTTAGTCAGATCTGTCGAGGCGTGGCATGGTATTGGCTGAAAAGGATCAGAATGAATCTCACACAAGGCGTCAGTAACCCTATGATCAAACAGCGGACTTTGAAAAATACGATTCGTGCGACGGGCGTTGGCCTGCACTCCGGCAAGAAAGTTTATCTTACGCTCAGGCCCGCCGCCGTCGACACTGGCATCGTATTTATCCGTACCGATCTTGAGCCTCACGTGAGCATTCCGGCCAGGGCCGAGAATGTCGGTGAGACGATGTTGTCGACGACACTGGTGAAAGGCAAGGTGAAGGTGTCGACGGTGGAGCACCTGTTGTCCGCCATGGCCGGGTTGGGCATTGATAATTGTTTTGTCGAGCTCAGTTCGGAAGAAGTGCCCATCATGGATGGAAGTGCGGGGCCCTTTGTCTTTCTTATCCAGTCGGCAGGCATTCGGGAGCAGGATGCAGCAAAGAAATTTATACGGATAAAGAAAGAAATTACGGTGCAAGACGGCGACAAGCGCGCAACCTTTTTGCCATTTGAGGGCTTCAAGGTGGGGTTTGAAATCGAGTTTGATCACCCGGTGTTTCAGGGGCGAACCAAAGAGACCTCCGTTGATTTTTCGAGTACTTCATTTGTCAAGGAAGTTAGCCGGGCAAGAACCTTCGGCTTCATGCGTGATATCGAGAAGCTTCGCTCCATGAACCTGGCCTTGGGGGGGAGCGTCGATAACGCCATTGTGGTCGATGATTATAAGGTGCTGAATGAAGACGGATTGCGCTATGAAGACGAGTTTGTAAAGCACAAAATACTGGATGCCATCGGTGATCTGTATTTGCTGGGAAACAGTTTGATTGGCGAGTTTCGCGGTTATAAGTCCGGCCACGATCTCAATAACAAACTGTTACGGGCGTTGATTGCTCAAACCGACGCCTGGGAGGTAGAGACCTTCGAAAATGATGCCATGGTTCCCATTTCCTATATGAAGCCGGCCGCGGTAGTGTCCTGATACCCGCAATGGGTTTAGTTCGCGTGCGAGGCGAGTTTTAGCAGTACCTTTCGAAGATTGTCGTCTTGAGTATGCCCAGCTTCTTCTACCAGTAGCTGGGCATTTTCCCTGCTGATATGTAACGCCTTTTTCTGTCTCGGCCGGAAGTGGCGATTAGGGCGGATTTTTACTCTAATCTGTTTGATTCGTTGAAACCCCGGTGTTTTTGCAAGAATTGCAAGAATTTCGCCTTGAGAGAATCTGAAGCGGGTTGCCAAGGCCGCACTTTCTGTGATGAGAACCAGTGCGTCTGATTGAATGTTTGCCACTTTGAATTTGCCCCGCAATAGTTCAGGTAGCAGGGGGTTCAGCAGTGCTTCCAGGCGAATGACTGCCTGTGCTTGTCGAAATAGACGATTGATAGAAGTTTTTCTTTTTGTGAGTTCGGTAAAATCGGTAACTTGTGAAAGTAGCGGTGTTTTCATAGACTCATGAAGCTTGTGTGAAAAAAGACAGGTATCACGATAACAGATTGCAGTATGCTCCGGTGCTATCGAGTATAAGACATTGGTGGTCGTGGAATCCGTTTGCAGCAAATAATGATCCGATTAATGGCGGTTATTGACTAAGTAGTTTGATATGGGCCGTATGAGTATCACATTTCATTTCTGGTTGGGTTGTATTGCACATGAACATAATATTTGTTGGCCGCCACCACAGGCAGCCGAAACAGTTTGCGTTGACGGGCGCTAGGCTGGCATTTGCAGGGTTGTCAGTTGTTTTCGCATTCGTGTTGGTGTTCGTTGCAGGCTTGATGGCTGGAGGCAACGACGTAAGGAATCAGGATTCGTCCGTAGTGATTCTGCAGCAAGAAGCCGTAAATAACTGGAAGCAACAACTCGCCGAGCAAAAAGCCAAAATCGGTGAAGTCAAAGTGCAGGCGCAGCAACAAATCGATGCGTTGACGCTTCGTTTGGGTGAAATGCAGGCACGCCTGTTGCGACTGGATGCTTTGGGCCAGCGACTCACCTCGGAGGCGCGACTTGAGCAAAGTGAGTTTGATTTTACCGCCAAGCCCGCGCAGGGTGGCCCGGAAGAGGGTGTTGTTGAATCCTATTCGCTGCCGGATCTCAATGAGTTGCTGGAGCAAATTGAAGGACAGATTACCGACCGGGAGCAGCAACTTGAACTGCTGAATGAGTTTCTTGTTACCCGAAACATCCGGGAGCAACTCATTGTGTCGGGCAGCCCGTTAAGTGATGGTGGTTGGTTGTCGTCCCGGTATGGTTATCGTTCAGATCCGTTTACGGGGCGTCGGGCCTGGCATGCCGGGGTTGATTTTGCCGGGAAGGAAGGCTCGGAAATCGTGGCGGTGGCGTCGGGCGTGGTAACCTGGTCGGAAGACAAAAATGGTTACGGCAATCTGGTGGAAATCAATCACGGTGACGGCTTGGTCACGCGTTATGGCCATTGCAAAGAAGTGCTGGTCAAGACCGGAGACATAGTTCAAAAGGGGCAGAGCATTGCCTTGATGGGAAGCACTGGTCGCTCTACCGGTCCGCATGTTCATTATGAAGTGCTAAAGGAAGGGAAACCGCTCAATCCTGAAAAGTACATTAATCGAGCCAGTCGCTGACTGGCTCGTACTTTTCTGTCTCAGTTTATTCTTTCGGCTCCTGTGTGTTCTGCTGATCGCTCTGGTGTCGGCCGGTTTTTCCTGCGGGTTGGCTTTTGCGCTGATTCAAAATAGCGTTAGAATGTCGCCTTTCATTTCCAATACAGGGAAGACTAAATTCGCTGGTCAGACGAAGTCCTTGATTTATTTTGATAACAGGGAATATTCGGACGCATGTTTTGGGCGCTATGGTTTGGTTGCCTTATCGGCTGCTCACAGGCACATTTTCTGGCTTAAACAATTCATTTGACTCGGCAAGACAGGTGTTATGTTTTCATCTCTGGTTAAAAAGATTTTTGGCAGCAAGAATAGCCGCGAACTCAAGCGGATGAACAAGATTGTCGCGCGCATCAATGCGTTTGAAGAATCACTTGCGGCGCTTGATGATCTGGCACTCAAGCACAAAACCACCGAGTTCCGGGAGCGCCTGGCAAAGGGTGAAGGGTTGGATGATTTGCTGCCAGAAGCCTTTGCAGTAGTGCGCGAAGCTGGCAAACGTGCCATGGGGATGCGCCACTTTGATGTGCAGATGATCGGTGGTGTTACTTTGCATGAAGGCCGTATATCAGAAATGCGTACCGGTGAAGGCAAAACGCTTGTGGCTACGCTGCCCGTGTATCTTAACGCCCTTGAGGGTAAGGGGGTGCATGT
>JBFHRO010000001.1:0-41023 GCA_041591635.1 Oleiphilaceae bacterium | reverse complement strand
TAACTTCAGCGGATTCACTGTAGCTGCCCAGCTTCAGGTAAACGGTCAGGAGAGCAGAACTTCTATCACCGCTCCCAAGAAGCGTAATGCGCTCTCTCTGGCGGCTACCTATGAAATGGATGCGTTGAAAGTGTCTTTGGCGTTTGCTAACAACGAAAATCCCGACGTCACCAATAACGAATACGGCAAGAGCTCCATTGGTTTGGGTGTTTCTTACAAGATTGACGACAATATCACTGCCGCCTTCCAGTACGAAACCCAAAACGACACCCGCGATGTGTTTGGCGTGTACGGTGCTTACACCATGGGCCAAACCCAGCTGGCACTGGCCTATCACTACTATGAAGAAGATGCCAAGGCTGGCACCGACAAAGACGTGCTGACACTCCAGGCGCTGCATAACCTGTCTGACAACATGTATGTGTACGTTGAAGGCCAGTGGATGGATGAAGCTAACCAGTTGTCCACCAAGAGCGGTGAGACCAAAGGCTTGGCCATGGGCGCTACCTACAATTTCTGATTCAGAACTTGTGACGCAGAAAACCGACCTCCGGGTCGGTTTTTTTATTTGTGCGTCATCGGGTTGGCATGCCATAGGTTGAGAGCGTCATTATGCACAAAGAAATCGAGTTGAAGTTAATAACGCATCAGGCAGGGCTGGAGTTGTTCGCCAATCGTGTTGTGCCGGAGCTGGCGGTACAGAAGCAGGAAACCCTCACGCTGATAAATGCCTACTTTGATACCCCGGACGCCTTGTTGAGCGCGCGAAAAATGGCGTTGCGTATTCGTGACCAAAACGGGTGTTTGATTCAAACCTTGAAAACCAGGGGAACCAGCATTGCCGGTTTGCACCAGCGTAATGAGTGGGAGTGGCCTATTGCGACCCGACAACTGGACGCCGGTTTGCTGGCGCAAACGCCTTGGCCTGCCGATATCGAGGTGTCACAGGTGGCGCCCGTCTTTGAGACTAATTTTCTCCGTACCGCCTGTCTGGTGGAATTTGCCGGTGCAAGCATTGAAGTCGCCTGCGATTCGGGGGCGGTGGTCGCAGGCGAGGCCAGGCAGCCACTGCACGAGATTGAGCTGGAGTTACTGGCGGGGCCTGCGGCGGCGCTCTTTTCGCTTGGGCGACATATAGCAAGGGCAGTGCCGGTATTTCCCGGAGTTGTCAGTAAGGCAGAGCAGGGCTATCGGTTGGCGGCTGGTGTTGCCAGGCCTTTCGTGCCCGAGTGTACGCAAGCGCAGGATCGTGAGGCGCTCGTTGCGGGTATGGTGCGAGATGCGCTGATGAACTGGCAGCGCGCGCTCGATAACTTTGCGTTTTCCGGGGCATTGCCGATGCAACGTCAGGCGGTGGCGGCGGTGACGGCGTTGAAGTATCTGGTTGAGCGGATGGAGGATGTCATCATGGATGACAGCGCCTTGGTTGGAGACGCCCTGGCGGGTGCGCTCGAACATCTATACCGGGTAGGTAGCCAGGTGGCACACAGACGGCTTGCAGGGAGTGAGTCAATCTGGCAGGCGTTGCTGGCCTGTCCGATGGCGGCAGATGCTGCGCTGGCTTTGGGGGCGTGGACGCTGGGAATTGATGAGGCCAGGGAACGAAACTAAAACAGGATTTTACGATAAGTTACAATTGGCCCGCTCGCGCACTGCTAGCCTTGAATGAGGAGTCTTAATCTGAGGCGGGGGTGTTGCAATGAAAATGAGACTTTTCCTCGGTGCGTGTGCCATGTCGGTGGCTGTGGCCGCTCCGGCCGCATCCACGGCGGACATCATGATGATGGCGGAGTGCGGCGGGTTTTTTAACGTTTACGGTACGCTGACGGGGCAGAATTCACTTCAGGCGACCGGCAATCGCCTGGCCAGTCAGGTAATGTTGCATGAGAAGGACAAGCGCTCGGTCGCTCTGAGTTTTCAGCGCGGCTCTGAATTTGCCGAATACCTGCACGATGTGAATTCTGAAAAGGAAATCGTTGGTTACATCCAGTCCTGTTCACAGGTGGTTGGTCGCAACATCGACTACCTCACGGCCGCGACCTGAGATCTCCTTAAAGTAGCATTTCAGCAAGATCGAGGCTTGTAGGGCTTGTTCTTGCCGGTGCTGTTGGCAACCGCGATACGTTGGTTGGCGCGCCCCACCAGTTTTAATTGCAGGCGTGTTTCCCATTTCAGCGCCGTCTTGTCATCCGCGGTCCAGGTGTTATTAAACAGCTGTTTGGCGCAGGCGATGGCGTCCGGCGATCGTTGTTGCAGCGATTGGGCAAAAGCCACGGCCGCTTCCAGCGGATTGTCCATGCAATGAGTCACCAGCCCCAGGGTTTTGGCTTCTTGACCCTGAAAAATGCGCGCTGTCATGGTGAGTTCTTTGGCAAGGTCAATCGGAATCAGTTCGCGCAACGTGATACTGCCGCTCATGTCGGGAATCAGCCCCCACTTCATTTCCAGAATGGAAAACTCGCAATCGGGTGTGGTGTAACGAAAGTCCGCCCCCAGTGCAATCTGAAAGCCTCCCCCCCAGCACTTGCCGTGAGTAACAGCAATAACAGGCACTGGCAGTGATCGCCACTGGTAAGCGACATCCTGTGCGAGATTGGAGATCTTTCGCCCCGGTTTGAACAGCAATTTGGCGGCTGCCAGTGGCGATGACATGATGCTTTTAACGTCAAGTCCGGAGCAGAACGCCTTGCCTTCGCCTTTGACAATAACGGCTCGCACTTCCTTGTTTTTGCGCAGCAGCTTGATGGTGTCGCGAATGCCCTCAAACATGGGCATATCGAGGGCGTTGAGTTTTTCGGGGCGGTTGAGAGTTACAAAAGCAATGGTGTCTTGTATTTCAAGGGTGACTCGCGTTGTCATCGGAAGCCTGCCATAAGTCGGGTTAACTGTGGGTAAAATCGTGGGTCGCGGCATCAGGAAGGTCGTGCAGTGAAAAGGGACTATCTGCGCGGGCGTAGATCTTCTTTAGAATATGGGTTTCGCGCGCCACAATGATATCCAGCAGTTCATCAACGCCGCCCATGGCGTGAAAGGCGTGAAAGCCCCGTGAAAGAAAGTCATGCAGACTGGCAAGTCCTGCCATTTCGGCCGGGCCGTGGGTGATCTTGAGTGAGAAGCTCACCATTTTGCTGCGCGCATACACGTCGAGGTCATTGCCGATGTTGGCGATCAGCTGAATCTGATGGCGTCGTTGGTGTTCGTTGTTACACAGGCGATAGGCCTGCGCGTAGTTTTCCTGGGTGATGTGAGTGACGCCAAGCTGGCCAAACAGCGCCAGTGTGAGTTCATCATCGAGGCGCTGGGTCAGCAGATTGAGCTCAATGAGCAGGCTCAGTGTGTACAGCAGATGGTCCGGCAGCAGCTTCACCATCACCGGAAAAACGCGCTCGAGGTCGTTGTCGCGCTGCACAAAAGACTTGGGGGCATACAGGTCTTCCAGAAGGAAATTGAGCCCTTCGTGATAGCGTGGGTGCCGGTGCAGATCGCTGTGAGACGCCTTTAGGCGCTCTATTTGCCAGTCAAGCAGTGCCTGCTTTTGGGCTGGATTGGTGTCAGAGGTGTGATGGCGAAATACATGGTAGTCAAGCAGCAGTTGCTGCAGTCGGGCCGCATTGGGCGTTTTCGTTTTAGTATGAAGCAGTTTTTCCCTGGACATCGATGACGGTTTCCTGCGAACTGGAAGCGAATGAAAAAGCGCGTCTAGTGTACTGTGATGCCGGGTGGTACAAAAGCACAAAGGCCGCGGTGGTCGGCCTTTGTGCAGGGGGCATGTCTATCGGGCTTGGTTAGCCGGTGGCGACTCTGGGCAGCAGGTCAAGCGATGGCACCCATTCGACATTGTCGAGCGTAATGAAGTGGCTCGGTGAATCGGTTTCGATGATTCTTACCGAGTTGGGGCTGGATTCAGCGCTGGCGAGCATTGCCTTGCGATCCAGGATGCGGTCAACCCGGGGAATCAAAAAGGTGCCATGTTTCATGTGGTTGTACACATCAACCTGGGTTTTTTCCATCCACCCCATGATGTTTTCGATGTTGCGAACAATGGTCAGGTGATCTTTGGTGGCAGTAAAGAGCTTGCTCAGCAGCTGCTTTTTGCGCGGATTCATTTTGCCAAAGAAGGTCTGGCCATAAGCATTGGTTGGCGTGCTGTTGATGAGTCGCACCAGCCAGGGCCACATGCCATGGCTGACCGGCTCGAGCAGGCTGGCGGCCAGGGCGTGGAGCTGTCCTTGGGGAAGCACCGGGGCCTCCAGCACAATATCGACATTTTCATAAAGCTCGGGGCGCTGGCGCAGGGCTTCCACAATCACGGCACCGCCACGGGAGTGGCCATGCACGCGAATCTTGCTGGTGGAGGGCAGGTTGACCAGTGCCTGGTTCAGAATGCACGCATCGTACTCAATGGTGGCTTCAAGGTATTTGATGGGAACTTCCCACTCGGCCGGTTCCAGTACGGGGCCGCTCACAGGTACGTGATAGTTGCTGCAGGTGAGCAGAATCAGTTCGGTAGTGGGGTCTTGATAGCTTTGTGTAAAGTAGCAGTGGTTTTCCAGAAATCCGTGGACGCCAATGACGGTGTGCTCAGCCTTGCCGCTGTGTTTGCGAACAGAAACGGCGCCTTTGCCCACCGTGTACACCCTGCCCGAAAACATCTCGGTGTAGGTAGGCTCAATCGATTTGATGAGCTTTCTCGCGTGGATCGCTTTCATTCAGTGCTCTCCAGGAAGTAGTCACGACTTGAAAAGTAGTCACGACTTGAACAAGTCGAAGTGTTAGCGTTGTTTTTGTGGCTTCCGTGCGCGCTTTCCCGGCGGTCCAACCGTCAGGCGCAACGCGTGTTGCGATCTGCTAACGGTATCAAGGGCCCGGGCCCTGCTGTGGCTTTGTTGTCATTATTATCGCGTCACTGGCGGCCTGGTATTGATTTAACGCATGCCTGCGCGCCAAATCATGGCGTTTGAGTGAGCTGACAGGAATTCCGTATCCGTTGATAACCGCAGGCTTTGCGTTGGGTGATGTGCAAAACACCGGTTGGCGCTGATTTGTGATCAGAATGGCAAAATAAATCCATAATGCGTTGATTCGAGTATAAATCACACATTATTAAGTCGATGTAATTTTTTGTTACAAATTGTTCTTATGTGCAATGGCGCAGGGGCTATGCTTTCCTTTGGTGTGGTCGGTTGCGTCATGAATAAGGCGGGCGTCCTGGCTTGCCTGCGTACTTCACACGAACTTCAACGGGAGACGAAAATGCAGCCTCGGGAGCCCCTGTCGGGTGTGGATACCACCTGGTTGAGAATGGACAGCCCCAGCAATCTCATGGTCATTCATGCCATGATGGTTCTGGACAAGGTGGACTATGCTGCCTTTTCCCGGCACATTGCCAGCCGCCTGCTGCGATTTTCCCGCTTTCGCCAGCGCCCCGTGCGCGTTTCCGGCAGCTACTACTGGGAAGATGACCCCTGGTTTCACCTGGATAACCACTTGCATCAGGTTGCGTTGCCAGGCAAGGCCGACAAGGCTGCCTTGCAGCACTATCTGGCCGACTTGTTAAGTGTGCCGCTCGATAAGCACAGGCCGTTGTGGCAAATGTATTTTGTCGAAAACTATCAGGATGGTGTTGCCCTGATCGTGCGCGTGCATCATTGCTATGCCGATGGTATTGCACTCATTCAGTTATTGCACAGCATCACCGATGCCAAGCCTCTGCCGCAAAAGCTTCGGGCCGTTGCGGTAGAAAAAATCCACGACGCGGACGAGATCGAGTCCCACTTGCCGATGGCTCTGCCTTGGCCGCTGTATCAGCATGTCCTTGAGGCTGCCGTACATACGTTTGAGCGTTATGAACATTTGGGGCAGAGGGTGTCGGATGAAGGTCGACACCTGTTGCATGATTCATCTGCGCTGAAGTCCTACCTGAAAAAGGGTGCGAGGGGGATTGCCGAAGTGGCGAGGCTTGCGCTAATGCCTTCCGACCCTAAGACCTGCCTCAAAGGGACACTGGGGATCAGAAAGGCCTGTGCCTGGTCTGAGCCCTTGCCGCTGGCGTGGTTTGCCGATATTTCCCACGCACTCGGGTGCAAGATCAATGATCTGTTGCTTTCATGCGTTGCCGGCGCCTTGAGAGCGGAGATGCTCAGGGCCGGTGAATCCGTCGCCGACAAGCAGATCCACGTTACTGTGCCGGTTAATATCCGATCATTGGCAGCGGCGGCGGAGCCCGCGCTGGGTAATTGCTTTGGGATGGTGTTTGTGTCCTTGCCGGTAGGCATTGCCAATCCTCTTGAGCGTGTGTACCGACTCAAGCATGAGATGGAGGTGCTCAAGCAATCCGTGCAGCCGGCGACCTCCTACGCACTCTTGTGCGCCACAGGCTGGTTGCCCGGCAAGCTGCAGCGGCCGCTGATGGCGCTGTTTTGCAAAAAATCCTCGGGAGTTCTGTCGAATGTGCCCGGGCCGCGAACGCCGAGATACATGGCGGGAGCAAGAATTCGTGAGCAGATGTTTTGGGTGCCTCAAACGGCAGATATTGGTTTGGGGCTCAGCATTATCAGCTACGCAGGCCAGGTGCAGTTTGGCATGATTGCCGATGCGGGGTTGTTTCAGAATCCGGACCGAGTGGTTCGTCAGTGTGTCGCAGAACTGGATTTGCATCGCCCTGAGCGTTTTCTTGCACCGGGCAAGGCTGAGGTGGCGCCTTGCTTGCCCGGTTAACGGGTTTTTGGCGTTCTTTGCATTGCCGGACCTTTCGTCTGGCTTAAGTGATGCGGATCCTGAGGCGGGCAGCTAAGCTTGAGGTAGAGCGACCGAGCTGTGATGCCGTTTAACTGATTGCCAACAGGAGTCCAACGCCATGAATTCTTCCGACGATGCCTTGACTCATCATGAAGTGACTGTGTGCCTGCAAGGAGGGGCGGTGCTGGGGCCGTTCAACGCCATTTGGAGTCCGCAGTCTCCCGGCGATGTGCGTGAACTGGTGCGCGAGTATGATCGCTATCTGCAAGGTGGCGAGCAGAAACGATTCAAGTTTCATTTGCACGACGCTTACGCCAACACGGTTCACACCCTGGTGTTGCGGTTTGAGCAGGTTACGGCGATTTATGATCAGGTTCGCCTGCGCTCCGTCTCGGTTCCGGCGCTTTGATGATCGCCAGGGCAGGATTGGGTGCATGCAGGTAATCGAGTTGCTGTTGCTGTTGGTGGCCTGTAACGGTGCTCCCGTGGTGGCCACCCGGATGTGCGGTGCACGGGGTGAGTGGCCGGTCGATGGCGGCCGGATGGCAAAAGACGGCCGGCGTTGGCTGGGTGCCAGCAAGACCTGGCGGGGGCTGCTGGCGAGTGTCAGCACAGGTGCTCTGCTTGCGTGGGTGATGGGGTGGTCACCGTGGTTTGGTGCGGGTTTTGCGGCTTTGTGTATGGTGGGCGATCTGCTTACCAGTTTTGTCAAACGCCGGATCGGGATGGAAAGCGGCGGCCGCTTTATGTTGATGGATCAGATCCCTGAATCGCTGCTGCCGCTTTGGTTTGCCTGGTTTGTGGGAGAGTTTCCCGCAGTGCTTATTTTGCAGGTGGTGGCGCTGTTTGTGTTGGTGTGTCTGGTTTCGTCACCGATCCTTTTTCGACTCGGCATTCGCAGACGCCCGCACTAGCCTCTACCAGGGTAGTGCTCAAGCCGGCTGTAGTGGCTGACGGGGGCTGATGTGGAGTAATTTCGAGTCTGCCTTGCCCCGGGCGAGGAAAATCAGCGATGCAGATAGTGCAGGGTAACTTCCGGCGGGCAGTTCAGGCGCACATTGACCACGGAAGAGCCGGCACCCACCGAGGTATAGCCTTGCATCTGATGGTATTGCCAGGCACCTTTGCCGACATAACGCGGGCAATCCGAGTCGAGGGTAACGGGCACACCGCCTGGCAAACAGATCTGGCCGCCATGGGTGTGGCCACACAAAAACAGATCGAAACCGGCATGGGCGGCCTGTCGAAACACAGCGGGTGTGTGCGACAGGAGTATGTTGGTATTGTTGAGACTGAGCCCTTGGGCGGCTTTCTCGATGTTGTCGACCCGGAAATAGTGGGCATCGTCGATTCCCGCCAGAAACAGCTGTTCACCTGCCCGGGTGAGTTGCACGTTTTCATTGAGCAGCAAGCGAATGCCCATGTCTTCCAGCTCGGGAACCATGGTAATGCTGTCGTGATTGCCCAGTACCGCGTATATATCGCCTTTAATGACCTGCCGCAGTAAGCGCATGCCCTCAATGGCGGAATCTATGTCACCGAATGTTCGGGCCCGATAGTCACCGGTCATCACACAAAGGTCGTACTTGAGATCTTTTATCCGGGCGATGAGTGCCAGCAAGGCTGGCCGGTACATGTCAACGTGCAAGTCGCTCAGGTGCAGTATGCAATAGCCTTCAAAGGCCGGGGGCAGTTTTTTGACGGTAAACCGATGCCGACGCAGTTCGATGTTACAGCAGTTGCGACGCCCCTTGTGGTACAGACCTGCCAGGCGCAGGCTGCCACGAATAAAGCCGTGCACCGAATACCAGTTCTCAATGTGAAAAAAATTGCGACCAAAGCCGAATACCTGGGCAGCGTGATCCTGCTCAACCCCCAGACGTTGCCGTGCGTGGACAAATCCCAGTCGCGTTTCGAGGCGCTCAAGAAGCGCTTTGTCGGTGAGCGGAGAGGCGGGCATGCGCATTTCCCGTGTGTGATTTGTCGGATTACTAGAGTTTAGGCGGTTTTTATCTTTGAGGGTGTTCAATCAGTGTCTTATTTGATGTTCCTTACCTAAACTGGGTATTACCTGGGCTGCTCTGGGTGTCTTGTGTGTGGCAGAATTTTTGGGGGTGACGGCTATGGCAGTGAGAATTGCGATTAACGGTTTTGGGCGTATCGGCAGAAATATTGTGCGTGCGCTCTATGAGAATGGCTACCGTGATCGTATTGAGGTCGTCGCGGTCAATGATCTTGGCGATGCGAAAACCAATGCGCATCTCTTGCAATACGATTCGGTGCATGGGCGGTTTGCACAAAAGGTTACTCCCGGTGCAGGAAAGCTGACCATCGGGGTGGATGATGTGGCGGTGGTGGCCGAAAAAGAACCGCAGAAACTGCCTTGGGCGGCGCTCAATGTTGATGTAGTGCTCGAATGCACCGGGCGTTTTACCAATGCCACCGATGCCCGCAAGCATCTGGATGCCGGCGCCGGCAAGGTGCTGATTTCGGCGCCTGCCGAGGGAGTTGATGCCACCGTTGTCTTTGGCGTTAACACGCAGATTCTGCGACAGGCGCATCGGCTTGTGTCCAATGCCTCCTGTACCACCAATTGCCTGGCCCCCATTGCGCAGGTGCTGCATGAAAGCATTGGCATAGAGAGCGGGCTGATGACCACTATTCATGCCTACACCAATGATCAGCATTTGGGCGATATGTATCACAAGGATATGTACCGTGCCCGTGCGGCCGTCCTTTCCATGATCCCCACCAAAACCGGCGCTGCCGCTGCCGTAGGATTGGTGTTGCCGCAATTGCAGGGGCGTCTTGACGGTCAGGCAATCCGGATTCCGCTGGCTAACGTATCTTTGGTGGATCTGTCGTTTATTGCCGGCAAACCAACCTGTGCCGACGACATCAATGCCATCATGAAGCAGGCGGCTGCTGTATCGCCGGTTCTGGAGTACAACGATCTGCCACTGGTATCGATTGATTTCAATCATAATCCTGCTTCTGCCGTCTTCGATGCGAGCCAGACGCGCGTGTGCGGGCGTCAGGTGAAGGTCATGGCCTGGTATGACAATGAGTGGGGGTTCTCCAACCGGATGCTGGATACGCTTTTGGCCATGGTTTCGGCCCCGGCGTAATTTGTGCGAAAGGTTACGCTATTGTAAGTATTGGCATTTTGGTGTCGGGGTATACTGCCCGGCCAATCGATGTAACCTTATGAATCTCAGGCAATTATTCAGTGGAGTGTGGGGATGCAGGAAATAAAGGATTTCTTGAAGAAAGATTCGGCCAGTGGCATTTTGCTTTGTGTTGCGGCGATGTTGGCATTGTTTTTCGCCAATACCCCTGTGCTCGCTGCCATTTACAGTCAATTTCTTGAAGTGCCGGTGGAAATTCGCTTCGGCCCTCTATTTATCGGCAAGCCCTTGCTGTTGTGGATCAATGATGGACTGATGGCGGTTTTTTTCTTTCTCATCGGTCTTGAGCTCAAGCGCGAAGTGCTCGAGGGCGAGTTGTCAGAAGTGCGGAAAATCGTCTTGCCCGCCGTTGGCGCCTTTGGCGGGATGCTGGTGCCAGCGCTGATTTACGCAGCCATTAACTGGAGAAGCCCTGAAACCCTGGGGGGATGGGCCATTCCTGCGGCCACGGATATTGCTTTTGCCATGGGCGTGCTGGCGCTGCTTGGTAAGCGCGTGCCGCTGTCACTCAAGGTTTTTCTGGTGTCGCTGGCGGTGTTTGACGATGTTGGTGCCATCGTGGTGATCGCCATTTTCTACACGCACGATCTGTCGCTCTTCGCCTTGACTGTTGCCTGCAGTTGTCTGGTGGTCTTGTTCGTCATGAATCGGATGTTGAAGATCTCGGTACCTGTGCCTTACATGCTGGTGGGGTTTATCATGTGGGCGGCCGTGCTGAAATCGGGAGTTCACGCAACGCTGGCAGGTATTGTTCTTGCCATGTTTATTCCGTTGCGCTGTCCAAAAGACCCCGAGCGTTCGCCGGCGCGAGAGCTTGAGCATGATCTTCACCCCTCGGTATCGTTTTTCATTTTGCCGGTGTTTGCCTTTGCCAATGCAGGTTTGCCCTTCGAAGGTTTGAGCATGGAGTCCTTTACCCATCCTGTGCCACTGGGGATCATGTTGGGTCTGTTGCTTGGCAAGCCGTTGGGCGTGTTTGGTTTTTGCTGGATAGCCGCGAAGCTGCGTTGGGTAGTATTGCCCACAGGGGTGAGCTGGATTCAGTTGCTGGGGGTGGCAATTCTCTGTGGTGTCGGGTTTACCATGAGTCTGTTTATCGGATCGCTGGCGTTCAGCAGTACCACAGCGGTTTCTCACGTGTTTGATGAACGCTTGGGAATTCTGGTGGGCTCATTGCTGTCGGGGCTTTTGGGTTATCTGCTGTTGAATGTGGTTCTCCCTCGGCGGGTTGCTTAGTTCCGCCGCTTCTCCGTGGGTTGCCTGTACGCTGATCTTACAAGTACAGGCAACCGCCCGTTGCTGCCATCGGGGCAATTCACACAAACGTGCGCGGATACTCGAACCCCTGGCAGCTTTGCGCTAGAATTTCGCGCTCAAGCTGTATCTTGATTCTGTTGGTTTCTTGTCGCACCCTGCTCCGGCCCTTCTGCCAGAACGCCGGCAACGACAATCTACCCCTCCCTATTTTTAATCAACAAGAAGCCCCAAAGCCCATGCCGCAACGATATATAAAGAAAATCCTTGATGCCCGTGTTTATGATGTTGCCATCGAAACACCTCTGACATTGGCCCGCTTTTTGAGTGAGCGTTTTTCGAATCACATTTTGTTGAAAAGAGAGGACCTTCAGCCCGTATTTTCTTTCAAGATTCGCGGTGCCTATAACAAGGTGGCCCAGTTGTCCGAGGCCGACAAGGCTCGCGGTGTGATTGCCGCTTCAGCGGGCAATCATGCTCAGGGTGTTGCTCTGGCGGCGCAAAAACTGGGAATCAAAGCGACGATTGTGATGCCGCAAACGACGCCGGAAATCAAAGTGAATTCGGTGCGATCACGGGGTGCCAAGGTGATTCTCAAGGGCGATGCTTTTGATGAGGCGGCCACGCATGCCCGTGAGCTGGTTGAAAAGAAAGGCTACGTGTACATCCCGCCTTATGACGATGAAGAGGTTATCGCCGGTCAGGGCACGGTGGCGATGGAACTGATGTGGCAGCACACGGCGCCCCTGCATGCGGTGTTCATCCCGGTGGGCGGTGGCGGGCTGGTGGCAGGGATGGCTGCGTACATCAAATATCTGCGCCCCTCGATCAAGGTCATCGGGGTGGAGTCTGAGGAGTCCGCTTGTTTGTACGAAGCCATGCGGCATCGTCGCAGGGTGATTCTCGATGAGGTGGGCATTTTTGCTGACGGAGTGGCGGTGAAGCAAATCGGTGAGCTGCCGTTTGAAGTCGCCATGAGTTGCGTTGACGAGGTGATCAAGGTCACTACCGATGAAATCTGTGCTGCCATCAAGGATGTATTTGATGATGCAAGATCCATTGCCGAGCCTGCGGGGGCTTTGGCTGTGGCGGGTTTAAAGAAATACGTCGAGCGGGAAGGTCTTGTTAACGAAAATCTGGTGGCCGTAGTGAGCGGTGCCAACGTCAATTTTGATCGTCTGCGCTATATCTCCGAACGTACCGAAATCGGTGAGAAACGGGAGGCCGTGCTTGCGGTGACCTTGCCGGAAAAGCCTGGAAGCTTCAAGAAGTTCATTCAGGCCCTGAGCAAGCGCAATATTACTGAATTCAATTACCGCTATGCCGATCAGCAGGACGCGAGAATATTTGTCGGTGTGCAAATTGAGCACGGCGGCAAAGGGCGCGAAGAGCTGGTTGAAAGTCTGACGGAGTCTGGTTATCCGGTGGTTGATTTGACCGACAATGAATTGGCGAAACTGCATATTCGCCACATGGTAGGTGGACACGCCGTCAATGTTCACAATGAAAAGGTGTTTCGATTTGAATTTCCCGAGCGCCCGGGTGCCCTGATGCGGTTTTTAATGTCATTGGGAACGCGCTGGAATATCTCCATGTTCCACTACCGTAATCATGGAGCCGCCTACAGCCGCGTGTTGATGGGCGTTCAGGTGGATGACGCCGACCGGTCAGAATTTGTTGCCATGCTGGATAAAGTGGGGTTCCGTTACTGGGAGGAATCAGACAACCCGGCCTATCAGCTGTTTTTGGGTTGATGTGCAAGTGGCTTGTGTTTTTGTGAAATGGAAACAACAAATTCTTGTGTTAAGGGTTGTCGTGACGCTGGGGGTATTTGATAGAATGTCAATGATGACGCTGTGCTCAAAATAATCAAATTATTTTTTTGCATATTTTGTAAAGTTTCTTATTCTTACCTTAAGTCATCAAGTTAGCGTTCTTACTTCATTCGATAGGTGTGTTTGTGAAGCTAACTTGAGGTCCGGATTATTCAAGGGGTCGGACTCTGTCTTTTGGCAAGCGTGATGACACAGGGTTCGGGTTTTGTTGGCTGTTCTTTCGATGGTTTTAATGCTGACCAGTGGCTGTAGAGGAGAGGAAATGAAGCGTAAGCCAGATAGTATCGTTGCATTAGGGGTTATTTTTTGTATTGGTCTGGCAATCAGCGGGTTTACATCGGTGTTTGCTGGCCAGGAGCGTCCTCATACCAATGCCGGTTATGCGCTGGTGATGCCAGCGGTCAAATAGCCTGTGGTTGAGTGTTCGATTCGTGCGGTAGTGTTTTGGGCTATCGCACGGGATAAAAAGCCGTCTCGGTAAATATTCCGTTCATGGGAATGTCCCAGTCTTCGATAGTTAGCATCCTGGTTTTCTGGAAGTCATAGGCAAGACCGTAGAGCTTATGGGCGCTATTGCGTTGTTTTATGAATTCCAGTGTGCGGTCGTAGTATCCTCCCCCCATCCCCAGTCGTGCCCCTTGCACATCAAAAGCCACCAGCGGCATTAAAATCAGATCAAGTGACCAGGCGGGTCTGCGTGTTGCGTTTTTCAGGCAGGGTTCGGAAATGCCGTAGCGATTCTTTCGAAGCCGTGTGGTTCTGGTGTAGGTGCAGAACCAGAGCCTGTTGTGTCGCACCGGATCGAGCACGGGAAGATAGCACTTTTTGTTGTTTTTCAGGGCCCAGCGCAAGAGCGGGCGAGGGTCGATCTCACCGTCATTTGCCAGGTAAAGAGCGATGCTCTTGCAGCGCCAGTAGGCGGGATGGCTGTGAATCCGGCGTGCGAGTCTTTGTGCTGCGCAAGCACGAGCATGCTTGTTCAGTCCGCGGCGTTTCTGTCGCATCTGTTGACGAAGCGCTTTTTTGTGCACGGCTGGCATCATGATCGAATCGGGCGGAAGTGCCTGGGAAAAGCGTGAAGGCAGGCAAATAAAAAAGCTCCCCGCATGTGTCGCTACCGAACAAGACCTTGAACCCTGAGGCTCAAGGCGGTGACAACTGCTACAAATCAGGCTTTCCTCAACAGAGGACATGCTCACATTGTACGCAAAAAGCCACCTGGTATGAATTTATCGGCTCGAGGACCTGTCCGGCTGGCAAACAATGCAGGGAACTCTGGAACCCATTATACCTATCTCGTCATGGCTGTAAAAACTTAAAGGTGATGTATTACAAATTTCTACATTCCTTCGGCTTCAGGGCGCCTTGACGAGAGCGCCGTCGAGATCCTTGGTCATTTGGCTGATCAGTTGGCGTGTGACCTCGTTGAGGTGGGACCCTTGCTGAAGCTCATAGGCAATATTCAGCGCCGCCATAACGGCAATACGTTCGGTGCCGAAGACCTTGCCATTGGTGCGGATTTCACGCATTTTGGTGTCAAGATACTTGGCGGCACTTTCCAGCTTATGGCGCGCGTCGGGCGGGCAGGCTACGTGGTACTCTTTGTCGAGAATACGCACTTCTACGGTATTCTTTTCTGACATATCTCCTTGCTCCAATAGGGTTCAGAATAGTGCATAGGGGGCTGAAAAGGCAGCTGCCCGAGATGGGTGGCGAACTACCGGTGTTCAAGTGCCCGCAGTCGGCTGATCATGGCTTCTACCCGATTTTTGGCAAGATCGTTTTTTTGTAATAGTCGTGCCCGTTCCTGATGCCAGTCATCCTGCTGCTGTCGCAGCACATTGTTGTCGGCCTCAAGCTGCATACAGTATTTGGCCAATCGACTAACCTTTTTTGCCAAAAGCTCGAATTCTTGTCCGTTTATTTCTGCCATGTTGACCTAACCTGAAACACTGTAACGAATCAATGAGTTGCTCTGACTATGATAGCTGAAACCCCGAAAAAACAATAATGTCCATCGTTGCAAGCGCAAGGATGGCTGTTGAGTGTCGATGCTTGCAGACGCCGCTTGTCGCTGATCCGTTTATGTGACAAGTTTGGTTCTTTGTTCGCTCAACCTTATAATGTTGATAAATCCATCGGGCGTTTGCCGGCGGCTATCCCCGCCGAGCGAGTGCTTACTCTGAGAGATGCTGGAGTACTATGTCTGATCAATCGTTAGACAGGTTTGAACTGCTTGCCAATATGTACAGCCGTTATAGCGCGATCAATCATCCCAGCGAACTGCATGGCTTGCTTGCCGGCAGCTTGTGTGGTGGAAAACGCCCAACACTAGAGCAGTGGAAAGAAAACGTAGTGGCTCATATGGGAGTTGAGCTGGCAGGCAACGATATTGATTTTGATAGTCAGCTGTTGACCGACATTTTGCGTGAAACCCTGGTGCAGCTGGAGTCCAGTTCTTTCGAATTTGAGCTGATGTTGCCCGATGACGAATATTCGCTTGGTGAGCGAATTGAAGCACTTGGCGTGTGGGCCCGGGGTTTTTTGGAGGGGTTGGCCCTGAGTGCAGGCAGCCGGTTGATGAAGCTTGACCCGGAACTGCAGGAGTTGATGCGCGATCTGGTGGCCATTACCCAGATCGAAGAGAATATCGATGCTTCGGAAGAAGCCGAGAGGGAGTGTATGGAAGTGGCAGAGTTCGTGCGCGTGGCGGCGCTCACCTTGTATGCCGAGTTGAATTCACTGGCGTCTGGAGTCGGCCCCAAACCCGGCGGTTCGCTGCACTAAGAATCGCCTGTGGCCGTTTCGTTTCTTTTTCTTGTCTTGTCTATTGCCCATTCCTGTCAGGAGTATTTGCCATGACGCTTTCGAAAACCGAATTCGCCCGGCGGCGCAAGGCGCTGGTTGATCTGATGGGGCCAGGGGCGATTGCCATTCTGCCTTCGGCTCGGGAAAAATCGCGCAATCGGGATGTGCACTTTCCGTTTCGCCAGGACAGTGATTTTCAGTATCTGTGCGGCTTTCCTGAGCCGGAGTCGGTGCTGGTGATTGTTCCCGGGCGCGAGCATGGTGAAACCCTGCTGTTTTGCAAGGAGCGCAATCCGGAGCGCGAGTTGTGGGATGGTGCCATCGTGGGCCCCGACCGGGCACCGGAGATGTTCGGTGTGGACGATGCGTTCCCGATTTCCGACATTGACGATATTTTGCCGGGGTTGATTGAAGGCAAGAAAAAACTTTTTTATTCCATGGGCTATGACGCGCAATTTGATGCTCGGCTGATGGAGTGGATCAACGCCATTCGCAGCAAGGTACGCAGTGGTGCGCATCCTCCGGGTGAGTTTTTGGCGCTTGAGCATCATTTGCACGAGTTGCGACTGTTCAAGAGCGCCGACGAAATACGCCTTATGGCTCGTGCCGCAAAAATCAGCGCTCAGGCTCACAAGCGTGCCATGCAGCGTGCCTGCCCCGGCAGTTTTGAGTATCAGCTTGAAGCGACTCTGGTGCATGCGTTTATGGAGGAAGGCGCGCGTGCAGTGGCCTATCCGTCGATTGTGGGGGCGGGCCATAATGCGTGCGTTTTGCATTACCGTGACAACAACGCACTGCTTAAGGAGGGTGATCTGATTCTCATTGATGCCGGTTGCGAGGTGGATCACTATGCTTCGGATATTACCCGTACCTTTCCGGTCAATGGCAAGTTTTCGCCCGAGCAGGCGGCGCTCTATCAAGTGGTACTGGATGCCCAAAAAGCCGCCATTGCCGAGGTCAAGCCGGGCAATCACTGGAATCACCCTCATGATGCAGCGGTGAAAGCCATCACGGCGGGCTTGGTGCGTTTGGGGTTATTACAGGGCGAAGTTGATGATCTCATCCGGGTTGAGGCTTACAAGGCGTTTTACATGCATCGTACGGGCCATTGGCTGGGTATGGATGTGCATGACGTTGGGGATTACAAGATTGAGGGCGCCTGGCGCGTGCTGGAGCCGGGCATGGTCATGACCGTGGAGCCCGGCATCTATGTCGCGCCCAATTGTGACAAGGTGGAGCCACGCTGGCGTGGTATAGGGATTCGTATAGAGGATGATGTGGTCGTCACCAAAGAGGGCTGTCGCATTCTGACCGAGGATGTGCCCAAGGAAATCGCCGAAATTGAAGCGCTGATGGCGCGTTAGGTCATGCTGATAGCCTCGGCATGGCATCAACTACAGGGATAATGACCTTGATTGCCAATGTTCCACCTGTAACGGATTCCTCCAGCGCTTTTGATGTCGTCATTGCCGGCGGTGGTATGGTGGGCGCGAGTCTGGCCCTTGCCTTGGCGCGCCTGCCGCTACGAATTGCGATAGTGGAATCCGTCGAGCCTGTGATGAACGGGTTTCAGCCCAGCTATGACATGCGTTCAACGGCACTCTCGTGGGGAACGCGACGGATTTATGAAGCGCTGGGGGTCTGGGCACAGATGGAGCTGCAGGCGACACCCATCCGGCGCATTCATGTGTCGGACAAGGGCCGGCCTGGTGTTGTGCAGATGGAGGCGGCAGAACAGAAGCTCCCCGCAATGGGCTATGTGCTGCCCAACGCCTGGATGGGGGCAGTACTTTGGGGGCAGATGAAGCAACAGCCTTCGATTTCTGTCTTGTCTCCCGCGAAGGTTGTGGGGGCCATGCGAACCCGCGGGTCTGAGCACCAGGTGCAGGTGGAGCGTGCCGGGCAGGGGGTGCAGACACTCACAGCAAGGTTGCTGGTGGTGGCTGATGGCGGACGGTCGGCGTTGTGCCAGGCGTTGCACCTGCCGGTGGATGAAACGCCTTACGCGCAGTCTGCCATTATCGCCAACGGGTCGTTTTCGCGACCACACCAGTGCGAAGCCTTTGAGCGCTTTACCGATACCGGCCCTTTGGCCGTGCTGCCGCTGGGAGGGGAGGCTTCGAGCCAGGATTGTGCGATGGTTTGGACCGTGCCGGCAGCATCGGCGGATGCGCTGATGTCACTGGATGATAGCGCATTCATGGCGCGCATTCAGGAGCGCTTTGGCTATCGCCTGGGGCGAATTCGGCAGGTGGGCATTCGGGCGCAGTATCCGTTAAGTTTGCTTCGCGCCCGGGAGCAGATTCGTCCGGGCCTGGTGGTGGTCGGCAACGCAGCGCACACGCTTCATCCGGTGGCAGGTCAAGGTTACAACCTGGCCTTGCGGGGGGTGATGCGCCTGGCCGAAACCGCCGCACAGGCGTTGCCGCGAGACCTGCCGTTAGGCAGTCTGGAGGTGTTGCAGGCCTTTGCCGACCGTCAGCGCCAAGACCAGGAAAAAACCATCTTTTTCAGCGACCGGGTGACGCGCCTGTTTTCCAACAGCGACCGGCGCCTTTCGTTTTTGCGTGATTGTGGATTGATTGGAATGGAAATGCTGCCATTTTTGAAGCACCGCTTTGCCTGTCAGGCGATGGGGCTGGGCGCGTCTGCAACCGCCGGGCACCTTTACTCGGTGGCAGAAGAGCTATGACCCCTACGTCCTTGATGACCTCGTGTGCAGAGGAGCAAGTGTCAGTCGCACCTGACCGGGCGGAATCCTTCGATATTGTGATTTGTGGCGGCGGGATCGTGGGCGCGGCCATGGCGGCGGCCTTGACACATACCCGCTACCGGGTGGCGCTGATTGAAGCCCAGCCTCTGGCGGCGATTGAAACCTGTGTATGGCCGCATGGCCGTGTGCACGAGTTTGATGCCCGGGTGAGTGCCTTGACAACCGCCTCGGAAATCCTGCTGCGACGCCTGGGCGTGTGGGACGATATACAGGCGCGAGGGATCTGCGCCTATCAGGGTATGCAGGTGTGGGACGGTGAGGGTACGGGGGGCATCGCCTTCAGCGCCAGTGAGCTGGGGCAGCCGGCACTGGGTCATATCGTTGAAAACTCGGTGATTGTGCAAGCACTATACCGGTATCTGGTTGCGAGTAACAAGGTGACTTTGTTTATGGGGGCCGGCATTGGCGGCGTAGCGCCGGCCCATGTTGACGGTGTCTCGCGCCTATCCCTGGCGGATGGGCGTTGCCTGGTTTCGGAGCTTCTGATTGCGGCCGATGGCGCGAACTCACTGCTGCGGCAGCGGTTCGCAATTCCCACACGGGAATGGGATTATAACCATCATGCCATAGTGGCCACGGTACAGACGGCGCTTTGTCACGAACATACGGCCTGGCAGCGTTTTATGCCGACGGGTCCCTTGGCGTTTCTTCCCTTGCACGATGTTGCGGGGCAAGGGAATTTTTGCTCGATTGTCTGGTCCCTGGTTCCTGAGCGGGCGGCGGCCATGATGGCGTTGTCGGACGAGGCCTTTTGTCAGGCGCTGGCCGAAGCCTTTGAATACAGGCTGGGACCTGTGCAGGCGGTGTCGAGTCGCCATGCCATTCCACTGCGCCAGCGCCACGCCAAGACCTATGTGAAGGCCGGCGTGGTCTTGGTGGGTGACGCTGCCCATACGATTCATCCGCTGGCGGGGCAGGGCGTCAACTTGGGATTGATGGATGTGGCAGTGCTTGTTGACGAGCTACAGCAAGCCAATCGCCGCGGAGTGCCCGCCAGCGACACCTTGTTGTTGCAGCGCTATCAGCGCCGCAGAATGGCCGCCAATCTTGGCATGATGGGGGCGATGGAAGCCTTCAAGCGACTCTTTGCGGCAGATAATCTGGGGCTGCGATTGTTGCGAAATACCGGCATGCGCTGGCTGAATGATCAGTCGTTGCTGAAAAACCGGGTCGTCTCGCACGCCATGGGGCTGGACGCCTTTGTGCCTGAATTCAGGCCTGTCAGCGGTTCATCAAGCTAATCAAAGAGTTTCGCCAACAATACGGGTACCGCCGTTTCAACCCGCAAAATGCGCTGTCCAAGATGCACGGCTGTAAAACCGGCCGCCGTGAGCTGGTTGACTTCGTAGGGCGTAAAACCGCCCTCGGGGCCTATTGCCAGTGTGACCGGCTCCGTCAGTGCGCGCGGACAAGGCGTGGCCGTGCCCGGATGCGCCAGGATGTTACGGGTGTTGGCGCATAAAGCGGGTAGCAGGTCTTCGACAAAGGGTTTGAAGCGTGGGTGCAGGTGCAGTTGCGGCAATTGTGTGTCCATCCCCTGCTCAAGTCCCAGCACAAAGTTCTCTTTCACGCTGGACGCGCTCAGCCAGGGCGTTTGCCAGTAGCTTTTTTCCACCTTGAAGGCGTTGATCAAGTGAAGCTGCTTCACGCCCATGGTGGCAGCGGTTTGCAAAATTCGGCGCAGCATCTTGGGGCGTGGCAGGGCGATAATGAGGGTGACAGGCAAGGCTGGCGGCGCCGGTTGATGCAAGTGAATCTCAAGCTCGGCCAGGGTGTCGGTCAGAACGCGCAGTTGCCCTTCGCCCATTTGGCCGTTGAGCTGGCCAACCCGCAGCTGATCGCCTACCCGGGCTTTGTGTATCTTTTGCAAATGCTGCAGCCGGCGATCGTACAGCCGAACAAGATTTGCTGTAACAAAATCTTCGTTCTGCAGCAGGATAAGATTCACGGAGGCGGGCTTGTCAGGGAGTGTTGGTATCTGGCGAGTCTTGACGGTCTTCGGTTTTTTCGACCAGACGACCAAAGAACACGCCAATTTCAAACAGTAGCCACATGGGCACGGCCAGCAGGGTCTGGGAGATGACATCCGGGGGGGTCAGCAACATGCCCACCACGAAGCAGCCCACGACAACATAGGGGCGTTTTTCACTCAGGCTGCTGGCGCTGGTGAAGCCGGTGGCAATCATGATCAGGGTGGCAACCGGGATTTCAAATGCCAGACCAAAGGCGAAAAACATTTTCAGCACGAAATCCAGATAGTGAGATATGTCGGTCATCACGGTGACACCCTGGGGGGCGGCTGCAGTGAAAAAGCCGAATACCAGAGGAAACACCACAAAATAGGCAAAGGCCATGCCGGCGTAAAACAGCATCACACTCGACACCAGAATCGGCAGCGCCAGGCGCTTTTCATGCTGATACAGTGCCGGGGCTACAAAACGCCAGCACTGATACAGCACGTAGGGCATGGAGACGAAAACGGCCAGCACCAGGGTCAGCTTGAAGGGGGTCAGAAAGGGCGAGGTGACTTCGGTGGCAATCATGGAGGTGCCTTCGGGCAGGAAGGCGCGCAAGGGCTCTGACACAAACTGGTAAAAATCGTTGGCGAAATAATAAAGGCTCAAAAACACCAGCAAAATCACCAGAACCGAGCGCAATAACCGGTCGCGCAGTTCAATCAGGTGCTGAATGAGCGGCAGTTCGTCTTCGGGGGTCGTTTTTGGCTTCTGGCTGGGCAGCATGGCGATGGGTATCGGTACTCTGGAATCAGTCGGGTTTTTTGGGGCTGACAGCACTGTCGGTTTCTACCTGGTCTTTGAATTCCTTGGCTTTTTCCAGGGCATCCGCGACCGTTTTTTCGATGTGCTCGAGTCCCAGCGTGTCGCCTTCTTGTTTGAGCTTTTCGCGCAGCTCTTCGGCTTTAAGCTGTTTGTCCACTTCTTCACTCACTTGCCGGACCATGCGCTTGATCTTTCCAACCCAGCGTCCGGCCGTGCGTGCCGCATGGGGCAGGCGCTCCGGGCCCAGCACTATCAGGGCGATCACGCCCACTACCACCAGTTCCAAAAAGCCAATATCAAACATGGAATCGCGACCAGTGTCCGTTCATGAGTGTCGTTCTGTGATTGACGCAAGTGTCATCCGGGTGCGTCGACAAAACCCCGATCTACACCCTGGGTTTGTCGGCATCGGTCTTTTCGGGGCTGACCACGGCAGAACCGGTAGTGCTGGTCTGGGTGATGGGCTTGGTGTCGGCCACCGTTTCCGTTTTCTGCACAGGATCTTCCTTGTCCTTGTCTTCGCCGCTCATCGCGTTTTTGAAGCCCTTTACGGCCCCACCCAGATCAGCGCCGATGTTGCGCAACTTTTTGGTGCCAAACAACAGCACGATGATGGCCAAAATAATCAGAAGCTGCCAAATGCTAATACCACCCATGTCAATTCTCCTCAGTGGGTTCATGGCACCGGTGCAACAGGCACCGGGGCGGGGGTTCGTTTGACCGGCGTGATACTGCCGGCAAGTGACGATTGTATGCCAAATACGGATCGCGGTCATTGTGGCAGAATTTCGTGCCTCTGACCTGATACGAGTCAACGCCCCAAACCCTGACTCAAGGGCTCGGGTTGCGTGCGGCTTTTTCCGCCAGACCAGACAGGTTGAAGCGGCGTTGCAGTTCGTCCAGCACGGCTTGGGCGTCGAGATCCAGGTGCGAGAGCATGATCAGGGTATGAAACCACAGGTCGGCGGTTTCGTAGATCAATGCCGTCTTGTCGCCGGAATGTGCTGCATCCTTGGCGGCAATGAGGGTTTCAACGCACTCCTCTCCCACCTTTTCGAGAATTTTGTTCAATCCTTTGTGGTGCAGGCTGGCAACGTACGAAGATTCCGGCGCCGCCTGTTTGCGGGCTTCCAGTACCTTGGTCAGTGCGGCCAGCACATCGGTGGCGTTATCGGTAGTCATAAAGGCTAATCGGTTCCAGGGTTGGTTCAGGACGAAGCATAAATGCTGTGCGGATCTTTCAGTACCGGCTCGACGGCCTGCCATTGGCCATCAGTCCACTGGCGGTAAAAACAGCTGCGACGGCCGGTGTGGCAGGCAATGTCACCCAGTTGCTCCACTTTCAGCAGCAGGGCATCGCCATCGCAGTCGAGGCGGATCGCATGAAGTTTTTGCACGTGCCCCGAGGATTCGCCTTTGCGCCACAGGGCCTGGCGGGAACGCGACCAGTAAACGGCCCGCTGCTCGCTCAGGGTAAGGGTCAGCGCCTGGGCATTCATCCAGGCCAGCATCAGCACCTCGCCGGTTTGATAGTCTTGCGCGATGGCGGCCACCAGGCCATCCGGATTCCACTTGATCTCCTTTAGCCAAACGGCGGTGTCTGTTTGCGAAAGGGGTGACGAAGGCGTTGTCATTCGATGGGTGTCCAAAATGAAAGCAGGGGCTAATGGTAATGGTTTGGCATGCGGGTGTCAGACTTTTTTCGGGCGCAACAAGAAGTAACTGCCGACGATTATTGCCAGCCAGCCATGGATGGGCAAGGCTTGTGCCCATGCCTGCAAGTCGTTGTTGTGGCTGAACAGGCCGGCAAGCAAGGCGGCCATTCCGATCAGGTAGTCAGGGTTGACGCCGATCCCCCGCCGCCCTGGTGGTTGCAGTTGCAGGTTGCGCTGCTGCTGGTTCAGGCCGTAGGCATCAAGATGCTTGATCTGTCGCACCGCATCCAGCAACAGCTGGGGAATTTCCGGCGACTGTTCGACCCATTGGGGAAAATGCTGCTTGATGCTTTTCCAAAGGCCAGGCGGTGCGATGCGTTGTTTCATCCAGTTTTCGAGATAGGGCCGGGCGGTGTTCCAGAGATCAAGGTCGGGATACAGCTGGCGCCCCAGGCCCTCAATATTGAGCAGGGTTTTTTGCAGCAGCACCAGTTGTGGCTGTACTTGCATGTCAAAGCGGCGGGCGGTTTCGAACAACCGCAGCAGAAACTGGCCGAAGGAAATATCTTTCAGGGGGCGCTCAAAAATGGGTTCGCATACGGTACGTATCGCGGCCTCGAATTCGTTCACCTTGGTGGTTTCGGGCACCCAGCCTGAGGCGATGTGCAATTCGGCCACCTGCCGGTAATCCCGGTTGAAAAATGCCAAGAGGTTACGGGCAAGGTAGTTTTGATCTTCGGGTGTCAGGCTGCCGACGATGCCAAAATCAATGGCGATGTAGCGCGGATTCTGCGGATCGGTGATATCGACAAAAATATTGCCGGGATGCATGTCGGCATGAAAAAAGCTGTCGCGAAAAACCTGGGTAAAAAAGATCTCGACCCCGTGTTCGGCGAGTTTTTTCATATTGGTGCCATGAGCAAGCAGGGTGGCGGTGTCGGAGATGGGAATGCCGTACACCCGCTCCATGACCATGACCCGGGTGTTGCAATAATCCCAGAAAACTTCGGGCATATAGATCAGCGGTGAGTTGGCAAAGTTGCGCCTAAGCTGGGAGGCATTGGCGGCCTCGCGCTGCAGGTCGAGTTCATCGAAAATGGTTTTTTCGTAGTCGGTGACGATTTCCACCGGGCGCAGGCGGTGTCCGTCATCCCAGAATTTTTCGACGGAGCGGGCGATGAGGTACAGCAGGCCGATATCCTGACGGATGGTTTTTTCGATGCCGGGGCGGATGACCTTCACTACCACTTCCCGGCCGCAGTGCAGGCGGGCGCTATGTACCTGGGCGATAGAGGCAGAGGCCAGGGGCGTGCTCTGGAACTCCTGAAAAACCTCGGGAATCTTGCGCTTTAGCCCTTGCTCGATCAGTTGTCGGGCGGTGTCATTGCAAAAGGGCGGCACACTGTCTTGCAGCTTTTGCAGTTCGTCGGCAATGGCTTCGGGCAACAGATCTTTGCGGGTCGAGAGGATTTGGCCGAACTTGACAAAAATCGGCCCCAGTTCTTCCAGCGCACATCGCAACCGCTCGCCTTCGGTCAGGCGAGGGCGCCCAAAAAAGTGCCACGGAGCCAGCAGTAACAGCAGGCGCAAAGTCGCCGGCAAGTGTGATGCCGGCAGAAAGTCGTCGAGACGGTATTTGCCGATAACCCAGGTGATTTTCAGTAGACGTTGGAATCGCGACACTATGGGGAACCTGTCAGTCAGAGTAGTGTGATCAGGAGCAGCGAAAGATGATGGCCGCGCCGGCTTCAGGTTTGGGTTTTGTCAATATGGGCCTGCAGTTGCATGATTCGGGCTTCCAGTTGTTCGGTGGCTTGCTGTACCCGGTCAACCGATTCCATGTAGTCGTTCAGTTGTTCCCGGTGGGGTAACCAGTCGCTTTCTTCTTTAAGGTAGTCTTCGAGTGTCATGGCAAGGCTTTGGTGGGCGTGTTTTTGCCACTGCTGCAAGCGCCGCCAGCGCCGGGCCAGGAAGTGGGCAGGAATGTCGCCCAGGATGTCAGCGAGGGCGGCCTCCCAGTCGATTTCAAGGTCGCGCACTATCGCTGCAAGGGCATTCACCTGCTCGGGGTTGCCGGAAATCTGCACGCCGGGGTGGATGCCAAGGTCGGTAGACGGGCCTTCAAACAGCAGGCGCCCCAGACTCAGTGGTGTGCCTGCAAGGGTGATGTCGGTGGGCGTGTCAAGGGTGGTGATACGCAGGAATCCGGCATCCAGGCGAATTGATAGTTTGGCATCGACCGGTTGAAGCTCAAGGCCTATTGCCAATTCACCCAAAGCCGCCAGTCGCTGCAAGGAACCGGGATCCAGCGCAAGGGCACGGTTAAGTGCCAGTTCGAGGCTGGCAGACAGGGCTGCCAGAAGTGTCGGGTCGGGCTGAAACATGGGGTCAGTGGTCTTGGCTGGTGGCGGGCATGTCGAACCTTGGTGATGCTGATCGCTGGCTCAGGGCTTGATGCCGCTGTGCAAGGCAACAATGCCGCCAGTCATGTTGTGGTAGCGGCAGTTGACAAAACCGGCCTCGCTCATCATTTGCTTCAGGGTTTCCTGGTCGGGGTGCATGCGAATGGACTCGGCCAGATACTGGTAGCTGTCGCTGTCGCCGGCAATGAGCTTGCCCATGACAGGGAGCGCCGTAAAGGAGTATAGATCGTAAGCCTTAGTGAGCAACGGGTTGTTGGGTTTGGAGAATTCGAGCACCAGCAGTCGCCCGCCAGGCTTGAGCACCCGGTGCATTTCGCGCAGGGCCTGATCCTTGTCGGTCACATTGCGCAGACCAAAGGCAATGCTGACACAATTGAAATGGTTGTCGGGGAAGGGCAACTGCTCGGCATTGGCCTGAACATACTCGATGTTGTTGCCATAGCCCCGGTCCACCAGGCGATCGCGCCCGACCTTGAGCATGGAGGCGTTGATGTCTGCCAGTACCACAGTGCCCTGGGGGCCGACCAGATCGGAGAATTTCATCGTCAGATCGCCGGTGCCACCGGCAATGTCGAGCACCTTGTGATTTTTTCGTACCCCGCTGAGTTCGACTGTAAAACGTTTCCACAGCCGGTGGATGCCCATCGACATCAGGTCGTTCATCATGTCGTATTTTTGGGCCACCGAATGAAACACCTCGGCCACCCGCTGCACTTTTTCGCCCACGGGCACCTGTCGGTAACCAAAGTGCGTCGTGTGGGCCTGAGCCGATCCATTGCCTGAAGGCGCGGCAGGTTGAGGCGTGCGGGTTCCGGGTTGAGACATGGGGATCACCTTGGGTCAAGAGCTAAAAGGGCATGGCCAGTGGCAGGCATGGCGCCGGTTTCAAGGGCTGTATTCTAGCCCCGTCGCCATCTGATGTCTTTTATTATGTCAATTTTGCAATACAATGTTGGCATGCAAGTCTGCCACGTTTCCCTTTCACTGTTTCGATCCTGAACCGTTGCAAGTGAGGCTGTGTGATCATTGGGCGTAATGCACAAATCGCCTTGTTTTCGGGAGTTTTATGTCGGTTATTGATATTACGCGCCACCATCAGCTGACTCATGATGAGGCCATCCGTATTGCCAGCGATCTTGCGGTGAGTCTGTCGGATCGCTTTGATCTGCGCTACGAGTGGCAGAATGACTGCCTGGTGTTTCACCGCAGCGGCGTCAAGGGTCGCCTCAATGTTCAGCCGACCCTGTTTCACGTGCGTCTTGAGCTGGGGTTGCTGTTGCGGCCCTTCAAGGGGCGTATTGAGCAGGAAATTCATGCGCACCTCGACGGCCTGATCGAGTGCTGAGCCAATGGCACGACTGACGCTCCGCACTGTCATTATGACCATTGCATGCGGGCCGGGGTGACGTAACATGCGGCAATTCATGTGCTGCTCCTGGCCCGGTTTGTGGCGGGATGCGGCGGGTCATCGGTGGTAAATCACCACACAAACCAGAAATCATAACAACAAGGCCTTTATGCCATTGCAGGAGTCACCATGAGTCAGTCCGACATCATTACCCTTCCCAAGATCCTTGCCAAGATTCCCGCGATTCTGTCCGGGCTGCCCAGCACCATCAAAGGGATGAAACTGAGCAAAAGCACTGACAAAACCAAACCGCTGGGTCTGGGGATCTGCGTTGAAATGGCCGCGCAAAAGAACCCCTTTGGCTATGCCCTGATGTATCAGGATGTCAAACTGACCTGGGCCGAGTTCAATGCCTGGACCAATCGGCTGGCCCGCTATCTGTTGAGCAAAGGCATCAAAAAAGGCGATACCGTGGTGATTCTGGTGGATAACCGGCCGGAGCTGATGGCCGCGACCGTCGCTTGCGGCAAAATAGGTGCCATCAGTGCTCTTATCAACACCTCGCAACGCGAGAAGGTGCTGACTCACAGCGTCAACCTGGTCAATCCGAAAGCAGCCATTGTGGGCGAAGAACTGCTGGCGGCTTATCAGGAGGTTGAGGCGGATCTGGTGGTGCCTGCCGAGAACCGCCTCTATCTGGCCGATTGCGATACCCTGAAAAATCCCGGTACCGCACCGCAAGGCTGGGTCAATCTGGCCACCGCCAGCCAGAACGAATCGGCCCAGAACTTGCCGTCAACGCAGCAGATATTCATGGATGATCCCTGTTTTTATGTGTACACCTCGGGAACAACCGGGTTGCCCAAGGCGGTGATATTCAATCATGGCCGTTTCATGAAGGCCTACGGCGCCTTTGGCCTGAGTGCAGTCAAGCTCAAGCCTTCGGATCGCATGTACGTCACCTTGCCCTTCTATCATGCGACAGCCATGGCGGTGTGCTGGGGTTCAGTGCTGGCCGGTTGCTCTACCCTGGTGATTGCGCGACGCTTTAGCGCCAGCCGTTTTTGGGATGAGATTCGCCGTTACGATGCCACGGCTTTTGGCTATGTCGGTGAGCTGTGTCGTTATTTGATGGATCAGCCCGCCAAGCCCAATGATATCGACAACCGGGTGCGGGTGATTGTGGGTAATGGGTTGCGGGCCAACATCTGGCGGCCGTTCAAACAGCGTTTCGGCATTGAAACCGTGATGGAGCTTTATGGTTCCAGCGAAGGCAATATTGGCTTCACCAATGTGTTTAATTTCGATGCGACGGTCGGTTTTGGCCCCTTCCCCTATGCCATTGTGAAATACGACAAGGAAAACGACATGCCCATTCGCGGGCCTGACGGTTTTTTGCAAAAAGTGGCACGGGGCGAGTCGGGCCTGCTCATTGGTCAGATCACCGAAAAAACACCGTTTCATGGTTATACCGATCCGAAAAAAACCGAAGACTGTATTCTGCGCAATGTCTTCACCAAGGGCGATTCCTGGTTCAACTCGGGGGATCTGATGCGGGATCTGGGATTCAAGCATGCCCAGTTTGTTGACCGTCTGGGTGACACCTTCCGCTGGAAGGGTGAGAACGTCTCAACCACCGAAGTGGAACTGATTCTGGATGGCTTTGCCCACGTGAGCGAAACCGTGGTGTACGGTGTCGAGATACCCAACACCAACGGCCGGGCAGGAATGGCGTCAATGCGTCTGGATTGCGATGTCTCGGCTTTCGATTTCAAGGGCTTTCTGGCGTACCTGCAAAGCCAGCTGCCCCATTATGCGGTGCCCGTGTTTTTGCGCTTGAGTGATGCCATGGAGACAACCGGTACGTTCAAGCACAAGAAAGCACCGCTTAAAGAGGCTGGCTTTGATCTGAACAAGCAGGATGGCCCTGTGTTCGTCTGGTTGCCCAAAGGCGATACCTATGTGCGCCTCACACCGGAGTTACAGGCCAACATCGAGAATGGCGAGTATCGCTATTGAGATGAATTTGCCGGTGGGTGTGTCGCGGTGCTCAGTGACTGCGGGCAGCCGCACCGACAAATGCAGGCGTATCGCTTGTCCCGGGGGAGTGTGTCTCCCCCTATTTGCCGTCTTTGGCGGTTTCTTCCAGTTTTTGGCGTACGCTTTCCCACTGAGCCATGCGCTTTTTGTAGTGGTTTAACGCCTCGCTGATCTCGAGCAGGGTGGGCGTGTTTTCGGTTTTCACCAGAATGATGAGTGCTTTGGCATTCATGCGGGTGTGTGCGCCAGGGTGGCAAATCACTTCACCGGTGGGTTCGATATAGGCCACGGCGGTACCCAGGTCGGCCTGGATGAGCGCACACACCACGTCTTCCCAGCGCAGCCCGGCAATGTCGATATCGTAGCGGTGAGGATGATCGTTTTCGTGGGTGAAAAGATCCTCCAGCACCTTCTCCGCTCCGGGGGCGAGCAGTGCCCGCACAATGATTTCCGGGTAGGTTCGCACCGGGCGAAGAATGGCGCGGGCACCGAGCTTGGCCAGACGGGAGCGGTTTTCGTCCAGAACGCACTCGACGACGGCCTTGCGGGCCAGATTGAATTCCATCAGCCGGTGCAGAATGTCAAAGGTCAGACTGTCGGAGCCGGGGTCGTTAGCATCCTGGGCCAGCACAATGATATGTCGGGCCTGATGCAGGTTGATTGCTGACAGGTCGTGCACATTGCTGCCACTGCCATGAAAGTGCACCAGGTCGAGGTCCTGCATTCCCGGTGGCAAACCTTCGGGGAACTCTTCGGTCAGCAGTTGTATGGGGATGTTGCGATAATCGCTGTGGGCGCGAATCTGTTGTACCAGTCGGCTGTAGTAGTGGGTGCCGATCTGGCGGGGGGTGTTGATAATCACGATATGATTGATCATGTTCCATCTCCAGCGGCCGGTGCGAATGGCTTCCCGGCGGTAAAAGCGGTAATCGACGTAATCGCTGACGATCAGCGCCATCAGGGTGATGCCTGTGATGAACATCAAACCCGCGGTCGCGATCTGGCCGGCGAGGGTTTTGGCCGCCAGATCGCCGTAACCTACGGTGGTGACGGTGGTGAGGGTGAGCCAGAGTGCCTGTCGCAGACTTTGGCCTTCCAGCGCCATCATGGCCAGTACATGCAGGCACAAGAGCGCCCCCAGTATCAGCAGCAGCTTGTGCAGGCGCTGGCGGATATGTTTGGCGCTGGGCAGTGCCTTGCTGTTTTTTACGCGATGGCGAGTGGCCACGATGAATCCTGTTCTATAGTAATCCCATTGCTGTCATCCCCTGCCAAGGGGGAAACGCAGCCTCTGTGTCGGGTTTTGCCAAATCGCCGTCGGGCAAAACAGCACTGTGACTTCTTTGATTCTGAAGGTAATTGTCTGTGACCCTGTATATCCCCGCTATCATATCCGCCTATGCGCCCGAATTGCAGTCTGTCGCCCAGCGCCACTGGGATAATTTTGCCGAGCAACTCGGCCCTGAGGATATCGGTCGCTTGCAGCGCCTGTCGAGCGAATCGCTACAGTCGCTGCCAGAAATTTTTGCCCTGAGTGATTACGTCGCGCGCATCGCCAGAACCCAGCCGCGCGCCATCATGGACCTTCTTGATAGCGGCCTTGTCGATACGCCTTATGTGCCCGGCGCCCTCGCGGCGCGGCTGGCATCGCGAATGGCATCGGTGGATGGCGAAGCCGCCTTGCACAAAGTGTTGCGGCAGTTTCGCCAGTATGAGATGTGTCGCATCCTGTGGCGCGATCTCACGCGTCGGGCCGATATGTTTGAAACCGTGGCGGCGATGAGTGAATTTGCCTCTGTTTCTATCGAGGTGGCCTTGCAGTGGCTGTATGCAGACGCCTGCCTGAAGTGGGGAACACCCATGGGAAGGCACAGTAACACGCCTCAGGCCCTGGTCGTCCTGGGTATGGGCAAGCTGGGGGCGGGCGAGCTGAACGTTTCTTCCGATATCGATCTGATGTTTTGTTACCCGGAAAACGGCGAAACCGCAGGCGCGAGCAAGTCGATCGAAAACCAGCAGTTTTTTATCCGCCTGGGCCAAAAGCTGATTCAGGCGCTGGACGCACCGACGGCCGATGGCTTTGTGTTTCGCGTGGACATGCGTCTGCGGCCCTGGGGTGACAGCGGTGCGCTGGCAATGAGCTTTAACGCCATGGAGGAGTACTATCAGGATCAGGGGCGCGACTGGGAGCGTTATGCCATGATCAAGGCGCAGGTGGTGGCGGGGGACAAGGCGCAAGGTGCCCATTTGATCGCCCGCCTTAAACCCTTTGTGTATCGTAAATACATTGACTACTCGGCGTTTCAGTCGCTGCGTGAGATGAAGGCCATGATCATTCGCGAAGTCAAGCGCAAGGGGGTGGAGCATAACATCAAGATAGGTCGGGGCGGCATTCGCGAAATCGAATTCGTGGTGCAGGCGTTTCAGCTGATTCGGGGAGGGCGTGACCTGCGGCTGCAAACGCCCGAGCTGATGAAGGTGCTGGAGGTGTTGCAGGCCCAGGGGTTGTTGCCCGATGCCGCCGTGCGTGAACTGCGCGCCGATTATGTGTTTTTGCGCAATCTGGAACACGGCATTCAGGGCATGGATGACCGGCAAACCCAATTGCTGCCGCAGGATCGGCTGTCGTGTCTGCGACTGGCGAAAATCATGGGTTACGAGACCTGGGAGGCGCTTGGGGACGAGCTGACGCGAGTGCGGGACCGGGTAAGTTACCATTTTGCCCAGATCATTGCGGTGGAACCCGAAGGACAACATGCCCCGGCAGAGGATAGCCAGCGCCCCTGGCTGGCGCTCTGGCTGGGCGAGCTGGATTCACCCACCGCACTGGAGTTGCTGACCCAGGCGGGCTTTGATGCGCCGCAAGACAGCCTTGAGCGCCTGCGTGATCTGGCGGGCATGCGCGCCGTGGCTGTCATGCAGGCCATAGGGCGCGAACGGCTCGATCACTTTATGCCGCGCTTGCTGGCCGAAGTTGCCAAAGTCGATCTCCCTTCGCAAACGCTTTCGCGCGTTCTGGCATTGGTTCAGGCGGTGGTCAGGCGTACCTCCTATCTGGTGTTGCTGTATGAAAATCCCGGGGCCTTGCAACAGTTGGTCTGGCTCTGCTCTGCCAGTCCCTGGCTGGCGGAGCTTCTGGCACAAACGCCGCTGCTGCTGGATGAACTCCTCAATTCTGCCAGCCTGTTCGCGCCGCCAGACATTGGCAAGTTGCGCGACGAATTGCGCCAGCAAATGTTGCGGATTCCCGAAGACGACCTTGAGCAGCAAATGGAATGCTTGCGATTGTTCAAGAAAGCCCATGTGCTGCGGGTGGCGGCCTCGGAGTTGCGCGGCACCTTGCCGCTGATGAAAGTCAGCGACTACCTTACCTGGATTGCCGAAGCCATTATCGAGCAAGTGGTCGAGATTGCCTGGCGGCACATGGTCGCCAAACACGGTACGCCAGTGCTGGAGATGGGCGCGCAGGAGGCGGCGGGAACTCTTGATGAGGATATGGGGTTTGCCGTGATTGGCTACGGCAAGCTGGGGGGGATCGAGCTGGGTTATACCTCGGACCTGGATCTGGTTTTTGTTCATGGAGGCGCCTCCAATCAGCCGACCCGGGGCGAGAAATCCATTGATACCGGACTCTTTTATACCCGCCTTGGGCAACGCATTATCCATATTCTGGCGACCCAAACGGCGGCAGGCGATATCTATGAGGTGGATATGCGGTTGCGGCCTTCCGGCAATTCCGGTTTGCTGGTCAGCTCGCTCAAGGCTTTTGAGTATTACCAGCAAAAAGACGCCTGGACCTGGGAGCATCAGGCATTGGTACGGGCCCGTTGCGTTGCCGGCAGTAAAAGTGTCGCCCGGCGTTTTGATGCCATTCGCGCGGCGACGCTGGCGCAGGTGCGTGAGTTCGAGACCTTGCGCAGGGATGTGGCTGGCATGCGGCAAAAAATGCGGGACAACCTTGGTACCCGGGTGGTCGAGGGCGAACCGCCGACGCAATTTCATCTCAAACAGGATGAAGGCGGTATTGTTGATATCGAGTTCATGGCGCAATTTGCGGTCTTGGGCTGGGGTCATAAGCATCCTGAGCTGCTGCGCTGGCCTGACAATATCCGCATTCTTGAAACCATGGGTGAGGCGGGTGTATTGCCCGCAGCGGTCACCGCTCAGTTGATCGAGATCTATAAAACGATGCGATCCATGATTCACCGGCGCGCCTTGCAAAAGCTCAACAGCCGGATCGAGGCCGATGCTTTTACGACCGAACGCCGTTTTGTGCGCGAGGTATGGCAGCAGTTTGTCGAACCCGGCGCTGTATTGGTCGGCACGGGTGACACCCGTGACAAGGCATAATATGATGAACGGCTATTTTTTTAGTGCTAGAATGCCCCCCATTTTTCGCACGTCGGTTTAATTCAGGAGCGACTCATTATGTCAATGGCTGATCGTGATGGCCTAATCTGGTTGGATGGTGAAATGGTTCCCTGGCGCGAGGCCAAGGTTCATGTACTGACCCACACCCTGCATTACGGTATGGGGTGTTTCGAAGGCGTGAGAGCCTATGCCACCGACAAAGGGGCGGCGATTTTCAAACTCAAGGAACACACCGATCGTCTGTTTCGCTCGGCCCATATCCTGCAGATGAACATGCCCTTTACCAAGGAGCAGTTGAACGATGCCCAGTGCCGTGTGGTGGCCGAGAACAATCTGGACTCCGCCTACATGCGCCCCATGGCTTTCTATGGCTCTGAGGGCATGGGGTTGCGGGCCGAGAACCTGCGGGTGCATGTGATGGTGGCCGCCTGGGCCTGGCCTTCCTACATGTCGCCGGAAGCCAAAGAAAAAGGCATCAAGGTGCGTACCTCTTCCTATACCCGGCACCATGTCAATATCAGCATGTGCAAGGCGAAGGCCAACGGGCATTACATCAACTCCATGCTGGCGTTGAACGAGGCCCTGCGTTGCGGCTGCGAAGAAGCACTGCTGCTTGACAACGAAGGCTATGTCGCCGAAGGCAGTGGAGAGAACATCTTCATCATCCGTGATGGCAAGCTGTACACCCCGGAACTGACGTCCTGCCTTGATGGCATTACCCGCAAGACCATCTTCAGCTTCGCCGATGAGTTGGGTATCCCTGTGATCGAGAAGCGTATAACCAGGGATGAGGTATACGTGGCGGATGAAGCCTTTTTTACCGGTACAGCGGCCGAAGTACTGCCGATTCGCGAGCTGGATGCACGCATTATAGGTTGTGGTTCGCGCGGCCCCATTACGACCAAAATGCAGCAGATGTATTTTGATGTGGTGCAAGGCCGCAGTCCGGCGCATGCCCAGTGGCTGACACTGGTGAAGTAGTTCGTGACAGAACATCAAAGGGGCGCAGAACATGCGCCCTTTGTTTTTGTGCAAAGAGAATCTATGTCGATCAGCAGTTATCGTGAGCAGTGGGTAAGGCCACTGGGGCTTTGGTGTTTTGGTCTGGTGTGTCTGTTCAGTGTCGGGCCGACCCAGTTTCAGTTGAGCGAGATTTCCGCCGTACTCGTGTTGTCGGTGTGGGTAGCCGACTGGCGCCAGTTCGGGGCGATGGTGAAGCAATTGGCGCTGCCCTTGTTGCTTTTTGTGGCGGTGATGCTCATTGGCTATCTTGGTTCCGTGTTCCCGCAAAAATCCATCAAGGGCGTGTGGGAGTTGTTTCGAAGCCTCTTTGTGCTGATTGCCGGTGCCAGTTTGCTCGTTCATCAGTCACAAGACCGCATTGTTGACGCCTTGGTACGGGCTTCCTGGGTGGCGGCAGCCCTGCTGGCGGGTTTGTATCTCTGGGCGGTTTCTCAATGGCACTGGAGCTGGTCGCTACGCAACAACGGCGCACTCTCCTCGGTGATTTCGGGGATTCACGAATTTGCCAATGTGGCCGCCATGGCCGGGCTGGTGGTGGTCAGTGCGATCATCTATTTGCCCCGCTACCGCACATTGCCCATGTTCGGGCTGGCCCTTTTACTGGCATACCTGCTGCTGGCCAGCGATTCCCTGGGAGCCTATCTGGCGCTCTTTTACTGTCTGTTGCTGCTGTTTGTGTGGTGGAAAAGCGCGTTTGCACCGGCCTTTGCTGTTTTGTCGCTGGCGTTGGTGGTGGTGATGGTCTGGGTGTCCTTTTTCACGGACGGCCACAGTGTGGCGGGTTATGAGCTGCCTAATTCGTTTGTCGAGCGAATCCAACTGTATCAAGGCACTTGGCAGGCGTATCTGGATCGCCTCTGGTTCGGTTATGGATTGAATTCCTTCAAGTTCGCCCCTGAGTTGATCGGTGGCGGATTGAATCAGGTGATGCCTCATAACGTATTCCTGCAGCTGTTGTTCTGCGTGGGTACGCTGGGTTCCCTCTTGTTTTGCCTTGGTCTGTTCGCGCTGATTCGGGCGTTGAAAGTGCGCTCCGGATGGGCCGATTTTAGCCTGCTCAACCGCCTAGGGGTGCTGTTTCTGGTGTATCTGGCGTTTCGCGGCTTGACCGAATTGCACCTGAGTTTCAAGTTTTATGTTGCGCTCTTGTTAAGTCTGGTATTGCTGACGCACTTGAATGGCTGGGTAGACCGGCGGCGCGACGGGGTAAATCCATAACCGGAACTATGCATCCGAAGGGAGGAGTTCGTATGTTGGCAGAAGGATCAGAAAGCCGCCGGCTGCAGGAGGAAAACTTCGCCTGTCGCTACACCTTTTGTACCCTGGTGACACGACCGGCCGAGTACGGTGAGATGCTCGAAAGCGCCCGTCAGGCCGGTTTTTGTGGCGATGACGTCGAGTACCTGTATTTTGACAACACATCGGCCAACGGTATTGATGCCTATGCGGCCATCAATCGTGCCATCCGCAGCGCGCGTGGCGAGATTCTCGTTTTTTGCCATCAGGACATTCTGTTTGAATTTGATAACAAAGAAGTGCTGGAGGCGCGCATTGCCCAGATCGAAGCACTGGACGCCCGCTGGGCCGTACTGGGTAATGCCGGCAAAACGCCGGCCGGTCGTGCCGTGGTGCGCATTACCGATCCCAAAGCGGCCAATCTCAGCCAGGGGCCATTTCCTGCCCGGGTGTTGTCGCTGGATGAAAACCTGCTGATCCTCAATCGCCGGCAAAACCTGTTTTGCTCACCGCAACTGCGCGGCTTTCATTTGTACGGCACCGACCTGTGCCAGAATGCCGATCATCTGGGATTGAAGTGTTACGTGATTGACTTTCACCTGCGCCACAAGAGCGCGGGTAATGTGGATGCCTCTTATCGGCAGTTGCAGCAGGATTACATGGCGCTGCAATCGCAGCGGCGCAAGGGGCGTTTTATTCGTGCGATGTGCTCCCAGTTTTTTGTTTCTTCATCGGTGCTGCTGATGCGGCTTTTTAATCAGAAATGGCTTTTGAACCTGCACAAAAGCCTCTCCAAAAAACGGGAAACCACAGGCTAGAACGGCAGCAGCTGGCGAATGCGATGATGGTAGCCATGCTCCGTAAGCGTGCGGTGCTGGCCCTGCAAGGCAATGGTCGCCAGTCGATCAGGTTGTGATCGCAGCCAGGCCATTTGTTCCCGGATCTCCTCGGGTTGTTCGTAGGTAATGATCTCCTGTCCTGGAACAAAGCAGCGGGCATTGTCGGGGGAGCTCTCGGTGATCAGCAGCGCGCCGCACGCGGTGGCTTCAAAACAGCGCATGTTGAGCCCCTGGCGTACGTTGTTACGATTGAGCACGTTCAGTACCGCCTCATGTTGACGATACCGTCTGGCTACCTCCGCAATGGGAATGTTTTTACCGATACGTTCATCTCCCGGGGTTGACGAGGCTTGCCAGCCTTTGCCAAAAACCGTTATCGGCACACCAATCCGGTCAATAAAGGCTTGCCGGTTTTCTGAGTGAGCGCCAATGAAAAGCAGCGTAGGGTGTCGCGATTGCGAGGCTTTTTCCGGTGCGAACAGTGACGTATTCACGGCCAGTGGCAGGTAGTCGGCATTGCCAATGCCGATGGCATTCGCATCGGCAATAAAACTGCTGTCCGTGAAGTAAAACTGATCGACGACGGCGGCGTTTTGCACCAGGCGTGGCTCAAAGAAATCACCGATCCAGTGCACGATGCGAGCCTGGGGTTTGGCGGTCATCAGGGCCTCAATCAAGGGCGAAGACAGGTAAAACAAATCGGCAATGAGAATCAGAATGGGCTGGGTGCGCTGAATATGGGCTTTAAGTGCCCGGGCCGTCACCTCGTCGAGTTTGTGTTTCTGCCCCATCAACTTGAGCAGTTTTTTGCCGGATCGCTCTTGCCAGTTATTGTGATTGAGGGCAAAACCCTCGATCTTCAGCTCCGCAAGCAGTGGCGCGGTCGCCAACAGATGCTCATACCATTGCAAAATGCCGCCGCGTTTCCCAATAACCAGCACTGTTGGTGTCTGCATCTCAGTCGTCCCGCCCTTGATGGTCCAGCAATGATTGCAGTTGCGCCAGCACCCGCTGCCGGGAGGCGATGAGGCGCGTGCTCACATTCACCGCTGGCGGCAGGGTGTGTGCCTGCTCAATACTGCTGCGGGCGAGAAACGCATTTTTTTCAAAGCGTACCACCGCATCCAGAAATCGCTGGTTGGGGGCGGCTTGCCGGGGTCGAAGACTGACCACGGGTTTGCCCGCATTGATGGATTCGGAAAGCATGGTCATGCTGTCTTCGGTACAGAAAACGCGCTCGGCCGCCCCCAGGAAGCCTTTGAGCGACTGGCTGCCATGGCGGGAAAACCAGAGGCTGTCAAAAAGGTACTCACCCAGCCTTGACTCAATGCAGGACTCGGCGCTTTGATCCGTGCGGCGCGAACTGGTGACCAGCCATTGAATCTGATGGGTTTGTGCCAGCGCGCGCATGTTTTGCGCCAGTGTCTCCCAATCATGGGTATCGTAGGTGTAGCCAGCGCCGTTGCCCCCCAGCAGCATCACCCACAGCGGTCGGGCAGGTTGCTTTTCGGCCAAAAAGGCGCTGCCGGCGTCCGCAATGCCGTCCTGATCGATGTAGCTGGGGGCAAAATCCATCACTATGTTGTTGCTGGCTCCGGCCACGGGCTCAATGGTCATAACGGCCGTAAAACACGTCGGCTTGAGGCGGCGCAGCGAGCCAATGAATACCCCGGGATTGCCCCATTGGCGGCGCAGGGCGGCGTTGATAAAAGAGGTGTTTCCGCCGCAAGAGAGAAGGAGCGTTCCCGCAGTGACCTTTGCCGGAACCTGCTGATAGCCGGCAAGAATGATGCGGCTGGCCAGCGGGGAGCGGGTATTGAGCAGCGCCCGGTACAGGGGTCGCAGGAATTTGTGCTTGAGTCGGGTTTCGACTTCTTCAATGGTGCAATCCCTGGTGGCGGCGATCCAGCTCGCCAGCCCGCGCGCCTGATTGACATGGCCTGGCACGCCATCGCTGAGAATCAGGATTTTGTTACAGGATATTGTCATAATGCCCCTGTGGATTCCTTGGATGAGGGAGGGCATTGTTTCATACTGGGAATCCTTTGCAAACCAACCCCCGGTGCCGGCCATTATTATGATTTACCTTTCGACCCAATGCTTCCCGCCCGACCTGGGCGGAATTCAGTCCTACATGTTCAACGTGGCCGATGAGCTGACGCGCCAGGGTGAAGCTGTGGTGGTGTTTGCGGATGCCCTCGCGGGCGTGGATACACGCGAATTCGATCGCCGTCAGGCATTTTCGGTGGTGCGCTTCGGCGGCCTCAAACCCTTGCGCCGGCGGCGTAAGGCCTGGGCGATTGCGCGGCGCATGCGCCGCGAACCGGGGGTGCTGATTTGCGACACCTGGAAGAGCCTTGAATACGTTAGTGTCAAAGACAGCATGAAAATACTCTGCCTGGCCCACGGCATGGAGTTTCCCTCGGGGGCGAGTGAGAAAAAACGCCAGCGGGTGTGCCGTGCTTTTGCCAAAGCGCAGCATATTCTGGCGAATTCCCATTTTACGGCCAACCGGCTGAATCCTTTTTTGCCTGCGGGATCGACGGCAGAGGTGTTCTGGCCCGGTATCGCGGCACCCAGGCTGGCCGAGGCAGAACACCTGGCCGGGGTGGATCGGGTGCTTGCTGGACGAGGGCCGGTGTTGCTGACGGTAAGCCGGATCGAAGCGCGCAAGGGACATGACAAGGTGATCGCCGCCTTGCCCGGTTTGCTGACGGAATTCCCGCACCTGGTCTATGTCATCATTGGCGATGGCCCCGATCGCGCTCGCCTGCAAGGGCTGGTCGAGCGTGCCGGGCTTGAGTCGCACGTGTGTTTTGTCGGCCCGCAGATAGAGCAACAGAAATCGGCCTGGCTTGCCCGGACTGACCTGTTTGTCATGCCCAGTCGAGCCGAGGGAAATTCGGTGGAGGGGTTCGGGCTGGTGTATCTCGAAGCGGCATGGTTTGGCCTGGCCAGTCTCGCCGGGCGTATCGGTGGTGCGGGAGATGCCGTTCTCGATGGTCAGACCGGGCTCTTGTGTGATAGTGACAGTGTCGAGAGCGTCACCCAGGCATTGCAGCGCTTGCTGCGTGATACCGGACTGCGCACCCGGCTGGGCGCGGCCGCAGAGCAACGGGTAAAGGCCCGGTTTATGTGGCCCGAAGTCATTGCAATGCTGCGCCAGTATTTTTAGGCTTCGCAGGGCAAGACTTCGGGGGACCGCTCAGCGCTTGGTGCCGAATCGCAGTTTGTGAATCACTCGGGCGAGTGAATCCTTGCCGCCGATTTTGATCCGCTTGAGTTCAAAGCAGTTTTCGATAAACCGGGTTTCTATCCCCTCGACGGTGGTAACAGCGTTGCTATAGCCTGCCTGCCTGACCCGTTGGGGATCTTCATCGGTATAAATACCAAAGGGATAGGCAAAGCTGGTGACCTGGGTATCAAAGCGTGATTCCAGCTCTTGCCGTGCGGTCTCGATTTCATGGCTTTTCTGTGACGCATCAAGTGTTGCCAGATTGGCGTGCGACCAGGTGTGACCGCCCAGCTCGAACAGGCCCGAGGCCAGCATGGCATGTACCTGGTCGTCGGTGAGCTTGGGTTCGTGCATCAGCTCCCCGGAGTCGTGGTGGGCTTTCTTTTTGGTGGACCAGTCGTTGTTGTGCCGGTCGATAACCAGATACAAGGTGCCCTTGGCGCCGTACTTTTTCATAATAGGCAAGGCCCGGCTATAGTTATCGGCAAATCCGTCGTCAAAGGTCAGGGCCACGGCCTTTTCAGGAAAGTTGGGTGCCAGGGTCATGAGTTCCTGCAGGGTAAAGAAGGTCCAGCCTTGATCATGCAGCCACGCAAGTTGCCGCTCGAATTGCTCCGGCGGCACGCGCAGCTTGTTGAATTGGGCGCCGGGCCGGTGCGGGCTGATCATGTGGTACATCAGGATACGCGGATAGCGGTAGTCAACGGTGTTGCGAAACCGCAGGAAGGGGAGGCTTGGGAAATGCCTGCGTGCAAACATGGCGATACCTGAAAGTAGTGCCAGTGACAAGAGTAAGGTGAAGAAGAATCCCATGTAGCCTGACTCCAGGGTAATTCAGCGGGAAAGGCATCAAAGGCTAACAGAATTGCAACGGGTTGAAAAACGCATGACGAAACTGACCGACAGGATAAGCATTGCTTTGATTCGCTGGGTTGCCGGCTGGTCGTTGCCCATGATTCAGCGAGTGGGGAGCTTGCTCGGGCGTGTTATTTACCGGCTGCATCTGGAGCCACGCCGGATTACCGAGGTGAATCTCGGTATTTGCTTTCCTTCGATGCCCGCGGCGCAGCGGGCGGAGTTGAGCCGCGCCAGCTTGAAAAATACCAGTACGGTATTTCTGGAAGTGGCGGCGGTCTGGGCATGGCCACTGCAGAAGGCGCTTGACCTGGTGGTAGAGGTGGAAGGCGAAGCGCAGATTGCTGCCGCCAAGGCCCGCGGGCAGGGGGTCATGTTGCTGGCCCCTCACTTGGGTAACTGGGAGTTGGCGGGCTTGTACCTGTCCACACGCTATCAAATGGCTTCACTCTATCGCCCGCCCAAAACGCCGGCACTGGACGCCTTTATCGCCCAGGCGCGCAGCCGGGCGGGTGCAGAGCTCCTTCCCACCACCACCAAAGGCGTGGCCCGCCTTTTGGCAGTGCTGAAGAAAGGCGGAGTTGTGGGTATTCTGCCTGACCAGGTGCCGCCCGACAGCAGC